>CAZDML010000125.1:0-5899 GCA_964506645.1 uncultured Elusimicrobia bacterium | reverse complement strand
GTATCACGTACCACGTATCACGTCTTCCGCCTTCCAGTCGCAGGCTCTCGAACCCGCGCTGGACTGGGTGACGACATACGTTTTAGGGAAAGGCAATAACCGCGTCATACGCCTCCATCCTTCTGTCACCCCCGGTACGGCGGCCGGCCTTTGGCAAAAGATTTTCCCAGATTTGTCCGTACGAACACATCTTCTTCTGGGAGCGGTGCTGGAAGGAGCCTCTCTGGCGACCACAGCACACTTATTTCCAGACTCGCCTGCAGTTTTCATTGGCTCGGTTCTGCTGATTTCTGTGTCCCATCTCTTTGGTATCTATAAATGGAACGGCTGGGAATGGAACATTCTGCGACTTGGAGATAAAGGGTTTTTTCCTGCCTTCTTACGGGCCAGTTTCACAGCAGCCACGAGTTTGATCGCCTTTATTCCAATGGTTTCTCACGGACCGTTTTTTGGGACATTACTTGCCGCTATAGCGCCACACATGGTTCTCAATGATGTCGCACTCCGATACCGGCGCTACACAGACCGTACTCCCTACTTAAGTCAGCAACTTGATTTAGCCCGATCGAAGAAGGAGTCGCCAGTCTTTATTGTGAAGGCGTTTGTCGCATTGCTGGCTTTTGCGCAAGAAGCCCAGATGACGGACCGCGTGGATTGGGCCGCTGAACTGGAAGCCACAGCCGAAGCCTTGGAGATCATGAAAGACATTCGCCACAGTTACTTCCGTCTATGGGCCTCCCAACTTCGTCATCCCTCAGAAAGATTCCGGCAACTTCACCCCCATGCGAGCACGTATCTTCCTGTCATTTTGGAACAGTTGAGGGAAGATCTCACGGGTACCGAGTTCAAGCCACTCCCCAATGGCTTGCCTTTCCCATGGAAAGAAGGGGCTTTTGTCATCATCAAAAAAAGACGTGGTGATTTAGCGCTCTTCTTCACATTTACTATTTATGATCCCCGGCGCGCATCTGAACCGGTCTTCAAAGCGGAATTTACGAAAGGGTGGGATGACACGGCCATGTATCACGAGCCCTTCTTTGGGGCTACTCCCAATCGAAAACTAGCCCAGCAAATGCTCCTGCTTGTGTTTCATCCGCAATTAGCCCGGCATGCGGCGGGTGCTACGGCCCATTTGGTGGATCCCAAGAATGAAAAGCGACGTGCCTTTTTCGAAGACATGGGAGGGGAATCGAGCGATCCCAATAATGCCTCGGTGTTGTTCCGACCGATAAAAATTGTTCGCAAAGGTCCTCATGGTCGCCAAGAAACCTGGACCGCCGCCCCGGGATTGGCATTTACACCCCGACACCTTATTGAGATGTGGACACTCCCAGAGGGGCCGGCACCTAAAATCCGCGTTAACGGGGCTTCCGTTTCCTCGGTCGCACTGGATACTCCATTTAAGAGAGATGACGAAGTGGAATTTGTCTGGCCAAAAGGGTCGCCTCGCGATGCTCATTACGAGATGCCACCACTGCCCGCTCGCAAAGAGCGTCCAGCCCGAAACAAGAAGGCTTTCAACGCCGTGAGCACCGCCCTCGTATCCCTGCTGCCGAATCCCGTGCTTGTCACCGGCGATCAACTGATGTTGATGCACCGTCCGCAGACCGATCCATTTCATGACCGCTTACTCGCTATGGCGCAGGCTCCTAACCAAGATCTGCCCTCTGGAACATTAGGGGGAACGTCCCCTTTCCACGATGATTTGACCTCCGTTATTGAAGGGATCAAGGCGCAGTATGTACGCGGTCACACACAAGCTACGGCTGCGCACCTTATCGGCATCAATGCATCTACCTTGAGCGATATTATTTTAGGCAAACAGACGAACGTTCTTGCCACAACGCTCATCAAGATGCGTAGTGGATTAGAAAAACTTAAGGCAGAGCCAACCGCGAACGAAAAATGGGGAGAGATCCGAGATCGCATACAATCGCTATTGGATTCTAAACGTTTCCCCTTAGAAATGATGGCGTCCGAAGTTGGAACGACCTCCGGGAATATCCGTAATCTCCTGAAGGACAAGACAAAAACACCGACGCCCGATCTCATGAGTCGCTTTCAAAAAGCAGCCGCTGTCTTGGAAAAACGCGTTCAATTTCCTGCATACCTTACAAAGAAGACAGAAACCACGCCTCGACAAGTGTGGGGGCGCAAGCACAAAGCAACGAAATGGGAGCTTCTCTACGACTATTCCCATCCTGCGGGTGAAGAACAACTGGCCGCATGGGCGAATGAAAATTATGAAGAATTACGCATTCCTCAAATCCCGTTAGAGGGGACATCGGTCAACGTCTTAGGGAATCGCTACAAAGGACCTTTGGGAATAGGCACAGGGGACTTTGTTTTTCGTCTTTCTAAAAACTCTGACCGATACTTTGCTACGGATATTTATCCCAACACGCTGATTGAAGGGCAACAAGGCCCCTGGATTCCCTTCGTTACCCTATGGGACCTCCATGCGGATGGAACAAGCTCTCTCCTAACGAGTGCTCCCCAAGTAACTCCTATTCTGGACCTGAAAGCCCTTCGCAAACAAGGGGTTCAGCACATCAAAATCAAGGGACGTATTCTACGCTCTGCGGGATCCCTCAGCGCCTTTGGACAAGCGAAGGTCGCCAATTTCGGGGAGGAGTGGGAGGGGAGTCTTTCTGAAGCGTTCTTCACGGCCACACCCAAGGGCCTTGAACCGTTTACACTCACCCACGCCTACCTTTACAAAAGAGAAAAGGATTCATGGTCAGCGACAGGACAAAAAAAGAAAATGATCCTTATTGAAGGCCGGCGCAAAGGAGATGAGACCTTCCAGCTTATCGACAGCGCGTTTAAGGATGTTCGAAAAGATAACGCCCTGCGATGGAAAAAGGCCCGATGGACGACGATCCGAATGGGCCCTCTTGGTAGTGACAATCAAAACCACGAAATTAAAACGCTTGGAGACTCGATCAATATCTGGACAGGGAATGCCATTCTGGGCAAGGCCTGGCGCATCGAAGCCATATGGGCTCAAGACCGTCGCAACGAACAAAACCGGCGTGAAGCAGGCTATGTTGCCACTCGTTTCGAAAGCTTAGATCCCGAAGAGCAGCCGCTGGCTTCGCGCTGGATGGCACTGTATATAGATCCAAATCAAACCGCTACTACGAATCCGTGGAAAGAAGGAGACGGAATTAAAGGGTCCATTTTTACCAGCAAGAAATCCGCTCTTACTAAAAGCAAACAGGCTGTTCTCAGCGAAGGCACTGAGATTTGGTTGCCCTGGGTTGCCATGGGGAATGGAATTTATGTGGAACCGTTTCTTCACAAGCTCCTGCGTGTCAATCGTCAGCCTGTCGACCATCCCATCTATACGTGTTATAGGTGGACGCGAGGAGAGTTGGTCGTGGCGGGATACACCGCTCTAGGAAAACGGTTTACGAGGATCGGCCTGAAAAATCATTTGCGTTCGCTCACGCCTCAGCAAACACAGGATTTGTGCCAATATCTAATCCCTACTTTAGAAATGCAATATGGCGCCGGCACACAGGCGTATGACCAGATTCTCCACCTTGTATTTAAAAAATTTCTCCAAACAAATAACTTACACGCCGCCATATCGGTCATGGATTCCGTGGAATACCGCTGGATGAATTGGCGCCAAGCGCCTTCTCTGTTACGACCTGGGCTTCCGGTTCAAATTATTGGAAACGGTTTTGGAACCATTCAAACGGTAGACATAGAAGCCAACACGGCAACCATTTTAGTGGATGGTAAAGTTTTCTTGTTCAACCTTCGTTCATCTGATTTTCAAGTCTATGCGATCGTCATGAAAAAGGTTTCCTCTCTGGCCATTGCCCAAGGGCATTGGTGGACCGATCTTTATGCGGCGGCTATGGTCGGTGCTTTGGAAGGAGCTGAGCGTGGCCATAAGGCCTGGTTTGCCCTAGATTCGGATTGGGCATACGAAGTCCTGGGACCAGGGGTCATGGGGTCCTTGGATCGAATGGCTGACGAAGGAGACTTTGCTCGCTTAGCCTTCGATATCGCAACGCGCATCATCCCCGAACAAGAAACCTTGCACTATTTTGTCGCCCCTTTAAAGGCCCTGGTGAGCCGATTGGAATCGGGGGATATGCCGGAAGAGCTACGTTCGATCGAACACTTTAAGGCGTTTTTAAAGTCTCTCGCACAAACGTTTCTTAACGCACATGCTCTGGCCTTTTACGCGGGTCATTCCTCACCGCAACCCCTGAAAGCGGAGGATCGCGATTCTTTCCTTCGAACCATCCGAGACTGGCTCCAACCCTTAGAAGATGTTTACCTGGACTGCATTGCCGAAACCAATGGGCTCCTAACTCCAACGGTCATCACCGCCATACAGCTCGCCGCGCACGATATCATCCCCCCGCATACGACACATAACTTGCACGTCTTCAATCGTGTTCAACCTGGACCTCTGGCTATTGCTGATACACCGGAGGGCTCCTACACCCAGACGCTCTACCACGGAACCGATTCTGCCTCAGCCACCAAGATCAGAGCCGAGGGTTTTACGATGCTCTCGACAAGCTCCAGCCGGCGGTGGTTAGGGGACGGGGTCTATCTTCATAGCTCGAAAATCTCTGCGGAATTGATGGCTCACGATCGCGCGATGCTGCGCGGATCGCCCCCAGCGGTTCTTCGCGTTCAGGTGGACCTGAAAAATCCAAAACGGTTTGAACGTCGTGCAGAAGTCGAAGAAGCGCTGGAGTGGCTGCCGGGCACCCCAGACCAACAGAAAGAGTCTTATCGGAATTACTTGATCAAGCAAGGACATGATGGGGTTGTGATTTCCGGAGACGATGGCGATGAAGTGATTGTTTTTGATGCACAACACGCCCGGATAATCGAAGACACGAATTTCCTGCAGTCAACACAGGGTCCGTATAAGGTGGACTGGTACTGGAATGGCGCTTCTCACCCGGAAGTTCCAGATGCCGAGCTTCAGGGGACTCTCTGGTTGCGCGACAGCGATTTTTCCAAACTGGTACCCCCATTTGGCATACCGATTCATTTAAAACCAACGATCAATGCAGAAAGTACACTAAATATCGTTTACGACACGATGGAGGGACAACCACTGTTTACGTTGGAAATAACCAGGGAAAATCCCACGTCGCTCCTCTTGGGACCCACCCAGTTTGATCTAAAAGCCGTGTTTCCAGAGGATAGGGAACGCCGGCATATGCGAACACAGTTCTTTAAAGTGCTTGCGCAATTTTTAGCAGACCGCGGTTTTGAAACGTTAACCTTAAAACCGCGACGCGGTAATCCGCCGGCGGCCACCCAAGCGCTTGTTGATTTCGGGTTTACCCCTCAAGGCGATGGCGCGATGACACTGCAGCTACGGTCCATCACCGGCATGCTGCCATTCTGGGAACCGCTCCATGCCGCGCTCTCGCGTATCGGCATGGGCTGGATTGTTTGGTTTGTCTTGGCACCTGCGGTTGAAGAATGGGCGATCACGCTGGGCTTTCTCTCCCGCGATCAGATGATTCGGGCGCATACCCGCGTGTTTGAGCACGGTCGCGGCTGGCGCAACGCCACCGCCCAGGATCTGTTGTCCTTACGCGCGTTAAGCACCCTATCTCCGCAGCACATCGTGGCTAACCTTTGGAAACACCGATGGTTTTCCTGGACGCAGCGCTATCCTGACGCGTCATCCACCCTCCAACAACTGCAAAGAGCGGCTTAGCCGCCTCCTTCCTAAAAGACCTATAAATTCCTTGGGCCTATAAGACCTCCATTTATAGCCTCTCGTTCTATATATTCTTCGACGATAACCCCTTAAAATTGAGGAGTTATGATTCCGCGTAGAATCACCCAATTTCTCGCCCTCTTCCTTTGTATTGCCCTAGTGCATGAACCAGCAGAGGCCGTG
>CAZDML010000124.1:0-5951 GCA_964506645.1 uncultured Elusimicrobia bacterium | reverse complement strand
TCCTCGATCTCAAAGGGTTTCGTAATATAGTCGTCGGCACCGACCTCCAGCGCCGACACTTTTCGATTGAGTTCGGAATAGACCGTCACCATGATGATGGGAATATGGGCGCAATCCTTGTTCTGCTTGATGTACTTACAAACTTCAAATCCATTCAAATCGGGGAGATTCCAATCGAGCAAAATAAGATCCGGCTTACGTTTGACAGCGGTATCCAGTCCTTCGCGGCCGGTTTCAGCCGTATCGATCATAAAAATACTCTCGGGAAGCGCCTCTTTCAGCAGCTTCCGCAGAGCTGGATCATCTTCGATGAGTAGTATGCGTGTCTTCATATACGGCCTCTCTTCGAGCGAAATTTACAACTGTTACCGCGACTGCAGGGGGAGTCTAGACCCAGATCGTTGAATTGTCAATGTATTTTTATCTTTTGATACAACCGTTACGGCAGGGGGGTCTGGGGGGTAGGAATTTACAACTTTTGCGTCGATAAGAGGCTTTTAAGGTAGATTTTGGTCTGATCCAGGATCGCAGGCATCAAAATAAAGACGACCATGAGTCCCGAGAGCGACACGAGGCCGATAATAAAGAAAATCTTTGCTGGATTAAAGCGCGCGACGGGCCCTAAGACCCACAAGACGCCGCTGGCCGCCAGAATCGCCACAAAGGAAAAGAAATTTACAGTTGCCAGCACACGCCCGCGCTCCGGCGCCGGGCTGCGCGATTGAATCAGGGCAGCCAGGGGGATTTCATAGAATCCCCCGCTCATGCCCAGCATGAAAAAATCAAACATCACCCGGTGATAGGACGGATACGCCCAAAGAAGCTCCATGGCAAAAAGGCTCATTCCCAAGGCTCCCAGCGGGACAAGACCCAGCTCGACTTTCCCGCGAGAGAATTTCCCCGCCAGAAAACTACCGATTCCGATCCCCAGCGCCACCGCCACCAAGAGCATGCCCGACTGCTGAGGCGAAGCACCCATCATTTCCCGTGCATAAAGGAAGATATTCAACTGCAGGATAGCACCCATCAGCCAGAAATAATTCACCGCGATTGTCCCAAGACGCAACAGGGAATCCTGACGGATGATCTGCCAGTTCTTCACGAGGTCTTTGAGCGGGTTCCACTCCAGCCGCTCCTCAGGCTTGGCAGGAATCAGCGGCGACATGCCGAAACTGGCGATCAGCCCCAGCACGGAAGCTCCTGCCATAATGGCAAAGGCCACAGGCAGTCTCTCTGAGAGAAACGACCCCGTAATCGTGCCGCATAAGATCGCCAGAAACGTCCCCATATTCAGCAAACCGTTAGCGTCCGAAAGTTCTTGTTCACTCATGAGTTCGGGGAGCACCCCGTATTTGGCGGGACTAAAGAAAGCAGCCTGCATGGACAGGAGAAAAAGAGAGATCATCATCCAGAGAATGCTTTGTTCCCAAAGACTGAGAATGGCGACGGAAATGACCAGCAATTCCCAGACTTTGGTGGCAACGACGATATAGGACTTGCTGTTACGGTCGGACAGGCGGCCGGCGAGCATAGAGAAGATCAGGAAGGGGGCGACAAAGACAGCCCCAGAGAGGTCGACCAGTGCGGCCCGACGGTGCGGCTCACTCACCCATTGCACAATGAGAAGCGATACGAGAACTTTGAGCACATTGTCATTAAACGCACCGAAAAATTGGGTGACCATCAACGACCAAAACGACTTTTGTTTGCTGTCGAGCATTGAAAGGATAATGGCAAATAAGCGAGCAGTAAGTCTACGGTAGGACTAACTTTCGGAGGGTGTGACGTTGCGCGAGGAGCGGATTTGCAGGGTCGATTGATTGCCCGGACAGCTCAGCGCTTCCCGGCGGCAGCTGTACTTCGTGAACGTGTTGGGGAGTTTGGTCACACAGCAGACTTCCTGCCGGCCCCACACAGAATCGTGACAGATGTTGCTGCCGCAGGAAAAGTCTTTGGCGGCGCGGGTCTTTGCCATCTCTTCAGGGACGCAGCGCCCTTCCTCAACAACCGTGTGGCAGGCGTAGCCATCGCAATAGGCGACGTGATGCGGTACATAAACGCTTCCTTCTGGACAGGAAGCGCCCCCCTCCGCAAGCCCACGTGTGCTCATTGCGAAGACCAGCACCGTCAGGATCAGACTGATTTTCTTCATACACCGATGTATCTCCGCAGCGCGCACATTGCAAGATATTTCCAGAAATGAGCGAAACAAACAGAGACACCCATAATTCATATCTATAAATAGGCATGAATTTAAATAGGTCTATAGCCTCTTTATGGGCAGGTTGTTAAGGAAGGTTAGTCGTCTTTATTATTACGGCGGTGATCGGCAAGACGATCTTTCTTACGCAGACGAATGGACTTCGGCGTCACTTCAACCAGTTCATCATCTGTAATATATTCGATCGCTTGTTCCAGAGACAGGACACGGTGCGGGGTGAGCACAATGGCCTCATCGGTGCCCGTCGCGCGCATGTTGGAAAGTTGCTTTTTCTTGTTCGGGTTCATGACGGTATCGTTTTCGCGGGAATGTTCTCCAATAATCATGCCCTGATAGACAGGCACGCCGGGCCCGACAAACAAGATGCCGCGCTCCTGAAGGTTTTGCAAGGCGTAGCCGGTCGTATCGCCTTGTTCCATCGCGATCATCACTCCATTTTTTCGGGTGATCAGAGCGTCTTTCTTGGGAACATAGCCGTGGAAACTGTGATGCATAATGCCTGTGCCGCGGGTGCGAGTCAGAAGTTCATTTTTGAAACCGATCAAGGCGCGCGCCGTAATGATGTATTCCAGTCGCAGACGGTCATTGCCTTCGACCACCATATCTTTCATGTCTGCGCCGCGAGATCCCAGACTTTCGAGAACAGTCCCCTGATAATCTTTATGAATATCGATGATGAGATATTCCGCGGGTTCCAGGGTTTTCCCGTTTTCTACCTTGTAAATCACTTCCGGACGCGACACCGCGAGTTCAAACCCTTCGCGGCGCATCGTCTCAATCAAAATGGAAAGGTGAAGTTCTCCGCGCCCGGAGACTTTAAACACACCACTGTTGCCTTCTTCGACAATCCGCAACCCCACATTGGTTTCCTGTTCACGCTCTAAGCGCTCGCGAAGCTGCCGGGTGGTCAGGAAAAGACCGCCGTCTTTACCCGCAAACGGGCTATCGTTCACGAGGAAGTCCATGGAAAGCGTCGGCTCATCGATCGTCAGAGGAGGCAGGGCCTTCGGGTTTTCGGCCGAAGCAAAGGTATTGCCCACCGTGACTTCCGCACATCCGGCAATAGTCACGATATCTCCCGCCTGCGCCTTATCAATTTCACGTCGGGCAAGTCCCACAAAACCTTGCAGCTGCGTCACACGAAAATTGATGTTGGGTGCGTCCGGCCGGACGAGCACAATCGATTGTCCTTTGCTAACCGTCCCGTTAAAAATACGGCCTATACCGATGCGTCCCACGAAATCGCTGTAGTCGAGCATCGTAATGAGCATCTGAAAAGGTTCCGCGGCATGCGCGAGCGGTGCCGGCACATGCTTCACGATCGTTTCAAACAGAGCCTTCATGTCTTTCGCAGGGCTTTTTGCATCCATCGTGGCCCAGCCCTGGCGGCCGGAGGCGTACACGATCGGGAAGTCGAGTTGTGGATCTGTGGCGCCCAAAGAAACAAAGAGATCAAACGTACGATCCAACGACACGTGCGGCTGGGCATTCGGAACATCGATCTTATTGATAACGACAATCGGGCAAAGACCGAGCTCAAGAGATTTTTTCAAAACAAATCGGGTCTGCGGCATGGGGCCATCCACGGAGTCAACCAAAAGAAGAACACCATCCACCATCTTGAGAATACGTTCCACTTCGCTGCCGAAATCGGCATGGCCCGGGGTATCCACGATATTGATGGTCGTACCGTTATAAACGACGGAGGTACATTTGGCCAGAATCGTAATGCCGCGCTCACGTTCCAGGGGATTCGAATCCATCACACAGTCCTGTGCTGCATCCACTTTGGACATGGCGGTCCCGGTCTGCTTAAGCAGAGCATCCACGAGTGTCGTCTTCCCGTGATCAACGTGCGCGATAATAGCGATATTACGAATGTCTGTTCGTCTGGCTTCCATAAAGCTCCTTGATGTCTGTTGGGGTTAACCGGTCTACGTGATGGGAACGGGCCCGAGAGACGAGATTATAGCAGGGAATTCGAGGAAGAAGTATTGGAGTTTAAGGACTGCATCAAGTCATGGGATCCTTCGTCCGGGGCGGATCCGAAGCGCAGGTGCAAGCCAAACCGGTAGCTGTTGCCCAGTTCGCCGAACGGCACCCAGGCGAAATCAAAACGAGCACGCCCCAGTCGCAAGCCTGCCCCAATGGAAATACCGTGGAACCCTTTCACGTTACTGATTGTGTTGTAACCGCCGCGAAAGCTATACCCCACAAATTCACTGTAGTTCTTATTGTATTCACCGCCAAGTGCGAAAGCGGGGGCATTATCACGCGGCATAATGACATCAGACGAGAGCATAAAATGCTGACTCCACGGTTTCACGCTGCCCCCCAGACGAACCGTGAGCGGCAGCGGGTCGGATTCGTTCACGAACTTCACTTTTGTCCCCACATTCTGGACGGTGAGTCCCAGACGCGAATGCTGCCAGTCGAAATCATAGGTCGACCCCAGATCTGTCGCATAGGCATTGGACGTGACGCTGTCCAAGCTCTGGTGGATGAGCTTCGCGTTGGCGCCCAGGTTCAAGCGCGAGGTCACCGCATACCCGTAACTGAGCCAGTACGCGCTGTCACTTGATCCGAACTGACTGTCCGCCGTATCGGTATCTTCCAGGCGCTTGTCGATGTGGTCCACGTGCAGGTTGGTCACGCCCAGACCCCAGGTTCCTTTATTCTCCACAGGATAGGCAAAACCAAAGAACTCATATTGAATACTCTGAAAGTACTGCATATGCATCCCGGTCATTTCCGGTCTCTTCAGGCCTGCCAATCCTGCCGGATTCCAATAAATCGCATGCACGTCATCGGCCACACCCGTAAACGCCTCCCCCATCCCAACCGGACGCGCCCCCGGGCCAATCTTGAGGAACACCGCCCCGCTCGTACCGACTTCGGATTTGCCGAAGGCATGAACGGACGTGGTATGTGATACGTGGTATGTGGTAAGTGTAAAGGCAATCAAAACCAAACGGAGGCTTCGGCTCCATGATTGCGTATCACGTATCACGTACCACGTACCACGCATCACTTGATCACCGCCATTTTGAACGTCTTCTTGGTGCCGCCGACGTCTAAGAGTCCGATATAAACACCGCTGGCGACATTATTTCCGCCATCGTTTTTACCGTCCCATTCCACATAGTGATACTGAGCCGCTGTCGGTGACCCGAGATCGATGGTGCGAACCTTTTCTCCCACAACGTTGTAAATACGCAGTGTCGCCGCACCCGCTTTGGACGCCGGGATGGTGTAGCGGATGATGGTGCCGTGCGTGGTGAAGGTCGTGGTCGTGCCGCCGCGGTTGAGGGTTTTGGTTTTGAGCTGCAGATCAAAGGGGTTCGGGAAGTTAAAGACTTCGATATCGCCTTCCGTGGAGACGTCTCCATCGGCCTGCACCACCGAGGCATTGTTCTGCAGAATCACGAACGTTGAGAAATGGTTCACATCGACCGTGATCGTTTCATTCACTGTATCAACGGTTCGTTGGGTGTTTTCTTTGATGTACACGCCCAGGTCCGGGTTGTACCAGTACACGTTGAGGGTGGAAGGATCCGAGCCGCTGTCGTACTGTAAGGTGACATGCGCAGAATTGGCCAGCGTATGCGAAAGTCCCGCTGGCAAGAGCACCGTGTAGAACGAACTCAAGGGGTTAATTGTGGTCGAGCGTGCGCCGATCTGACTGAGTGCACCCATCGCCAAATACGGCTCCGACAGATAGGCTCCGGAC
>CAZDML010000123.1:0-5989 GCA_964506645.1 uncultured Elusimicrobia bacterium | reverse complement strand
TGCCTTCGATCACGATACGTGCAGTGATTTTGAGACTGCGTTGTCCAAGGAATGGCTTGAGACCAACGGCCAGGGTGGTTTTTCTTCATCGACAATCACCGGCTGTAACACCCGTCGGTATCACGGGATTCTCACTACGCCTTCCCATCCCGGCACACTCGAACGCATGGTGCTGGTGAATTCCCTGGATGAATGGGTCATTATCGATGGAGCCCGATACGATTTGTCCTGTCACCAGTACCCCAATGTTGTGCATCCGCGGGGATATCAATACCTCGTAGGATTTCGCTTAGATCCCTGGCCGCGCTGGACTTACCGCTTAGGAAACATTCTTCTCGAAAAATCGTTGACCATGATTCACGGCCAGAATACCGTGATCGTCTCGTATCATCTGCGCAAAGAAAACTGTCAGGCTGAACTCGTGGTTCGTCCGTTTTTGTCGGCGCGCCCCTATCATTCGCTTCATCAGGAAAATCCGTTGTTACAGCCGAAGGCCGAGGTCCGCAACGGCGTGATTCTTGTGAATCCCTATCCCGGAGTGCCGACTGTTTATTTTCATCACAACGCACGCGAGTTCGCGCCCGGGTTCAACTGGTACCGTCAGATGGAATACAGCCGCGAGAAAGAACGCGGCTTGGATTTTCATGAAGACTGCTGGTCGACCGGCGAATTTCGCTTTACTTTGAAAGCCGATCAGAGTGCGACACTGATCACAACGACAGAAGGTGCAGGCTATTTTGATTCCACGTTTCTGCTGAATGCCGAAAAGGAACGCCGCGAACATTTGCTCAAAGGCTGGGAAGCGACCGATGATGTCACACACCATCTCGTACTGGCCGCGGACCAATTTATTATTGAACGCCCTGAATCCAGCGGTGGTAAAAATTATGGGCTCGTTGCAGGATACCCCTGGTTTGAAGAATGGGGTCGCGACACACTGATTGCTTTGCCAGGGCTTCTGCTTGTGACCGGGCGTTTTGAAGAAGCCCGACAGATTTTAAAGCGGTATGCATCTGAAATTCGTGATGGCCTCGTCCCGAACCGACTGCCGGAAGGGGAGCGTCCCGCGGAATTCAATAGCGTCGATAGCAGCCTCTGGTACATCTTGGCCGTGTTCCATTACCTGCGCTATACCAAGGACTTCGATTTTGTTCAGGAATCGCTCTGGCCCAAAATGCGGGAGATTGTGGACGCCTATCAGCGCGGAACCCGTTTCGGTATTCACATGGATGTGGATGGGCTCATTTTCGCTGCACAGCAGGGGTCGCAGCTGACCTGGATGGATGCGCGCATCGGCGATTGGGTCGTGACGCCCCGGTATGGAAAAGCCATCGAAATCCAGGCGCTCTGGTACAACGCGCTGCGTATTATGGACCAGATTGGCAGTCGTTTGGGAGACAAAGAGGCATCTCAACGCTGGGCTTCTTTAGCGGAAAAAGTGAAAGGCAGTATTAACAGCCAGTTCTGGAACCAGGAAGGCGGATATCTCTACGATGTCATCCACGGCTCGGAAAAAGACGCGAGTCTGCGTCCCAATCAAATTTTTGCTGTGAGCCTCCCGTTTGAGAGCCTGACGCCTGACCGCGCGGAACAAATTGTGACGATTCTTGAAGATCGCCTGCTGACGCCTTTTGGTCTGCGCACGCTCGATCCGCGCGATTCGCGTTACACGTCTCTGTACCTCGGCGATATACGTGCCCGCGATAGCGCATACCATCAGGGAACTGTATGGCCCTGGCTCATGGGACCATTCCTGACGGCCTACCAAAAAGTGCATGGAAAGTCGGCTCGCGTTCAATCCAATCTGCGAGCCCATCTGGCGCTCTTGCTGACGCATCTCTGGGAAGCTGGACTCGGAACGATTTCTGAAATATTCGATGGCGATATGCCACATGAACCACGTGGGTGTATTGCCCAAGCATGGTCCGTGGCCGAAACCCTTCGTGTGCTGCGCGAAGAATTGGGGACAACCAGTGCTGTTACGACCTCGCGCGCCATCGAAACAGCCAAAGGGAAACCGACTCCTACGGTGCTCTAAGATTCTTCTTTAGTATCTCCAGCATAAAAATACTATGACGTGGCGAGCCTGGCTCGGTTTTCTTTCCTTTCTCTTCTCTCTTCTTGCGGTTTTTCGCGCCTTTGCCAATCCGCTCTGGATCCTGGCGCTCGGGATTACCGAATGGCCGCATTGGGCGGCGCTGATCTGCACCCTTCCCTGGTGGCTGCATCGTCCAACAACCAAAGGAGAAATTCTAGGACTCCTGTTCAGTGCCATGGCGGTGCTTTTGTGTGTGTCGCCGTTGTGGCGGATGCAGCCAGTGATCAAGACGCTCCCCGACGGCCTTCGCGCGGCGTTTGGCCCCGCACAGCCTCGTGCCAATGCCGGAGCCCCCTATCGTCGCAGCCCGTTTTCCTGGACCGACCTATTTCGCGGTATCACATCGCCAGCGGTTCGTGTGGATACGTTCCCTTTTGCATCGTTCCCTGAGCCCTTATCCCTGGATTTGTACCGGCCTTTCCAGGCCAATGAGGCCTATCCCCTGGTGATTGTGATTCATGGCGGATCGTGGAAGAGCGGGACACGAAAAGAATTTACGCCGCTCAATGAATATCTCGCTGCTCGCGGATATGCTGTGGCATCCATTGATTACCGGCTCGCGCCGAACACCGCATTCCCCGGGCAAAGGCAGGATGTCAATGCGGCTATCCATTTTTTAACTGAACATGCCAAGGATCTTGGTGTGGATCCGAGCCGTATCGTTTTGTTGGGACGGTCTGCCGGCGGGCAAATCGCTCTTTGGAGCGCCTATCAGGGTTCTACCGATGTCATTCGCGGTGTGATCTCGGTGTATGCCCCGGCCGATATGGAATTTGCCTACTCCAAACCCGGTAATCCGCTGGTGATTAATTCACGGCAGATTCTTGAAGATTACATGGGTGGGCCTCCCAGTCGTTTTCCGGATGGATACCGCCGTGCCTCGGCCGTGGTTGCCGCAGGGGCCGCCTCACCTCCCACACTGTTGATTCACGGTCTGCGCGATGAGCTTGTCTGGCCGAATCATGCTTTTCATCTGTCCGCACGTCTCAAGGAATTGGGACGACCGTACTATTTTCTCGCGTTGCCTTGGGCAACCCACGGCTGCGACTACCACTTTGACGGCCCCAGCGGACAAATCATGACCTATGCGATTGAACAATTCTTGGCCGTCGTAACAAAACAAGGAGGTCTCACCCCATGAAACGAAAAGCCTGGATGTTATTTTTTGGAGCGATGAGTCTTTACACTGCCTACGTCGTTGTTACTACCAGCTTGCAGAGCAATTTATTTAAGGAGTGGGATGCTCTGGCGCAGGTTCCCTGGCTTGTCGCCACGGTGAAAGACTTCTACGTGACACAGATCCCCCTAACTCTGTGGATGGCATACAAAGAAACGTCGTGGATCGCACGGACCCTTTGGTTTGTGGCCTTTGTGTGCCTGGGAAGCATTGCAACCTCTTTCTATATTCTCTTGCAGATTGCCAAATTAAAACCAGAAGACCCTTTGGAAAAAGTTCTGTCACGATGACTCCGGCCGTGACTCTTATTCTTTCTGGAGTTATCCTGATGGTCGGCTGGATGGCAGCGCTCTGGCTCGTCTACCGCAAGTACGATAATGCGGGCATTGTCGATGTCGGGTGGGCGATGGGGCTAGCCATTCTGGCTTGGTGGTATAGCTTTTCGGGAACAGGACTTCTCTCCCGTAGGCTTCTCGTGGCAGGGATGGTAGGGTTCTGGGGGAGCCGCTTGGCCAGCCACCTCTTGCTGGATCGTGTTATCGGGCGTCCTGAAGATGCGCGCTACGTGGCCATTAAAGAAAACTGGAAAACCCACCTTCCTTTAAAGTTCTTCTTATTTTTTCAGGCTCAGGGACTTTTAGATGTAGTTCTGTCCATTCCGTTTTTGCTTCTTTGTATGGATACATCCCCCCGTGTGCGTTTCATGGAATGGTGTGGAGCGGCACTTTGGGCTTTGGCGCTTGCTGGCGAATCAGTGGCGGATGCCCAACTCAAACGGTTCAAAGCCGATCCTTCTAATAAAGGGAAAACGTGCCGAGAGGGGCTTTGGAACACCTCCCGTCATCCGAACTACTTTTTTGAGTGGCTCATTTGGGTGGCTTATGCGGTCATGGCTTGGGGATCACCCCACGGATCGTGGGCTATTTTGTCTCCCGTCTTGATGCTCTATTTTCTGACGCAAGTGACCGGTGTTAAAATGACGGAAGCCCATGCTTTAAAAACCCGCGGTGAGGAGTACCGAGACTATCAGCGCACCACGAGCGCATTTTTTCCCTGGTTTAAGAAAAAACAATGAGCATGATCGATTCCATTCTGGAGAAGAACGCTGCGCCGGATTTTCTGATCCGCCATGGGATCCGGAAACTTTTGGCCCAGCGTTTATGCGATGAACACCACGGTGATGTAGAAGCGCAGCAGGAACATCATGAGCGTATCATCGCTCAACTTAAAGCCAGTCCGATCGCCGTTCAAACTCAGGCCGCTAATGCGCAGCATTACGAAGTTCCCACCGAATTCTATCGCTACGTTATGGGCCGTCATATGAAGTACAGCTGTGGCTACTGGAAGCCAGGCGTTACCGATCTCGATCAATCGGAAGCGGATATGTTGACACTCACTTGCCAGCGGGCCGAATTGACGTCCAGTCAGAATGTCCTGGAGTTAGGCTGTGGGTGGGGATCTCTTTCCTTATATATGGCCCAAGCCTACCCTCGAAGCACCTTTACAGGGGTGTCAAACTCTCGGACTCAGAAGATCTATATCGACGAACAGGCTCGACAACGCGGGTTGACGAATCTGACGATTATGACGGCCGATATGAACACCTTTGAGGCTCCAGCGACGTATGACCGGGTGGTTTCCGTGGAAATGTTTGAGCACATGCGCAACTATGAAAAACTTTTGGAGAAAGTATCGCGTTGGCTTAAGCCGGAAGGCAAACTCTTTATTCATATCTTCACCCACAAGGAGTACACCTATTT
This sequence comes from uncultured Elusimicrobia bacterium, assembly GCA_964506645.1. Classification (GTDB taxonomy): domain Bacteria; phylum Elusimicrobiota; class Elusimicrobia; order 2-01-FULL-59-12; family 2-01-FULL-59-12; genus CAZDML01. The sequence continues at coordinate 954 of CAZDML010000123.1, read as the reverse complement.
ATTCGATGCCAAAGATGACACAGATTGGATGTCTAAATATTTTTTCACGGGGGGTGTGATGCCGAGCGACCACCTGCTTCTGCATTTCGCCAAAGATTTCGCCATTGAAAACCATTGGCGGGTGAATGGTCAGCATTATCAGAAGACCAGCGAAGCATGGCTTGCCAATATGGACCGACACCGTACGGAGATCCTTCCGATTTTCGAAAAAACCTACGGCAAAGACCATGTCGTGAAGTGGTGGGCCTATTGGCGGATTTTCTTTATGTCCTGTGCGGAGCTTTGGGGTTATCGAGGCGGAAACGAATGGTTCGTCAGCCACTATCTCTTTAAAAAACGATGAAATCTCTCGCAATCATAGGCACTGGAATTGCAGGCATGGCGTGCGGCTACTTTCTTCATAAGGACTACGACGTCACCGTGTACGAGAAGAACGATTATGTGGGCGGGCACACGAACACGATGACAGTGGATGAAGAGGGGCATCCCATCCGGATGGATACCGGCTTTATCGTTTTCAACCATAGAACATATCCCTATCTGAAGCGGCTGTTTGAAGAGCTTCGTGTCCCAACCCATCCCGCACCCATGACGTTTAGTGTCCAACACCTGCCTTCGGGGTTGGAGTTCTGCGGGTCTGGGCTTAATGGTTTATTTGCACAGCGTCGTAATCTCGTGCGTCCGCGTTTTTGGCGTTTATTAAATGAGATTCATGCCTTTAATCAACGTTCGCCAGAAGTCCTGGATAACCCCTGGTATGAGCATACGACGCTCGGCCAGTACATCCACAAATACGGATGGCATACCGATCTTTTAGATTATTATCTGGTGCCCATGAGTTCTGCGGTGTGGTCGATGCCTCCTCATAAAATGCTCGATTTTCCTATTGTGACTCTGGTTCGTTTTTTTAAGAATCATGGGTTTCTCGGATTACATACGCAGCACCAGTGGCAT
>CAZDML010000122.1:0-6091 GCA_964506645.1 uncultured Elusimicrobia bacterium | reverse complement strand
GATCAAGAACAACCCCAGGCTCCACTTCAAATTGGACTTTTGGACTTGTGCCAATATTAAATGCCCTAAATACAGAATGCTGTGAGAGAATAACATGCTGCGTGGCTTCTGTTTGATTCGACAAAGTAAGATTCAGCTCATCACGCCACCGCTGACCTTTTCCTCCTCGTATGAGCGTACGTCGATACGCATCATAAAGATCCGCCGGCGAATTAATATTGATATTCGGCGTAACAGAAGCAACCATTTCCATCGGCAAAGTGGGTCGAATTTGACGTACATAATCATAAATTGCATCCCACTGCTCTGGCGACGCCTTTTCTGATCCAGAGGCGAGATGCCACTGGGATCGCGTCAAGAGAGCTGGGCGTATAAGAAACGCGAATGTATCTGCAATACCAAAAGGACGTCCCAAGATTTGCTCGACGATATACCGTGTCTCTCGCTCCAAACGTGCCAAGGCCGAACGGCGTGCCGCCCAAATTCCAGGGAGCGCGGGATCACGCTGCGTGGCCTGCCCCTGTAAACCAAACGTTACAAATTGCGCCTGAGGGCTGATTTGACGACGATAGCGCTCTAAATCATATTCAAGCTTTCCAAACAAGCTATCGGCAGGAGCAACCAAAAACCAATCACCCATGGGCAAAATACGGAACACAGACTGGACACCTTCTGCACTTCTCGCAGCGAGTGTCTTCCCGAAAAAGGGTATCCCCCCTTTGGAGCCATAGAGTTCGGATAAGATGCTGATTCGATTTCCCACGCCCGCGTTCATAATAAACAACACCGACCCTGATCCTGGGACAACCATATTCTGCATGCTTTCAATAGCGACTCGCTCCCCCGGAAGACTGCTGACATGAAACGCTTTCTCTACAAGACCTGCAGCCCACATGCGCTGTAAATTATCGACTGTCCAATAACTTCGGGCCGTATCTTCAAAATACTTTGCTAATGCAGGCCTCATCTTTTGAAGTGCGAGAAGTGTCAATCGGAAGGCGGGCTGAGAAAAAAGGTGCCGAGTGCTTCGCATCGCGTCATAAAAATCCGTTGTCAGGTCTGCGACGTCTGACAAGACAAAAGCATCCCGAGCAAGACCAAGATCGGCGAGCAGGTTAAAAGGATCTAAATTACACAATCCTGAACGCCAGAGGTTGCAGTGCAACTCAATGGCCCGATGAATCCAGAACTTGCATCTCTCAAGATCACCCATTCTAATCCCTTCCCCCAAAAGTTCCATAAGTGATTTCTGTAAAAATTCTTGTTGTATTACGGGACCCCGATACGTTCGGCTCTTTGATATTTTCCCTTCAAAATGAGGAACTACTTCGAATGGCAGTATTTCTGGCACAAAGCGATGTTGCAAATCGGCGAGCTCTTCCAACGTTAGATTCGGAGGCTGCGTGCTTTTCTTTAACACAAAATAAGCGGCACGGCGGAGCAATGGCATCTTTTTCAAAAGTCGAATAATATGAAAAGCAAACGGCAGTGCGAGCAAACGCTCCAAAAGAGACGGCTTCAAGGCATAGGCTTCGTCTTGAAAAATGGGGACTCTCCCCCATCGATGAACGGAAATCTTCGGGATCTTGATCACTTTATTTCCGTACTTATACACCAGAAAATGTTTCCCATCGCCTATAAATGGCATCACGCGACCGGATTCAGTGGCACCTACGGTCTGCGCAAAATGATAAATATCTGCTCTTTGGATAGGTAACCTGAAAAGCATCTTTATCGCTTCACGCCACCGACTGGGTTCCCGGACATTCCAATGGAATACAACAGGAACCTCATCCAGTCGCACTCCTGCCACAGAAGATCGTCCTAAAAGATTGGGATCAAACGAAGGCCAGTAATCAAATGTCGGATCACTCGAACTGTCATCTCGAATAGGAAGAATATTCTCCAAAGTATCACGTCGAAACCCTTTAAAGGGACACTGCGTATCTTCAATACCGGCCATTTCAGGGTGCCAAAATGAGAAATAGATGTGATAAACAAAAGATCCCAGCCGTCGTTTGAAGCCTCGCCTCAACGTGCTGAGCCGATGACGCCGTGATCCAATGGCGACTGTTGGGGTCGGTTGCATCAAGGATTGCAAGAGATTTCCTTCTTGAGACAAATCAATTGCTGGTTTAACATGCGAATAGATGACAAAATCGCTTCCCTGAGACACCGCTTGCCGCATTCCGCGAACGACCCCCAAAGCAAAGCGCGCAGAATGACGTTCGACATCTGCCGGGGACAAGCGAAGCCATGACAGCCGATAAAAATCAGGATCTGTGCTAAGCTCCGCAAACACATCATCCCAAGCTTTCGTGCTCAACCCTTCATGTCCTGGCTCATGGACGATTATCAGACGCCAATCGACCCGTGGATTAATGCCATACAAATCTCTCAATTGCTCGACACGCATACGCAAATACTCCCCATGCGCATGATCTTCATCACGATAAAGCACCGCAACCGTTGTTACTTTTATCGGACTTTTGATCTCAGCGACTGCAATAAATGAATTGAGGAGGACTCGCGCTTCGGGATCAAGACGAGCAGGCGTGAACAAAAATTCCTTAAGCGCAATAAGCATTCTGTCTTTATCCTCGCGCTTTAAGGCAGCCGACAGGACTTTTCGCCACAATATCAGTCGTTCCTGAGGAGAAAATCGTGAAAGCAACTGCGACCCCAACATCGTGGCCATTTCACGAACTGCGGTAGGAAGCGGAATGGAAGAATCAATGCGCATTTCCAGTCTCGCTTGCGCACCTTGTAAACCGATATCTTCAAGTGTCCGTTTTTCATCCTGCCGGTCAATTCGGACACGTGTAATATCGTCATGAAGAACCTCCTCGGACACAACCCAGCGACGCATGGGGTTTTCAGGGTCTGGACGCTGGCGCCAACGAATCAAATATTTTCGCTGTTTCCAGACTCCACCAATCATTCCGAAGGCATGATACCAGCGTGCTGCACATAACCACCCCGACCAATATTTCACTACAGGCACTTCGAGAATTCGAAGCCCGCACGCAAGGGCACGGCCAATGATGTTATTGGGAAATGAGAAGTGATAGTCAAAGTCAAGGTCAAATGCTGTATCTTGGCTGACAGGCAGAATGCGTTCGGCCGCGCTTCGCGTGATCGCCTTAAATGCGTTATTGGTATCACAAATGGGCGGAAAGTGTAATGCCCAACGAATATAGATATTTTGAAACGTGCTAAAGTGCATTCGAATGGGTGAAAAATCTTTAATCATTCCTCCTTTAATACGCGCCGATCCTAAGGCAACATCAGCGCGATTGTCGAGGAGCGGTTCAATAAGATTGCCCATAAAACCCAAATGAATATCCAAATCCTGGTTGGTATAAACCACCACGTCGGCGCCACCATCAATGGCTTTACGGATTCCGTAGGTAATGGCCCCCCCTTGGACACTTTTCAACACACGCTTCATATCAGAGGAAAACTCATAAACACGGACTTTCCCCGTAGCTAACAACTGAGGATCATGAGCTCGCAAAATAGCAATCGCTAATTGGCTGGTTGTTTCGCTATAACTGGCGTCATCTGTACGACGATCATCTCCATCATTTACATAGATAAGATTCCAAGATAACCGCGGATTTAGACCTATGACACGGTTCAGCTGTTGAATTTGCATGCGCAACGTATCTTCCCCTAAAGGGTTCGGATGCACATGAGGCAGAGAGGGGTCTTCGAGCGGAGGTCGAAGCGAAATTTGCCCCCAATAGGCGCCCACCACGACAGAGATTTGAGCCCGATCTTTAATCTGAAGAATGGCTCGATAGGATTTTAAGATCTCAATGGCTTCCGGCAGGTAGCGATTCAATGGTTGCGATAGAATTTCATTCACACAAGCCAACCGCGACTCAACACTGGGGAGACTGCCTAAAAGCATTGCGCTTTCATTTGCAATAAAATTCATCCGCTGACGACCTGTCGGCTGAAATGAAATCCCCGCTTTGTGCTTTTTGTAAGTACTTTTCCTAATTAATTCTTCTATTTTTTGGCGGACGGTCTCAGCATCAGGAGATAACGATGAGGCTTGCGTCTTACGTCCGAACAGAACAACTCCTTTGCGCACATACCATTCGCGCATCAACATCAAGACAGCACCCACAGCAATTCCAATGAGCGTTATATGTACCCCCAGATCCATATAAGTCCCATTCAAAGCAAACAGCATAAACGGAGGCGTAAGGCTCAGCGCAACCATGGGACGCTTTTGGAACTTGATGCGTCTACTGATGGAGCGTAAAAGGACAGGCGCTTCGTCAATAACTTGATTTCCTGAAAATCGCGCTACGGCAGGAATTGCATTTTGTCTAATACATTCTAAAGAAAGGACCTGAGGCAAACCGACGGGCGACTTCAATGAGCTTTGGATGCCTGATGCGGAGACAGGATCTAAACACAAAGAAAGGGCCAAAACAAACCCCAGACAGGACTGGAATCGAGGCCAAAGATACGACTTAAATGGAGGAAGAGATATCGTCATAGCGCAATTCGTTAATCTATAGACTAATGAATCGCGTATAGCCGAACAATGAGCCTATTGGGTAAAAAAGTCACCCCTTTGGGCCTAGGGCTAGGTAGGTCCTTTTTTCATGCCCTTGTTACAGGAGTGATTTGAGGTATTTGCCGGTGTAGGAGTGGGGATGGGCAGCAATGGTTTCAGGAGTCCCTTGCGCGACAATACGGCCGCCACCCTGGCCGCCTTCGGGACCCAGGTCGATTAGCCAGTCAGCTGTTTTGATGACATCCAGGTTGTGTTCGATGATAAGTACGGTGTTGCCTGTATCCACCAGCTTATGCAGGGATTCGAGGAGTTTATGGACATCGGCGAAATGCAGCCCGGTGGTCGGTTCGTCCAAAATGTAGAGGGTCTTACCGGTCGCGCGTTTGCTGAGCTCCGCAGCCAGCTTGACCCGCTGCGCTTCCCCACCAGAGAGGGTCGTAGACGATTGTCCTAGCGCGATATAGCTAAGTCCCACATCATTTAAGGTCCCGAGCACGCGGAAAAGGGGCGGAATGTTCTTAAAGAATTCGAGTCCTTCTTCCACCGGCATTTCAAGAACCTCCGAAATGGTTTTCCCCTTATACCGCACCTGCAGGGTTTCTTCATTGAAGCGTTTGCCGTAACACACATCGCACTTCACATACACATCCGGTAAAAATTGCATGGAAATTTTGAGTGTGCCATCTCCCTCGCAATTTTCGCAGCGACCGCCCTTCACGTTGAATGAGAAACGGCCCGGCTTGTAGCCGCGTCGCTTGGCCTCCGGCAATTGCGCGAAAAGATCACGGATGACCGAGTAGGCGCCGGTGTAGGTGGCAGGGTTGGAACGCGGGGTCCGACCGATGGGCGACTGGTCCACCACAATCACTTTATCGATATGGTCGAGTCCTTTGATCGATCGGTATTTGCCTGGGACTTCTTTCGACTGATGCAGCTTCTGGGCCAGCGCTTTATAAAGAATTTCATGAACAAAGGTCGACTTGCCCGAACCGGAAACACCGGTAATCGTCACAAAACAACCCAAGGGAATCTTCACATCTATGTCTTTCAAATTAAATTGCTCGGCGCCAAGCACTTCGAGAAAACGACCCGACGGCGTTCGGCGCGTCTGCGGTACCGGCACCATCACCTTACCGTTTAAATATTGGCCCGTCAGCGATTTCGGCTCTTTCAAAATGGCCTCAATCGGTCCTTCAGCCACAATCTGACCGCCATGCACCCCGGCGCCCGGACCCAAGTCAACTACCCAGTCGGCCATGCGGATGGTTTCATCATCATGTTCCACCACGATAAGCGTATTCCCGAGGTCCCGCAAGCGCGCAAGCGTTTTCAGCAGCCGCTCGTTATCGCGCTGATGGAGACCGATGGTCGGCTCATCGAGCACATACATCACGCCGACCAATCCCGAACCGATCTGTGTGGCCAAATGGATCCGCTGCGCTTCGCCGCCGGCCAGCGTCGCGCTCATCCGATCAAGCGTGACGTAGTCCAGACCGACATTCACCAAAAACCCGAGCCGGCTTTGGATTTCCTTCATGATCTGTTTGGCAATAA
>CAZDML010000121.1:0-6177 GCA_964506645.1 uncultured Elusimicrobia bacterium | reverse complement strand
CTAATCGCGACGTAAAATCATTTTTTTGCAATTCCAGTGAAATGACATGGCCTGAAGCGCGCTGCTCAAGGGCATGATAGGTCCGCTGTAGTCGGCTCAACTGGTGATTGAGGGTTGTTCTGAGTTTTTGGAGCGATTGTCCAAGAGCCTCGGAGACTTGGCGCTGTTCCTGTAAAAAGTGAGTTTCCAATTGCTTGCGTGTTCGAGACACCAAAAGACGCTGCTCGCGGCCAGCTTCCTTGTCCTTAAGTTCACGCACTATCTGATAGCGCTCTTCCAAAAGAGAAATCCACCCGGTTAATTGACGACGAAACTCGTTCTGCCGCTCATTTTGAGATTCAATACGCTGGTGAAGGATGGGTTTGAGTTGAGAAAGCGATTCATCGGCGCGCTCAAACCATTGTGCAGCACTTTGAAGGCCTGTGAGTTTGTCGCGGCGAAAACGAAGTTCGGCGAGGGTTTGCTGCCATTGCTGAGAACGCGAAAGACGTTCCTGCCAGCGTGTTTGAAGGTCTTCTAGGCGCTTCTGAAGGTCTCTGAGGTCTCGATGGCGGCGCTGATGAAAAGTTCGGCGTTGGCTATCTAAGGCGAGGAGAGTCGTCGCAACTAGTTCTTCCTGAAAACGAACTTCCTTTTGTAAGTTAGTCCCCCGCTCTGTCCACTGATTGAGCTGAGCATCAAGAAAAGGACTGATGGCCGACATGTTAAGGTAGCTTCTTGGCGACGCTGAGGAAATCAGACTTGCGTCGTAACGGATGAGACGGCTGTGCGGGGATATGTTGGCGAATGAAATCGTTAAGGGCAGAGACTTGAGACTCTAGCGAATTAACATAGGTCTCAATCGGAGCCGATCTTTTTTGTTCGTGTTGATGGAGACGTCCTTGGAGTTCATTGATTTGTTCTTGGAGTTGGCGGATGACCATGTCTTGGTTCTGATGATGGACGGCCCACTGCTGTTCTCGGTTGCTGTATTCGTTCATCCGTGAACCAAGAGATTGTTGCCAGGCTGTTTTTTCTTGTTCATACTGAGCAAGCTGCTGCTGGATATGGTTCCATTCCTTCTGGAGTTGTTCGCGATGTTGTTCTGAAGCCACCAACTGGACTCGCAAATCTTGATTTTCCTGACGTAGTTGTTGAATCGTCCCTTCAAATGTCTGGCGTTGGGTGTCCCAGGATTCTTCCCGGTTGCGCGCTTCAGAGAGACTTTGGGTGAGAGAGTTCTGCCAAAGGGTTTTGTCTCGTTGCCAGGACCCATCGAGCTCATTGAGGGCACGTAGGGCATTTTGTTCTGTTGCTTTTAACTGACTCTGGAAAAAAGCTTCCAGTTCAACAATTTTTTGTTCGTATGCTTTTTTCTGGGCTTGCCATTCCTGTTCTTCTCGTTCCCAGGTTTTCTGCTTGGCTTCAAGCGTTGAGTTCCATTCCTGGCCTTCCTGCGTACGTACCATCTGCCAGACCTGCTGGCCCTGGTCGATCTCACGCTCAAGAATAGCTAAATCGTTTTGGAGTTTATCAAGCGTGTCAGCAAACTGGGTGGGGTTAAAATACGGAGGCAGAGTTGTTTCAGCCATGCCTATAGAATAGTTTTTGCGTGCTAGGATGTCAACTTGTTAAGATAGTCGCCATGTCCTACACCATTCTCACTGCGGATGATGACCTGACTCTGCTCAAACTTCTTAAACAGGAGCTCGAAGAGCGTGGTTATCGTGTCATCCAGGCGACTAACGGTCAAGGGGCGTTACGAGCGGCAGAAAGTCAGCATCCTGACCTGATTGTGTTGGATGTGGCTATGCCCATCAGCTCGGGTTTGACCGCTTTTCAGGCCATTCGGACATTGCCCACAACACAGCGTATCCCTGTGATTTTTATGACCAGCGTTCCTTCGGCGGCTGTGTACCCTACGGTCGAACGCGGTAGCCGCGTAGCACATCTCAAGAAGCCAGTCGACATCGAAGATCTCATCTCGCTTATTCAGCAGTTCCTCGAAAAATATCCAAAAGATTAGGTGATTTTCTAAGCGTTGCGGAAATCGCCCCTGGCGATCGGCATACGGCGTCCTATTCCATAGGCTTTAGGGGTAATCCGTAGGCCGGGTGCGGCCTGACGGCGTTTGTATTCACTGCGATCAATAGCCAACAGGATACGGCGAACAAGTGGCTCTGGGAATCCCATCTGCATAATTTCCTGAAGGTCTTTCCCCTCTTCAATATAGGCCTCCACAATTCCATCTAAAACATCATATGGCGGCAGTGAATCCTGATCCGTCTGATTCGGTCGCAATTCTGCAGAAGGTGCTTTGGTGATGGAATCTTCCGGGATAATGACAGCATCTCGATTGATAAAACGCGCTAAATCATAGACGGTCATTTTGGGTAAATCTGAGATCACAGCCAACCCGCCATTCATGTCTCCGTAGAGCGTGCAATAGCCCATGGAGAGTTCCGATTTATTGCCAGTGGTCAATAAGAGGGCATTAAATTTATTGGATAGCGCCATGAGCAGAGTGCCGCGCAGGCGTGCTTGCAAATTTTCTTCTGTCACATCAGCGCGTAAGCCGGAAAACGGTTTGCGCAGTGTTTTTATCATCGTTTTGAAGGCAGGCGAAATCGGCAAAGAGACGAAACGAATACCTACATTGTCAGCCAGCTTCTTAGCGTCGGTTACACTGCCTTTAGAAGAGTACATCGAGGGCATGGAGACGCCTATTACGTTCGCTTTTCCAAGCGCTGCAACGGCTAGACACGCGGTGACTGCGGAATCAATACCGCCGCTCAATCCAAGCACGACTTTCTGAAAATGGCACTTGCGTGCATAGTCACGCAGGCCTAAGACTAGCGCTTCATATATTTCAGCAATTTCGTCTGTGTCGATCCATGGGGTTGCCTTGTTTTTGGAAAGATTGACGACGAGTAAGTCTTCCTGGAACGCTTTGCCTCGTGCCAGAATATCGCCATGCTCGCTAAGAATAAGGCTGTTCCCATCAAAGATGAGTTCATCGTTGCCGCCGACCTGATTCACAAAGATAAAAGGGCGTTTAACTGTGCTGATGTGACGCCGGATAAGGTCCAGGCGCTGGCGTGTCTTTCCTCGATGAAACGGTGAACATGACATATTAATGATGATTTGTGCGCCGGCGTTCGCCAGTACATTTACCGGATTCTTGTGATAGAGCGGCCGCGGCCAGAATGCATCATCATTCCACATGTCTTCGCAAATGGTGAGCCCGAGCTTGACCCCCTTAAACGAAATAGGCGTATTGTCACGACCGGGTTCAAAATAACGGGCTTCATCGAAAACATCGTAGGTAGGTAATAAGCTTTTGTGACGAATGGCCTGAATTTTTCCTCGGTAGAGTAACGCGGCAGCGTTATAGAGGAGACGTCCATTTTTTGCAGGATTGGTATCAACAAAACCAATTAAAGCACCTGGACCAGTCTTGAGATCGCTGGCCAACTGCCGTAAGGCCGCAAGATTTTTTGCAATAAATGCCTTTTGATCAAGAAGGTCTCGCGGCGGGTAGCCAGTAAGCGTAAGTTCAGGGAAAACGACCAGATCGGCCTTTTTTTTGCGGGCTTGGGCATGCGCCTGGCAAATCAGACGCATGTTTCCTGAAATATCCCCTACGGTCGGGTTGATTTGGGCGGCGGCAATCTTCACTTACAGCATTGTATCAAGGATTAAATTCCCCTTGCAATTGCGTACAGTTTCGCATAGATAATATCGTGCGATATTGGATGTATTGGAACGATCTCGTGCAGGGGCCATTCGAACCCACCGAATTGGTCACTTTGCGCGCATTTACGCCGGAGCTCATGGTTTGTCCTGAAGAAAGCCAAGACTGGGTTACCGTGCAGCATGTCCCCGAATTGGCCTGCTTTTTTCAGGCGGTAACGCAAAACATGCCTCCTCCGCCTCCGCCCAGCCAACCTCCGAGCATTTCGACTGTCCAGGGTGAGTTTTTTGGAGATTCTCCAGGGCAGCAAACCTTCGGAGGTTCTGACACGTCGGCATCCTATTCTTTTAAACCCATGGATCCTCCTGCGGCCATCGAGGATCTGGCCCTTCCGCCGATTCTCTCTACTCCATTTCGTTTCGGGGTAATTTATCCTGTCGAGGTTCCTGCTGAAACTGTAAAACCTTCTGCAAACGGTAGCACGGTTTCCTCCACGCCAGACCTCTCTTTCATTGAAGAAGAGGCGGTTGAAGAAGGGTCCCGTGAACCCGAAGAGCAGCTCACTCCCGAAATCGATGTCGAGCCCCAGCCCTGGCGTCCGTCACCGATGCTGGAGTCGCCCGCTGATTGGATGTCGTTGCGGGAAATGCTTGGCACAACGGCACCTACAGTTTCAGAGCCGGAAGTGCCTACGCCAGAGATATCTAGCGAGGATGCTTTTGAAGAGCCGAGTACTCTACTTGAGCCAGCGGTTCCAGCGCTGTCCATAGAAACAGTTGAGCATGTGGACGTCGAAGAAGCACCAGTGCTTCCGCCGCTTGAGCTGGAACCTGAGAAAAAGCTTTTTGGGTGGCGGTGGATTTTTGGGTCTGTGATTTTTGTGTCGTTTATCGTCGGCGCATTTTATGTGTTTCTTGACCGATACACATCACGCTCCGCGATTCAAGAAGTCATGAAAAACCATCCCCTGCCCCGGCCGCCCGTGGTCAAGATGCTAAAAGCGGTTCCTCCGGCGGTCAAGACACAGGTTCCTGGAAAAAAAATGAAAGCTAAACAGGCACCGAAACTCGTTGTGGTCAAGAAGCCCACGTCTATGAAACAGGTTCCGCAAAAGCCCGTTGTTGTGCCAACGATGAAGCCATTGGCGAAACAGACCGAAGCCCAGGCACCTATTCATACGCCTGCTCCGACGACGACTTCTTTAAAGTCAAAGGACCCTTGGTATGGGAAGGAGCAAGGGGCCATCTCGCTCGTCATGAAGCAAAAAATTTATAGCGGGAAACGAACGATAGCTGAAAACGCGAAGATTATGATGCAGAGCATGCACAATAAAGAACTTCTGCATGCGGCAGAAACGGGAGAGCGCCTGTATCTCCCGGATAAGCTGGGATGGACTTCTTTACGTGAAGACGGAGCTCTTTATCGCGTGTATCTTGTTTTCACCGCATTGCAGGGGAATGGTGAGCGCACTCAGTACGTGGCCTACCAATTTCATGCCAATATGGAATACAAGCAGGTGGTGGGCATCGATGACCAGACGAAGCGAGATTTCTTTGATCCTTCCGCAATGGTCATCTCCGCTCCGAACGCCATGGCCACTGATATTGATACGTTATTGGCGGGCGTTGATGAATTAAATCGACAGAAGCTGCGGGCGATGATTATTAAGCACGGTAAAAATAAGGGAGAAAAAGAGGCGCTTCAGGCCGCGTTGTTTACGGCACAAATGAAGGTCCAGAAAACGATTCAGTATTTCCGCTCGCGGTATCCAGAAAAGAATTTGACGAATGTGGCCAAAGCCTATAATTTCTCCCCTCTGTTAGGTTGGACAGCGCCGCTACAGGACACTAGCAAGAAAAAAGGAGCTGTCTAATGTCGCGCTATTGGGTCTATATCAATGATCAAGTGATGGGGCCTTATGAGCTTGATGATCTCATCAAGGTGCGCGGCTTTTCGCGCAATGCTCAGGTTTGTCTGGACGATGCCTCGGGACAGCCGCGCGACTGGCAAAGTTCTGCGGACATCCCAGAGCTAGCCCGCATATTCAAAGTGGTTGACCAGGTCTACGAGCCAAGCCTGAAAGACACGACACCGAAAGCCGCTCCGAAAGCTACAAAGGCGCATCGGCCTTCTCGAGTCACCATTATCCCCCCGCCTGCAGCTCCAACATCGCATGGGTCGGTTTTTGTGTGGGCGTTAGTCGCCCTGCTTTTTGTCGGGGGTGGATACTATCATTGGTATCAGAATGCAGAAATTAAAGAATTTGGCCAGGAGCAAGAAACGGCTCAACGTCTCATTGAGAATTACACGCTGCCGCCTACCAGCCAATACGTGAGCCTGCATCAATATTTCCAAGAAAAGCGTATCGATCCAGACTGGCATTTTGAACGCCAACCCACCGGGCTTTATAGCGTGCTCTGCAGTTGGTCGAAACACGAACAAGAATCTCAATCCGTCTATGCCTTTGAAGTCAATTTGCAGGCCGAAACATTGCGCGGTAAAAA
>CAZDML010000120.1:0-6219 GCA_964506645.1 uncultured Elusimicrobia bacterium | reverse complement strand
TATCATGCAGGCCTTCTCCGCAATGGACCAGCCGGTGCCACGGCACTTATCGGCGTTTTTGCGGCCATTGGGCTGCGCAGCAAGAAAACTCCCAAGGAAAAACTCTATGGACTCTACATGATGGGGGGATTCTGTGCGGCAGCTGGATTGGTGTGGGGATGGGTGTTTCCTATAAACAAAGCCCTCTGGACAAGTTCTTATGTGCTTTTAACGGGCGGCCTGGCACTGGCGTTTTTTGCGGTGTGTTATCACCTCATTGATATCAAAAAGAGAGTTGCGTGGGGAAAACCCTTTGAAGCGTTTGGGAAGAACGCCATTGCCATCTACGTTTTGCATATCCTGTTTCTAAAAATCCAAAACCTCATACACATCACACGCCCCGATGGAACTCCCGGGAATCTGCGCTTCTGGATTACCGACCACCTCTTCGGAACGTGGGCGTCACCGGAATTTGCTTCCCTGCTCTATGCCCTCGTCTACACGACGCTCTGGTACTTCGTCGCGCGAACACTCGACCGCCGTAAAATTTACCTCAAAATCTAACCTTCCGTCGTAGCCTCAGGTCCCAGAGTTGCGCTAGGCCCTTCAGTCCCTGATTTTTTAGCCCTTCGTACTATTGTTTCACTGGTGGCATTCTGTGAAAATCTGGTGTCTTTGAAAATAGGTTTCGATGGGGTCAGCCGTTACGGTGACGTAACGTGCAACGAAAAGGGAGACATCGAAATGAATAAACTCACCGTCCGAGTCTTTGCAGCCATACTGGTACCCGCTCTTGTTGCTAACCCGACCTTTGCTGCACCCTTTACACAGTTTACTTCCCACACTTCATTTACACTTCCTGCAGCATACGGACAGATATCCGAGACGAACATAACCTCTGGACGATCGCTTCCGGACTACATCCTCATTCAGGATTTACATGCCCACGAAGAAGCGCAGACAAACATTTCAAAGCTCATCTCCCATGCGTTTAAGAAATGGAACGTCCGCAACGTCCTCGTGGAAGGCGCATTTGGTCAGGAAAATCTTTCTCTGCTCCGATCCATGCCAGAAGCCGCACGAATCTCCTATGCTCAGGATCTCGTCCGCCAAGGATACCTCTCGGGTGCTGAACTCGCGGCGCTGACTTTAAAACATGCGCGCTGGGACAGCGATGCCTATACTCCACTCAAACTCACCGGCCTGGAAGACCCGAAAATTTATGTTGAACACTTGATGGCCTATAAAGCCGTTCTGGAGAACCGCACCTCCGCACTTCGCGAAATTCAAAAGATCCGTTCCTTACAGGAATCGATGGGTGTTTCTTCCCAGGACATTATGGCGCAGCAATTGCGCCGCGTCTCCGCACTCGTCCGCCTTGAACTGACTCCGCAAGATTTTTCAGCGTATCAAGCCAATAAAGCGTTTAATCCCGAATCCGCGGCTCTGGCAAAAGCCGTAACGGCTGCCGAAAACTTCTACCGGCTCGCCCATATTCGCGATCATGTGCTTCTCGATAACGCCAAAGCCTCCACCATTGCGGGTCCGCGTGTGATGGTGATCGGCGGATTCCATTCGATGGGGATTTCGGATCAGCTCAAGAAAGAAGGGAAAACCTATGCCGTTGTGACCCCTACGATCAATCATCTCGGCCATGAACTCTTATATAAGGAAAGAATGCAGGAACAGTGGAACCTGGCTGTCGTGCACTTCTTTTCGCAAACGATTCCCATGCAGCTTCGCAAATTCAGTTCCTCGAAGATCAAATCAGTCGCTGTCCAGGTAGGTCGTCAACCCGCCGTCAAAGCCGGACTATTCACACTGGCAGTTATTCTATTCCAAAAGTATTTCGGCCATGGATCGGAAGCCAGCCTTGCAGGTATTGCTGTCGTGGGCGGCGTGAAGGCCATCGATGGCAACACGTCAATACCCGTCGATGCCCCAGCCGCTAAAATCAAAGTCCGCAAAGATGTGAAGTCTAAATACGGCGATCTATTAAGCGGCGATGTTCTTAGCACGATTGCCCAGATTACGACGGACCTCGGTGACGAGCAACAAGCGCTGCTCAATGCCCGCGCGCAACATCAGGCGCTAATAGATACAGGCAGGAACACTCCCGCATTCTTAAATGCAAACACAAAAATAACGGATGCGGATGGCGTTACCTGGTCGGCAAAACAAATTCGAACGAAACAGTGGGCAGTTGATCCAATTCCCGCTGAAATGCAGCGCCCAGGCCTTCAACTGACCGGCCCCGCAGCTGAGCCCAATATGTTCATTGGCGGGCTCAACTCGGATGCGCGCCACTATATGGTGGACTTTGAAGATGCCCAGACGGACAAACATGAACGGCTTTACGCCGCTATGAGAACGGTAAAAGAAGTGCTGAAAGGTTCACTGAAGGTTTTCAAACGTCCAGGCAAAGCAGATTCCGTCGTTCCAAAAAGCGATAAAAAGTGGCCTGTTCTTTTATTTCGTCATCGCGGCATTCACTTGGAAAGCCGTCACTTAACTCTCAACGGTAAGCCGGTACCTGCGACCATTGCAGACATCACAACTGCTGCGCTTAATTTTTACAGCGACTTAAATAAGCGCGGCAAAGGGCTCTATTTTTACAGTCCGAAGATTCAGTCCTGGCAGGAAGCTGTCTGGGTCGACAAGGTATTCCGCGCTGTAGAAGACAAGTTAGGGCTCGCCCATGGCACCATTAAAATTGAAGTGCTAGTTGAACGCGTGGAAGGTGTTCTGCAGCAGGAAGAAATCGCTTGGGTGCTCCGTCACCGTTTGGCTGGAATGAACGTCGGCCGCTGGGATTACATCTCAAGCCATATCGTTCAGAATCATCAGGATGCCAGTCGAATCGTTGCAGATCCGCATACCGTAACCATGCGCGTTGGATTTACTGATTATTATTCACGCCGTAACGTCGCCATCGCCCGCAAGCATGGGTTTATTCCCGTAGGCGGTATGGCCGCGCAAATGAAAAATCCCGCCCGCAGAGATTTAAATGATTTCGCAATTGATGCGATCCGCACGGATAAGCTGCGTGAGCGCAAACAGGGCTATCGCTTAAGCTGGACCGCGACGATTGACCCGGAATATGTCGACGCCGGCAATGAACCTCTGCTGGATGATCATGTTCAGGAAGATGCCCCTGTCGCAGTGGATTACACGCCGGAAGCGCTCGACCGCCTTCTCAATATTCATTTTGATGGAGAAAAACGGACGAGCCTGGGTGTCATGGTTGCGATTCACTACGTGATGCAGTACATGTATGAGCAGCAGAAGGGAAATAACGCGGCGGCCATCGAAGATCCAATCAATGGGGTCCGCTTCATGAACGATTTCGCTACCTATGAAATTTTCTGGCATTACCTCTGGCAAGTGGTTCACCATCAGGTTCAGCTGCAGGACATGCCCGCAGATTATGCGAATGTTGCTGCCAAATCCTTTGCCAAAGACCCCAAAGACCGAACGTATGCCATGCCGCTCTTCAATGAAATGTTTTCTGATCCGCAGTTTGCCGGACAGAAAATGTCCTTTGCACTCTTCACTCAGATGCTCAATGCCTACAAGTCGGATGTCATTGCGACACAATTCAGCGGCGACCGCGTGAAATATAACGAAAGTATTTGGCCCTCGCTGTTTGAGATGATGAGCCAGCAAATCGAAAGCGACAAAATGGCCAATTATGGCGCTCATGCGCTTCTGAATCTGGTGGACGATGTAAACCCCATCACACGTTGGCAGAAAATCTACTCCTTCTTCGGAAAAGTGGTTTCAAAGGCAGCACTTCTGGAATATTTCACCCATCTTAAAGAGGCCGGAAAGATTGCGGAGTGGATGAGAAGCGACCGCTTTAAACACACACGTCGCATCTGGTCGGCAACGGATATTGCCCGCCTACGGCCTTCCATCAGCCTGGTGAATACGGAACATACCAACCGAATGGCGCGTAAGCTCTATGCCATGATGGAACAGTTTGAACGTAACCGCCAGGAAGGGAAAAAGCCTACTTACGTCGGGACCGGCGGTCCGATCAATGGACACCAGGCCGCTATTATGGCGCAAAATGGAATTCCTGCCCTCTACGTTAGCGGTTGGCAGGCGTCCTTCCTGCATCCAAAATTTCCCGGTCCAGACCTGGCCCGCTATCCCTACGATACGGTCCCGAATGTCGTTTCCAGCATTAATGCGTTTTTGCGTAACCAGTCCTCTAACCAGGAAGTGGCCCGGCATGGGAAGCACCCTGAGACGCTGGACAATACTCCGCGTATCGATTACGACATGCCGATCTTCGCGGATATGGACACCGGACATATGGCTGTGACGGAAATGATTGAGTACTTTATCCAAGCCGGTGCCGCCGCAGTTCACATTGAAGACCAGGCGCACGGCCTTAAAAAGTGCGGCCACATGGCTGGTAAAGTGCTTGTCCCGGTTCAGGAACATATTCAGCGTCTGATGGATGCCCGCGCGGCAGCGGATTTGTTTGGCTCCGAATTGATGACAGTGGCTCGGACAGATTCTGAGGCCGCCGATCTTCTAACCAGCAATACCGATGCGCGCGACCATGCGTTCATTCTCGGTGCCACAAACCCGAATATCATTTCACTGCATGATCTTATTGCCCTGGCATGGAATAAAGCGGATGTACCGAATGCCGACGAGAAATTGGCAGCGCTTGCTGAAAAATGGCCTAAATTAGCCAGCGGTGTACGGGCCGCCTGGCAGCATAGTCAGGATCAGAACAAGCAATATGAAACACTTCAGCGCCTGAGTGAACTGTGGAAGTCCGAAGCGAAGCTGAAAACGTATCGCGAGGCAGTTCAAGAGGCAATCTTACGCGACGTGACGATCACTGATCGTGAGCGAACCGCGGAGAATTGGATGAAGGATACAGATCCTCTCCAGCACACGTTATCGTTTTCTGAAATGAAACAGATGGCGCTGCATCTGACACAAACCGTTCACTGGGATTGGGACAAATCCCGCACCTTTGAAGGCTACTATCAGGTGAAGCACGGTGTGGATGTGGCGATTGTAAGAAGCCGCGCCTATGCTCCGTACGCAGACTTTCTCTGGATGGAACAGGAGAAACCCAACCTCCCGCAGGCGAAAGAATGGGCCGATGGTGTACGGGAGAAATTCCCGCATCAGTTTTTGGCGATCAATAATTCGCCTTCGTTCAATTGGCTTAATCCCGACCTCTACCCTGCTTCCTGGTCGGCAGAGGACATTGCCCGCCACCTTCTGGAATTTGAAGACAAATTAGGGGAATACGGTATTGGATTCCACTTTATTACGCTCTTCGGAACCCATGTCGATGCACTCGGCATGCACAATCTGGCAAAAGAATATGCCAAAAGCCACATGTTGGCCTATGTCCGGCTGATCCAGTCGGAAGAATTTAAGCAGGCCCTTGAAAGCGGTTATCGTTATCATGAGCACCAGGGAGTTGCCGGTGTAGCAGTTCGAGACGCAGTGCTGCATTTAACAGCCCGCGGCGCTTCAGCAACGGGTGCGGGTGGGAAAAAGTCCACATCCAAACAGTTCGATCGAAATATCGATCTTGGTAGCGTAGACGTCAACAGCTTCATGCAGGCCAATCCCGGCGTTTTTCTTGCAGCAATTGGCCTCGTCATCCATAACCCGCTCCTCCTGGCAATAGGCGCGGTGGGAATCCTACTGACGGCTTACCTCAGCTACAAAGGACTTCGCGCGCAGGCCGCGAAAGCTGAATTAAATAAAGCGACCTATGAAAACAATGTCGCTGAATCGGCAGGAGCTACTTCATCTCTTGATACCGTCCTGGAAGCCCGAGAACGTTCATTCCTGGCGCAATCGGCCCCATCAGCGATTTTCGCTGCCACAGCCTTAGCGCTGGCGTTCTTAGCGTCAGGAAGCGCAATCTTAAGCGGTGTCGCTATCGCTTTGGGAACTGTGGCTGTCGGTTTCTTCCCGCCGGTGCGTGCTCGTATCGCCGCAGCGCTTGGAGCAACATCGGATGAGGATCGGAGAATCCACAAGGCCGGACGACTCCTCGCTGGCATATCGGCATAAGAGAAGTCTCATTGTTTCTTACGAACGGCCCGCCAGAACCCTGGCGGGCCGTTTTTATTTTGAGCCTTGGCCGAGTCCCATAGAAACCGTAGGCCCATCGGACAGGATATTTACCCGTGTGGTCTATAGGTTTACCGTGGTCAAACTCCTAAAATTTAGCTGTTATGCTTCGTATTC
>CAZDML010000119.1:0-6228 GCA_964506645.1 uncultured Elusimicrobia bacterium | reverse complement strand
CCCTACACCCGAACGCATAATTGTTGGAGGATCAAGGATCCGCTGTGCATGCACTGTCAGTGCCGTTAAGTCATGCAGCATGACAATTTGTCCCGGATAATTGGGGGTCACTGCGAGGGATCGATTAAACCCCACATGCAGGCCGAAAAAGCCCAAACTCAAGAAAAATACAAAAAGTCCTTTTCGCGCCTGAGAGAGATTAGGACTATACACAGCCATCGCCCAAAAGAGCAGCGGAATAACCGCAGGGAAAGCATTCAGGCGGACTGTCGCACCATAAAATAAAAAGGGAAGTGCCACCAGAACGCGCGCTCGAGGCCAACGTGCGTACGACAGAATCCCACAGGCCAGTAGAAAACTCGTCATGAGCCCCACATCTTTCCATACGACGCCAAGGGCGGTAAAAACAGGGGGCCAAAAGGTAAATATCAACATGGCCCCCCCTTGGATCCGCTGGGAAAACGACTGAGAGCGAATCAACAGGATTAATCCAGTAAAGAATAGAAGTAGATGAAAAATCAAAAGAGGGGCCGGACCCATGCAGATGGAATTGAGGCACCGCCATAAGGCGCTCATAATCGCAGGATGTCCATCGGTATAGCGATTTTCCAAAGCCTGTGCGAGCTGAAGGATGGAATCGTTCGTCATGATCCCTGGATAAAAGGAGACGAGAGAAAAAATCGCTAATACGACCACGAGATAGAAAACGATCATCGCTTTTCCCCTGCCTGCAGGGTCTCATAGAGTTGATTCATTGAGACGAACCTGAGGCCGCTTTCTTTCAGCTTGAATAGCCACTCTTGCAAAAGCATTTGTGCATCACCCCGGCTGTAAATCCAGCGCCAAAAAGGCGAGAAACTTCGAACGCTGGAAGTTTCTACCAAATCGTGCAGATGGAAATTGAAGACAAGCGGACGAAGCCCAATGTCGAAGCGCTGCGGGAGTGAAAACAATGAGCTCCCCATCAGTTTCATATAGGCCATGCTCACTGGCACTTGCGCCAGAACATGACGGGAAATTGGGATTTCTAGGAAGGAGAGGGATTTGTACCAGCGAGGACAGTCGGAGCGGAACAGATGAAATCCGCTGACATTGATTCCCGTAAAGAAGCTCGAGTCAAATTTCACGCCCGATTCAACCAGAATTGAAAAGTCACTTTCCTTGAGTATTCCGCAACCGGCTCGGTATCCTTGCGTCTTTCGTTTGAAAAATGATTCAAACGCAGCCAAGCCCTGGCGTATATTGTGATGACGAATTTCATCGCGCCACATCGTCTGATGCGGGGGATGCCAATAACCGTGAGAATGGAATTCTGGGTACGTAAGACCTTCTAGCACTCGCCCCTGCTTCTCTAAGAAATTGCCCGCGACAAAAATAGTCAGTGGGATCTGTTGTTGTGCGAACCACGACACCAGTTCAGGGAGGCGGGCAACAGCTTCATAACGCAACTCCGGGGTTAGCCCGGCATGATCTTCTTCTAAGTCTAAGCTGATAGCGGCTAACGGCTGTCGGAGCGAGAGACGCTCATACGGCATCGTAATCCCCCATCGTTAAATACCAATGTTCCAGAGAAAATAATTCCTGCGGGGAAGGTTCTTGGGCATGCCAGCGGAAGATTACCGGAAACGGCTGCGGCAAAAAGCGTCGCGGACAGATTTGAAAGCCTAAGGAACGTAGGGCGCGTGCCCCGAATGTGTTGTTGGGCATTAAACACCCGATTAAGTCTGCCCCCTCCCGCTGCAATTCAGAAATGGCATGCGCCAAGAGCACACGAGCGCTATGACCCTCCCGAACCAGACAGTCCACAACCATGCCGCAGCGCACGCCGTCGACGCCCGTCAGCCGCGTAACGACATAGCCTTTCACCTCAGATCCTGAACGGATGGCCCACATCCTGTAACGCCGCGTGGGGTGTTGGAGAAAGCGCCAGCGCAAATAGGCTTGATTCCTTTCCACAAGACAGACCGCCTGAGAGCGGCAGGCTTCCATCAGCTGATCAAACGAAGCATCCACATCCTTTACCTCTTCTATTGGACCCGCTTCGCGAAATGAAAATACGCGGAGATAGACAGAGAGGGCCGGTTGAAGGACCCTCATCGTCGGCATTTTTGCCGCTTTGGCAAGGTCCAATGGCAGCACCCAAAGCGGCAACTCACCCATGTCTTTAAACTGAAGGTGCCGCACACAGCCGTTGTAAGCAAAAGGGTTCGGAAAACCGATCGTAAAGTCGATATCCCCTCCGCGTGCTTGCTCAAAACCGTTTTCCGCCAGAAGCATGTGCAACCCCTTGGCTTGATGCTGAGGGTGTGTCATGGTATTGAGCGCCAAACTCCCCAGGCGAAGCGCTCCCCGAATACGAAATACGAGAGGGATATAAGCATACTGAGCGATAACCTCTCCTTTTAAAGACGCGAGACGAATCACGGCAGGACCCGCAGGGTTTTGATCGTACTGCCAAGCCACATACTCCGGACGTGCGATATCAGATGACGGATACATGGCCTGTGTCAGAGAAAGTAGACCTGGCCGGTTTTCTGCTCCGGGAATAATATGGGCCCCGGTGCGGCGAAGCGCCCGGGCCAAAACATCTTTCGAATCCGAATTTTTCAGGTACGCCATAGTGGGGACAGACGAGCCGTGATCTCCACAGAACAGATCAAAATCAAAACGACGATGAGCTTTACCGGATATAAATGAATACCCCAGGGAATTCCGAGTACCCCCTGCAAGAGGAACAGGCCCAGCATAAGCAGAAGTCCTGCGATCACATGAAGCAACGGCCGACAGGTTTTTTCCTGAAAGGGTTTTCGCCATGTCACGAGCGCCCCAAGCGCCAGCAGCATCGGGATATAGATATTCATCCCCCATAATCGAAAAGGAAAGAGAATGGCTTTCTCTAACTTTATGCTGTAGACAACAAACACAGCAAGCGGGTCACGCCAAAGAATCGACACATACAACGTTCGTAATACTTTTTGATACGCCGGTGTTAAATATCCTGCCTTAGGATCGATGGAATGGACGAGCGCTAGACCGTAGTCATCGCGCCAGCTGATATTCCAGGGATTAGGTTCGGTTCCCAGCCCATGGAAAAGTGTCTGCCAAATACCATGTGACGCGATATGCTGGGCGGGTGGAAGAGAATAAAAAAGATTTCTTACAGCGATAACAATATGCCCCATTTGCGACGCTAAAAAAAGAAAGGTCAAAACCGCGGTATAAAAAACGATGTTCGCGTTACGTTCGGGGTCTTGCCAGGCTTTCCAGGCCAAAATAAGCAGGGACGACAGAAACCCTATCAACCCAATAGGTTGGCGTAAAAGAGTGGCACCGACAAATCCAAGGGCGGCACATCCCCAGACACCCTTCATGATGGGCCGCTTCGCTGGATCAACAACAATGAGACCCACAACAAATGCTGAAACAAGAGCAAAAATTCCTAAGTGTGCGGAATAGACATCGGGGCCCGGGACAGGTCCTGGAACGGCATAATAAGCTCCGGCCCAAAGAAAAAGCACCCCGCTGAGTTGAAAACCAGCCCCATAAAGTACAAACGCTAGGAATACCACCCCCACGACATCGATCAGAATATTGATACGGGTTAAGGTCAGCCTATCGGCGGGATGAGACCGAACAGCACCAGCAATCTCTGCCAGGAGGGCATGCCCGCGATCGTCGGCAAGGGAGAAATCTTCAATGGGGTACGGTTTTCCAGCCGGATCACAAATGGCGAGAGGCACATGCGTCGTTTGAAAACAGGCCGAGCTGCGAGTCCACCATTCCACGCGCTCTTCGGCGTCGTATTCGGGGTTAGAGGCATACGCAGGCGCATGGGACCAGGCACGGTACAGGGCCGTAGCAAGAAATAAACTTCCGAGCATCCAGAGCACTGCGAGGAGTCGCCGATTCATTTGCGTTGTACCCTTCCGATTGCTTTTAATGTACCGACGATGGTTCGACCGCGCCTCATCATCTTTGTTCTTGCCCTCACCGCATTTGCTCCCATTCTGCGCGTAGGCTTTCTATGGGATGACCATGTGATGATAGAAAATAATCCTCAGATCCAATCATGGTCTCTGTCGGCCTTGCGCAGCGACTTTTCCTCCGACATGTTCCGAGGCCAGGGAGACCCGTATTTTCGTCCGCTGCAGGTCCTTTCCAATCGGATCGACTACACCCTCTGGGGGCTGCGTCCTTGGGGTCACCACCTCACACAGCTGTTCATCCATGCCGCCAATGCCCTGCTATTCTACGAGCTGCTCATCGCGCTCGGTGCTTCCGTCCTGGTAGGGCTTGCCGCGGGATCACTTTTTGCCGTACACCCGATCATCGTGGAAGAGATGATGATCATTGCCGGCCGCGGGGAAATTCTGTCTCTCGCGTTTATCCTGGCCTCTCTCCTGTGCTTTATCCGCTCGGTTCGTCCTAAACTACCCGCCATCGCCGGCGGCTATCTGTTCTACGCATGCGCACTCTTAACCAAAGAAAGTGCTGTGGGAACACCACTGCTCCTCGCCCTCCTGCTCGCGCTTCAGAAAAGACCCAAGCGTGATTACGGACACGTGATCGGCTTAACTCTATTAACACTGCCTTATCTCCTGCTGCGGCGGCATGCCGTAGGGTCTTTACCGCTGCCTCCGCTCGAGCTTTCACTGCGCTTTTTTACGCTCGCTTTCCCCAATGTTCTTTTGACCTATACACGACTACTTTTCTTTCCATGGAATCTGCACTCCCATCGGCTGATGCCCCATCTCAGTCACGCATGGCCGCTTTATCTTATTCTCATTTCCGGATTTCTGGCCTGGCCCATCTACCGAAAAAAACCTCTGATTCTCGCCGGAGCGGCCTGGTTTGTTCTTTGCCTGTTACCCAAAACACCCGTCATGATGGTCGGGAACTTCATGCTCGATCATTGGATCTACCCCAGCAGCTTGGCCTTCTTCACCGGAGCGGGGTGGCTGATTATTCGGGGATGGAATTCGTCAAACCGATGGATTCGCCAAGGGGCGGCAAGCATGTACGGTTTTGCTCTGATTGCACTGGCTCTCATGGCCCATGTCAATGTCGAACTGCGAAAAACAGACGAAAAAATGTACCGCTGGGCCCTCTATTTCACGACGTCCAACCCGATCAAATACAATTTAGGTATTCTGCTCGCACAAAGCGGTCGCGCCAATGAAGCATTGCCCTACCTTGAGGAGGTGTGCCATGCCTATCCTGACGATTCGCGCAACATCAATGCGCTGGCCATGGCGTATACTTTCTCCGGATATCCAAAAACCGCCCTCATTCTCCTGGAACGGCAGCATCAGAAATTTCCACAGGATACGCAGACCCTTCGAAACCTGGCCCATCTTCGCACGATGATGGCACGCCCGAGATGACCTGGACATCGCGCACGCTAATTGCGCTGGTGGCTGTCATTGTTTTCGGACCGACATTGCGCATTCCTTTTCTTTACGATGATCACTATGTCCTCGAAACTCAGGCCTCCACAGGGATTTCCCTTACTCAATTTAAGCGCGATCTGACATCCGGGCTCTTTGGCGACCCGCATGGACCGGATTTCTATCGACCCGTTTTACGTATGCTGCAGCGTGTGGAATATGCCCTCTGGGGACGTTCCCCTCAGGGCTACCGAACACTCAATCTGCTGATTCATATCGTCAACAGTCTGGGGGTCGCCAAATTCTGCCTCCTACTGGGTCTGAGTGTACCGGCGAGTGTCCTGACGGGCTGTTTGTTTGCCGCCCATCCCATGATCCTGTCGGAATTCTTAATGGCTTCCGGCCGTACCGAAGCGTTGAGCTTTTTCTTTTTACTGCTGACTCTCTTCCTCTGGCTTCGTAACGACAAAAACGCTTCGATGCTTAGTCTGATCGTCTACGCGCTTGCACTTCTCACGAAGGAAAGCTCCACGGTGATTCCCCTCCTGCTGGTGTTGTGTGCCTGGCAGAAGGACATACTGCGTGACCGCTGGCGAGAGATTCTGCCGCATCTGGCCCTGACGTTCATCTATATCGCCTGGTATGCCCACCTTTTTGGATCTCCCTGGACTCTTTCTCCGCGACTGGCACTTCACTTTTTTATTCAGGCGTTTCCTTCTGTCTTGTGGTGCTATGCGGGATTGGCGTTGTGGCCATGGAGCATGCATACGGACCGCATCCTGCCTCCTTTGGCCAGCGTATGGGTGCTAGGAACCGGGGCCTTTGTCCTTCTGACTGGAAT
>CAZDML010000118.1:0-6248 GCA_964506645.1 uncultured Elusimicrobia bacterium | reverse complement strand
TTCCTTAAGCATTTTGGCCAGATGAAGCCGATTGCGTTCACCGCCAGAGAGCTGGCCGACCTTTTTCTGTTGGTCGTTACCGGAAAAATTAAAACGAGCACAGTACGCGCGTGAGTTGATTTCTTTTTTTCCGAGCGCGATCAGATCGTTGCCGCCGGATATTTCCTGCCAGACCGTTTTGTTGGCATCGAGCGATTCACGGGACTGGTCGACATAGGCGAGTTTGACACTGTCGCCGACCTTGAACGTTCCCTGTTCGGGCTTCTCTTTGCCGGTGATCATGCGGAAGAGGGTCGTTTTGCCTGCACCGTTCGGGCCAATAATCCCTACGATCGCGCCCGCAGGTACGCGGAAAGACAAGTTGTCGATGAGGAGCCGGTCGTCATAGCCCTTGGAAATGTTCTGGGCTTCAATCACCAAATCGCCCAGGCGCGGCCCGGGGGGAATGTAAATTTCCAGTTCTTCCATGCGCTTCACCGTGTCCTGGTTGAGCAATTCCATGTACTGCGACACGCGCGCTTTGCTCTTGGCCTGGCGGCCGTGCGGACTCATGCGGATCCATTCGACTTCCCGTTCCAGGGTTTTTTGACGGGAGCTTTCGGCTTTCTGTTCATGGCGAAGACGCTCTTCCTTCTGGGCGAGCCAGGACGAGTAGTTCCCTTTGAAGGGAATGCCCTGCCCGTAGTCAAGTTCGAGGATCCATTCCGCAATATTGTCGAGGAAATAGCGATCGTTGGTGATGGCCACGACCGTGCCTTTGTATTCTTTGAGGAAATTTTCCAGCCAGGCGACCGATTCGGCATCGAGGTGGTTGGTCGGTTCATCGAGCAGTAAGAGATCGGGGGACTGTAGCAGGAGTCGGCAGAGCGCGACACGTCGTTTTTCTCCGCCGGAAAGCTGCTTTACAGAGGACTCGCCTGGAGGACAGCGGAGGGCGTCCATGGCGATTTCGAGCGTGCGATCGAGCTCCCAGCCGTTGCACTGTTCAATCTTTTCCTGAAGCTCGGCCTGACGGTTGAGCGCCTTCTCCATCTTTTCCGCATCCATGTCTTCAGTGAAGGACGCGCTTATTTTTTCGTACTCTGCGAGAAGATCGGTGACGTGTTTCATGCCTTGTGCGACGTTTTCTTTAACCGTGAGGGCTTCATCGAGCGTAGGTTCTTGGGGGAGATAGCCGATGGAAATACTTTTTCCGGGAAAGGCTTCGCCGTGAAAATCCTTGTCGAGTCCGGCCATGATTCGCAGAAGCGTACTTTTGCCGGCCCCGTTAAGCCCCAGGACGCCGATCTTGGCGCCATAGTAGAAAGACAGATAAATATCCTTCAGCACTTCTTTCCCGTTGGGGAATTTCTTGCTGAGGCCCTTCATGGTGTAGACGAAATCTTTAGCCATAGAGCGATATTATATACTACGTTCCGTGAAGAAAGCCGAAAACCTCGTGTGGCTCGACTTGGAAATGACGGGACTCGATCCCGAAAAGCACGTCATTATTCAGATAGGCTGTGCCGTGACCGACAGCCAGCTCAACATGATTGCGGAAGGGCCGGTGTTTGCGGTCCACCAGCCCGAGCGGGAGCTTCGTAAGATGGATGCCTGGTGCGTACGACAACATGGGCAATCTGGGCTCACTGCGGAAGTTCGCCAATCGCGTACTTCGGTGAAAAAAGCGGAGCAAGAGACGCTCAAATTCTTAAAGAAGCATTGCGTGGCAGGAAAATCGCCGCTATGCGGCAACTCGATCGGTCAGGATCGGCGTTTTTTGGTGAAATACATGCCGCATTTAAACGATTTCTTTCACTACCGCAATATTGATGTGAGTTCGGTAAAAGAATTGGTCAGTCGTTGGTACACAGACCGTGAAAAGGCTCCTCAGAAGGACAAAACCCACCACGTCCTCCAGGACATCCGCGATTCTATTGATGAGCTCCGGCATTACCGCAAGGCAGTTTTTAAGTAGATTTCTAACATTTTTGCTAAAATTCCGGCATGACTTCGTACCCCTCAAGTAGTTCGCATCACGACATCCCTAAACCGTTAAAAAAATTTCTTCAGCCTGTTATTTCGCGTGCCGCCAAGATTCCGGCATCCGTCTATCTTGTCGGGGGGTGCGTTCGCGACCTGTTTTTAAAGAGACCGGCCTTAGATATCGATGTCGTTGTGGAGGGACCGACGGAGGAATTGGCGAAATCGTTAGCCAAAACCTATAAATCCAAGCTCGTTAGCCACGAGGCTTTTTTGACGCATACCCTTCAACTTCCGAAGGGCAATCATCTCGATATCGCAACAGCACGTACCGAAACCTATCCTGAATCTGCCGCGTTGCCTGTCGTGGATACAGCCAGCCTGCAAGAAGATCTCTTCCGCCGAGATTTCTCTATTAATGCCATTGCTTTATCGTTGAACGAAAACGATTTTGGCCATGTCTGGGATCCCTTTGATGGGCTCCAGGATTTGCGTTCTAAAACCATCCGCGTGCTTCATTCAGACAGCTTTAAAGATGATCCGACCCGCATCTTTCGCGCGGCACGGTTTGCCGGCCGGTTCGGGTATGACGTGGAGTGGCGAACTCGCGAATGGTTGGGCGATGCCATCAATGCCCAGTTGCCGGCCAAGCTCTCCGGAGCCCGGCTGCGGGAAGAACTCATTCCCTTGCTGTTGGAAAAAGATCCGCGCGCGGCGTTGGACCTTTTATCTCAGTGGGGGGCGCTAACGTTTTTAATCCCAAATTTGAAGTGGACCAAGGCCCATGACAGTTTTATGGGCCAGGTTCTTAAAACCAAAGTGAAGGCTGATCCGCTTTTTCTTCGTATGGTTGTTCTTCTGCACCAAGTCCCGATGTCGAAGGCTGTGGGGAGTCTCGCGCATCTGATGTTTCCGCAAAAATTTGTACAGCAGGTGGAACAAGCCTTGACCTTCTTGCAGCTCCTGCGGGAGGGGAAACTCACTCCACAACTCGCCAAGGCGGCCAAAGCCAAGGGGCTCCCTTCCGATGTGGTGTCTTTTTTAAACCAAGCCGTACGCATGAAATCGTTGTTCCCCAAAAAACGTCCTGTGGCGGAATGGCGGCGCTTCCAGGACAGCACGCCGTGTTTGTCGGGCCGAGATATTCTTGATCTGGGGTACAAACCCGGGCCGCTGTTCACACGTATCTTTGATGCGCTGCATCAAGCCCGCTGGGAAGGCAAATTGCGTACACGTGAAGAAGAAATTCGTTTCTTGCGGGACGCGTTCCCGCCGTCAGCGGAATGAAGGGCATGAAGACCGAAACGGTTTTATCGGGCATGCGCCCCACAGGAAAGCTTCATCTGGGTAATTATTTCGGGGCCCTGAAGAACTGGCTGGATTTGCAGGAGAAGTATCCCAGCTATTTCATGATCGCCGATTGGCACGCATTAACGTCTGACTATGCCGATACGCGCGGCATTGAAGCGAATGTTTGGGAGATGGTCATTGATTGGTTGAGTGCCGGTCTTGACCCCGAGAAGTGTGTGATCTTTCGACAGTCCTGGGTGCGTGAACATGCCGAGCTGCAGCTCATTTTATCGATGATGACGCCGCTCTCCTGGCTAGAGCGAGTGCCTACATACAAAGAACAGCTCAATGAAGTGAAGAACAAGGATCTGTCGACGTTTGGCTTTCTAGGCTATCCCGTGCTTCAGGCGGCGGACATTCTGCTTTACCGCGCAGCGCGTGTGCCGGTGGGGGAAGACCAACTCCCACATATCGAGCTAACCCGCGAGATCGCCCGGCGCTTCAACCATTTTTACGGCCCAGTCTTTCCTGAACCGCAAGGGATGCTTTCCAGGGCCTCTCGGCTCCCGGGAACGGACGGAAGAAAGATGTCGAAGTCTTACAATAATGCTTTACTATTATCCGATTCTCCCAAGGAGATCGATGCCAAGATCAAGGTGATGTACACCGATCCCAAGAAGATTCACCTGGGCGATAAGGGACATCCAGACGGCTGTGTGGTGTATGCACATCATGTGTTGTATACGCCGGAAGAAAAAAAGATTAGCACGGACTGTAAGGCGGGAACGTTGGGCTGCGGGGATTGTAAAAAGCGTCTGATGGCGACGCTGAACGAAAATCTTGAGCCGTTCCGGCAAAACCGTGCACGTTGGGTGTCCCGGAAGAACGATGTGGTAGAGATTGTGAAAATGGGGTCAAAAAAGGCGGAAGCGATAGCGGCTGAAACTTTGCAGCGTGTGCGCAAGGCGATGGCCATTGCTCCAATGCCAGGAGACCATGCATGAGCGAAACCCCGATAGCAACAGCCGACCCGATCGGCACTAACCCTGCGGCGATTGATGTGCGCCTCGAGAATTTCGAGGGGCCCCTTGATCTCCTGTTGTACCTCATCAAAAAGAACGACCTCGACATCTACGACATTCCTATCGCACAGATCACTCAGGAATATTTGAGTTATCTGGATCTCATGAAGGAGCTCGACTTGGAAATGGCGGGGGAATTCCTCGTTATGGCCAGCACGCTGATGCAGGTGAAAGCCCAGATGCTCTTGCCTAGTCCGGAGTCTGAGCAAGAAGAAGGGCCGGATCCGCGCACGGAGCTCATGAACAAGCTGCTGGAGTACCAGCGCTTTAAAGAAGCCGCCAATCATCTCGCTACGCAGCACGAAAAAGCCAAAGACGTGTATTACCGTCACGTTCCTCCAGTGTTTGACGAGGAAGACCTGGTTCTTAAGTCGTCCATCTTTGACTTGATGGCGGCGTTTAAACGCGTGCTGGATGCGGCGCCCAAGGAAGTCGGGCAGGTGTTGCGCGATGAAATTCCCATCGAAGTCAAAATTCGTGAAATCATGGACCGCTTGGTCGAGCACGCGTCGGTCGCCTTTGAAGAGCTTTTTCATCCCGAATCACGTCGCATGGAACGTATTGTGACGTTTATGGCTTTGCTTGAGTTGATTCGTCTGAAACAGGTTGTGGCGCGCCAACCGGACATTTTCGGAGGAATCCGCATCTTCCGTCCGGACACCGCTCCCGCTGAACCGGTCGCCGCTGCTGTCGACACCGCAGACAGCGTCGTCCCTACTTCCCCTGAAGGAGACCTCCATGGAACCCACTGATATCCGCAAAGTACTTGAGGCGGTTCTTTTTATCGCCGAACAACCGGTCACACTGAAATCACTGGAGGGCTTGTTTGATCCACCGGTCTCCCGTGAAGAACTGAAGACGCAGCTCGATCTTCTAGCGGCGGAATACCGTGATCGCGGCAGTGCACTGGAAGCGCGTGAAATCGCCGGAGGCTGGCAGTTCTCTACACGCCCGGAATTTGCGATGTTTATCCGCAAGCTTTTTAAAGATCGGCTGACCTATCGCCTGAGCAGTTCGGCGATGGAGACGCTGTCGATCGTGGCGTACAAACAACCGATTACGCGCAGTGAGATCGAAGAGATTCGCGGTGTGGAAGTGTCGGCTGTACTCGATACCTTGGTCGAGCGCCGGCTTGTGAAGATTGCGGGGCGCAAAGAAACCGTGGGCCGTCCGCTGCTCTATGGGACGACACCGGAATTCCTTCGCGCCTTTGGCTTGAAGCGTCTGGAAGAACTGCCTTCCATTGAATCGTTAATTCCGCCTGTCACAGTAGAAGCTCCTACTGAAGAAGCAACGCTCCAGGAAGGTGCTGCCGCGGATGGAATGGATACGATGGCGACAGCCTCTGCCGAAGAAGCTGTGTCTCCGCAGCCTGCGGACGCGACGCCCGAAAACAACTAACACAACCTTGTAACTTGTAGGAGCCTTTGTATGTCTGAATTACGCCGAGATCCTGTCATTGGTCGTTGGGTCATTATTTCTACGGAACGCGGGAAGCGTCCTTCTGATTTTGGAAAGGAAATTGAAACCGGTATAGGAAAGTTCTGTCCGTTCTGCCCGGGAAATGAAGATAAGACCCCGCAGGAAATTTTGGCCTACCATGAGCCCGCCCGTAGCCGTAACGCGCCCGGATGGTGGGTGCGCGTGGTCCCGAACAAGTTTCCTGCCCTTTCGATCGAAGGTGCTTTGAACCGGCAGGGGGAAGGCATGTACGACAAGATGAACGGAGTCGGTGCGCATGAAGTAGTCATCGAAACCCCCGATCATGCCGTGGACTTCCCGGATCTGCCCGAGAAGAAAGCCGAGGATGTGATCTGGGCCTTCCGTGACCGCATCATGGACCTTAAGAAAGATGCGCGCTTTGAATATATATTGATCTTTAAAAACAGGGGAGCGGCTGCAGGCGCTTCATTA
>CAZDML010000117.1:1261-6301 GCA_964506645.1 uncultured Elusimicrobia bacterium | reverse complement strand
CGCTTCTTCGGTAGCTGCTCCGAGATGCGGTGTCACGATAATATTGGGAACGCCCAAGAGCGGATTGTCTTTGGCGGGGGGTTCTTCTTCGAACACGTCCATGGCAGCGCCTTTAATCTTGCCCGATTTCACTGCTTCAGCGAGGTCTTTCTCATTAATAATGCCGCCGCGTGCACAGTTGATGACACGGACCCCCGGTTTTAGCAGGTCCATCGTTTTGGCATTGAGCATGTTACGTGTGCTGTCATTGAGGGGAATGTGGAAACTGATGTAATCGGCCTGTTTATAGACTTCCTCGAGCGCCACAAGCTGGATGTTACCAGCACGGGCGAATTCTTCTGACGCAAAAGGATCGTAACCGATCACCTGCATGCCGAAGCTCTGGCAGCGTTTCGCGACTTCTCGGCCGATACGGCCAAGGCCGATAAGCCCGAGGGTTTTCCCTAGGAGCTCCGTCCCTGTAAACTGAGACCGTTTCCATTCACCGCTTTTGACGCTGGTGTTGGCTTGTGGGATGTTGCGAGACAGTGAAAGAAGCATGGCCACGGTGTGTTCAGCCGCTGAAATCGTGTTTCCACCGGGGACGTTCACAACCAGTACGCCTTGACGGCTGGCGGCTGCGACATCGATGTTGTCGACGCCGACGCCGGCACGGCCTACGATTTTGATTTTCTTGCCAGCGGCCAGAACCTCCGCCGTGATTTTAGTCTCACTGCGGACAAGGACGGCGTCGACATCGGCGACCGCTTTTTTTAAATCTTCCGGGCTGAGCTTTTGCTTAGATTCCAGCTGGAAGGTGCCGTTGTTGGCTTTGAAAACCTGAAGGCCTGAATCGCTGATCGGATCGGCAACAAGAATCTTAATAGTCATGATTAGTGTGCTCCTGCGGGGACGGGCGCCGGGGTGTTTATCCCAGCGGGTTTCTTTGAAACGATCACTTTTTCAGCGGCAGCCACGCCTTTGCCGAGTTCTACGGCATAACCGAGTTCAGACAAGATCATTTCCAGGCCGGATATGCCCATGATCACGTCAAAGCGTTCCATGTAGCCCATATGGGCGAGGCGAACGATCTTGCCTTCCATATCGGCCTGACCGCCAGCGATCGAGAGGCTGTAGTCTTCACGAAGACGCTTCACGATGGCCTTGCCGTTGACCCCTTCCGGTACCACGATCGAGGTCAGCACGTTACAGGGCACTTGAGCGAACAGTTTCAGTCCCAATGCCTGAACACCGGTGCGGGTCGCTTCAGCAAGCCAGGCATGGCGTGCAAAGACGTTTTGTAGGCCTTCTTGCTTGATCTGACGCAGAGCTTCCGCCATCGAACGGATGATCGTCACTGGGGGCGTAAAGGGCGTCTGGTTGGTCGCAACCGATTTCTTCATGCGGCGCCAATCAAAGAAAAAGCGCGGGGATTTCGAAGCTTCGACGAGCGGCCACGCCTTGGCAGAGACACTGACCATGGCCAGGCCAGGAGCAGTCATGAGGCCTTTTTGCGAACCCGAAACACACACATCGACTTTCCAATCGTCGGTCTTCATCTCTTGTCCGGCCATCCCTGAAATGGAATCGACGACGAAAACGGCAGAGGTTTTGCCGACGATCTTTCCGATCGCTTCAATGTCGTTGACCACCCCGGTCGAGGTTTCTGTGTGTGTCGCGAAAACGGCTTTGATCTCGGGGTTCTTCTTGAGTGCTTCTTCGATCTTCTGAGGAACAACGACCGTGCCGTTGGGTTCACGCAGAAGGATGGGTTTCACACCGTAGGCTTCCATGATCTTGCCAAAACGGTCGCCAAACACGCCTGAGGTGGCGACCAATGCGGTGTCGCCTGGTGATAAAAGATTCACAACGGCCGATTCCATGCCCGAGGTGCCAGAGCCAGGAATAATCAGCATGTCGTTTTTGGTTTGGAAAACAAACTTCAGCCCTTCAACGACTTCACCGAAGATGGCACTGAACTCCGACGTGCGGTGATGAAGGATAGGAAGTCCTTCGACGGCAGAAACTTCCGAGGGAATGGGAGTCGGACCGGGGGTGATCAGATGTAATTTTTTCATGGGCGTTTCCTTTCCAGGGCGAGTTGAACGACCTCGTCCATCGATTTCACGGGAATCATTTTTAGGTTTTTCTTTATGTCTTCGGGAATCTCTTCCAAATCTTTACGGTTTCCCTCGGGAAAAAGGACGGTCGTCATGCCTTCACGGAAAGCAGCCAGGGATTTTTCCTTCAACCCGCCGATCGGTAAAACGCGACCATGCAACGTGATCTCTCCCGTCATCGCCACTTTCTTTTTTACAGGACGGCCGGTCATGCCGCTGATCAGAGCGGTGGTAATGGCAATGCCAGCGGAAGGGCCGTCTTTGGGCGTGGCCCCTTCAGGAACGTGGATATGGTAATCCTGTGTCTTGAAAACGGTGTCTTTGATCTTCCATTTTTTTGCATTGGCGCGGATGTATGACAGGGACGCCTGAGCGGATTCCTGCATGACCTCGCCAAGCTTTCCCGTCAGTGTGAGTTTGCCTTTGCCGGGCATCATGGCTACTTCAATCGCAAGAATTTCGCCGCCGTGTTCGGTCCAAGCCAAGCCTGTGGAGACTCCGACGTTGTTGTCCGCGGCACGTTCCTTGGAAAATTCTGGGACGCCCAGCATTTTCCCAACTTGCGAAGCGTCTATTTGATGCGGCTTATGAATGTGATTGCTGACAAGAATTTTGGCCGATTTTCGACAGAGATTGGCCAGCCAGCGTTCCAAACTGCGGACGCCGGCTTCGCGCGTGTAGTCTCGAATGATGGCACGAACGGCGTCCTCTGAAATGGTTATGTCGTTTTCTGAAATCCCATGGTCTTTTTTCTGCTTGGGAATGAGATATTTTTTCGCGATATGGTATTTCTCATCTTCCGTGTAACCAGAAAATCGGATCACTTCGAGCCGGTCACGCAGCGTGGCGGGGATGGAGTAAAGCGAATTGGCCGTACAGATGAAGAGCACTTCCGAAAGATCGTATTCGACGTCAAGGAAATGGTCCACAAACGCGTGGTTTTGTTCTGGATCGAGCACTTCAAGAAGTGCTGCGGCGGGATCCCCACGCCAGTCCATTCCCATCTTGTCGATTTCATCGAGAAGGAAAACAGGATTTTTCGATTTGGCTTTTCGCATCGACTGCATGATGCGGCCGGGTAGCGAGCCGATGTAGGTGCGACGATGGCCGCGGATTTCTGACTCATCCCGCACGCCTCCGAGGGCCATCTTTACGAAATTTCGTTCAAGGGCTTTGGAAATCGACTTGGCAATGGTTGTTTTACCAACGCCCGGAGGCCCGACAAAACAGAGGATCGGGCCTTTGATCTTTTTGACGAGCTTGAGTACCGCAATATATTCAATCAGTCGCTCTTTGACTTTTTCCAGGCCGTAGTGATCATCATCGAGAACGGTTTGCGCACGCTTCACATCTAAATTGTCTTTGGTTGTGACCGCCCAGGGCAGGCTGACCATCCAGTCCACGTACGTACGGATCACCGTGGCTTCCGGTGAGAAAGGCATCATCTTTTCGAGCCGATTGACCTCTTTTTCTGCGATCTCCGTGGCTTCTTTGGTCATCTTGGCGGCTTTAATCTTGTCGCGCAAGTCGTCGAGTTCTTTGGCAAAGTCGTCTTTTTGTTTGAGCTCTTTTTGAATGGCTTTCATCTGCTCATTCAGGTAGTACTCTTTCTGGCTTTTTTCAATCTGTGTGCGAACGCGGTTTTGGATTCGACGTTCAATATTTAAAATTTCAATTTCAGCATTAATCATCTCTACGATCCGTTCCAGCCGTTCCTTAGGTTGGAGCGTTTCGAGAAGCATTTGTTTGTCACTGATTTTAATGAGGAGGTTGCTGGCAACGGTATCGGCCAGGCGCGCCGGTTCTTCAATGGCAGAGAGCGAGGCGGCGACTTCAAATGGAACGCGGCGGTTGAGCTTTACATACTGCTCAAACAACTGCTGACATTGCCGCATGAGGGCCTGAATCTCCGGGGTGACGGAGAGTTTTTCTTCCAGGCGTTCAACATCCACTTCCACATAACCGTCGCTTCCAGAAGGATAAAATTCATGCATGCGGCCGCGGGCACGGCCTTCAACGAGGATTTTGAGTGTGCCGTCCGGCATTTTGAGGAGCTGCAGGACTTCGGCGATCGTTCCAATGGGGAAAACGTCGTCTTTTTGCGGATCTTCTGTTTGCACGCGTTTCTGCGCAGCCAAGAAGATCATGTGGTGACCCGCCATCGCGCCTTCGAGTGCTTTGATGCTCTTTTCGCGGCCAACGGCCAGCGGCAGAACCATATAAGGGAACACCACAATATCCCGCACCGGCAGGAGCGGAAGTTTTGGGGGAATATTAACCGTACGGCTGGAGAGGGGCTCCGGTATCATAAAGTGAATTCGCTATTGTCCGTTGTTAGGCGATCTTTTTTTCTTCGTTGAACTGGAGGATGGGAGGATATGTCTTATGGACGACATTTTCGTCCACGATACACCGCTCCAAATTTTCCTGTTCCGGAAGTTCGTACATCACGTCCAGAAGAATGTCTTCGATAATGGCGCGCAGTCCGCGAGCACCAGACCCGCGCTTGAGCGCCTGTTGCGCGATGGCTTTAAGCCCTTCCGGCTTAATTTCTAGATCAACACCTTCCAGGCTGAACATCTTGCCAAATTGTTTTACGAGCGCATTCTTGGGTGTTGTCAGAATGCGAACCAGCGTATCTTCGTCCAAGTCATCCAGTGTGGCCATGATCGGCAAGCGACCAACGAGTTCCGGAATCATGCCCCCTCGGATCAAATCCTGTGGCTGTGCATGCTTTAAAATGTCGCCGACGCGCATTTCCTGCTTGGGTTTCACTTCTGCCCCAAACCCTAGGCCGCGTTTACCGATACGGGCTTCAATGACTTTGGAAAGTCCTTCAAACGCGCCGCCGCAGATAAAGAGAATGTTGGTGGTGTTGACCTGGATGTATTCCTGCTGTGGATGTTTGCGTCCGCCTTGAGGAGGCACGGCGGCGATGGTG
>CAZDML010000117.1:0-1251 GCA_964506645.1 uncultured Elusimicrobia bacterium | reverse complement strand
CTCCTGAGACGTCTCGAGTGATAGAGGGGGAATCGGTTTTGCGCGAGAGCTTATCGATTTCGTCGATGTAGACGATGCCGCGCTCTGCACGCTTTACGTCGTAATTGGCGCTTTGCAGAAGACGAAGAATGATGTTTTCCACATCTTCGCCGACATATCCAGCTTCGGTAAGTGTAGTAGCATCGGCAATCGCAAAAGGCACATGCAGCAATTTCGCCAGAGTTTGAGCGAGAAGTGTTTTTCCAGTTCCGGTTGGTCCAATGAGCAGAATATTGGATTTTTGTAACTCGACATCCTGGTTGTTGGCCGGGACACTTTCCATGCGGCGGTAATGGTTGTAGACAGCGACAGAGAGGACGCGTTTGGCGCGTTCTTGACCGACCACGTATTCATCCAAGACACGCTTAATTTCTGTCGGCTTAGGAACGTTCTTGAGACCCCGGCGATCGTCTTCTTCAGAGATCTTGTTGAGCAGTTGATAGGAATTGCGGATGCATTCTTCGCAGACGTAAATGCCCTGACCGCCAATGAGGCGGAGGCCTTCGCGTTTGCCTTTACCGCAGAAAATACAGTGAAAAAGTTCCTTGGGGTCTTTGGGAACGCTCATGTTATTTCTTCCTTACGATGACCTCGTCGATCAGGCCATATTTTTTTGCTTCTTCGGCCGATAAATAAAAGTTTCGTTCCGAGTCATCTTCGATTTTTTTCACATTCTGACCCGTGTGTTTCGCAAGAATCTCGTTCAAGCGGCGTTTCGTCTCGATAATTTCTTTGGCTTCAATTTCGATTTCTGTGGCCTGGCCTGAAATGCCGCCGCCATGGATGAGCGGCTGGTGAATCATAATGCGGGAGTTCGGCAATGCAAAGCGTTTGCCTTTGGTCCCCGCGGCGAGTAATACAGCGCCGAAGGACATCGCCATTCCCATACAGATGGTCGTAATCGGGCAGCGAATGTATTGCATCGTATCGTAAACGGCCAAGCCTGCGGTGACCATGCCACCTGGGGAGTTGATGTAGAGATTGATTTCTTTTTCCGGATCTTCCGCTTCAAGGAAGAGGAGCTGCGCGATGATAAGGTTGGCCGAATCTGTCGTGACGGCCCCTTCATAACCACCGACGAAGATGATGCGGTCTTTGAGAAGACGAGAGAAGATGTCGTACCCGACTGCTGCGCCTTGATTCCAACGTTCAATGACTGTGGGGACCATAGCTACCATATCGTTTAAGCTCCCTTCGCGTGTTTACTTGGTG
>CAZDML010000116.1:0-6348 GCA_964506645.1 uncultured Elusimicrobia bacterium | reverse complement strand
GTATTTGGATGACTTGCTTGCCTGCCCGAACTGCAAAAATGCAGTGCTTCGATCTTCTGAGAAAACCTACCGGTGCCCCACATGTAAGCTGCTCTATCCGATCCAAAAGGGTGCGCCTGTGTTGTTGAAGGAATCTGCAGAAGCAGAATGAGAACCCTGCATAATCTGTTTTGGAAAACAGCCGGAGAAGTCGTACAGCGCCTCCTCTCTACCGCCTTTATCATTTTCCTAGCCCGTGAGCTGGGAACGTCTGAATTTGGACGTTATTCTACAGCGTTTGCTTGGGCGAGTGTTTTAGGACTCTTTGTAGATCTGGGGATGAATTCAGTTGCTACGCGTGAAATCGCACGTCACCCTGAAAAGCGTTCGACCATTCTTGGGACATCGATCGCGATTAAACTTGGGATATCCCTTGTGACATGGATTGCCATTCATGCTTTAGCGCCTTTTTTCTTTGTGGAAACCCTGGATCAGCGTCTTGTGGATGCTGTAGGTGTCGTTGTCGTTGCTTATGTGTTGAGTGAATTCTTCTGTGCATTGCTGGCTGGAAAAGAAGAGATGGACGCAGAGGCTGGGTTGAAGCTGGTCATGCGTGCTTGTTCTCTGGGACCAGGGTTTTACATGTTGTGGCGTCATGCCCCTTTAAACACCATTGTGGCTGCTGTTGCATGGGGCTCTCTGCTCAGTATCGGAGCGGGGCTGCTGTATGTTAAGCGTCGGTTCTCCTGGATGGCATGGCAGGTAAATCAAGAATACTTCTATTTTTTACTCCGCCGCTGTGCCCCTGTATTTGCCTCTGTGATCTTTTGGATTGCCTACGACAATCAGGATATTCTTCTTCTGAAATATTTTAAAGAGCCCACATCAAATATAGGTCTGTTTGCTGCGGCGATGAAAATCGTTGAAGTTTTGCGAGTCCTACCGGTGTTGATGGTCGGTGCTGTTTTTCCTCGTTTGTCACGTGCGGCTCATCATGACCGAGCGGATTTTCGGCACGTGAGTAAGCACCTCGCGTGGGGTCTAGGTTGCGCGGCGCTCGTTGTAGGGGGGGGATTCGCATACTTTGCGCAGGATGTTTTGACCCTCGTTTTTGGTGTGTCCTTCGCCCAGGCGAAAGAGCTCCTTCGGCTACTTATTATTGCTTTTGAATTGATTTGTATTAATCATGTGTTGATGCATCTCATTATCTCGACGGATCAAGAAAAAAAGCTGGCTTTTGCTTCTGCGGCCGCTTGCCTTAGTAACTTTCTCTTTGGTTGGTGGATGATCCCCAAGTGGGGAACCCTGGGGGCCTGCTATGCGCTCATCGTCAGCGAAGTGATTTTTATTGCATTTCAGGGTATTCATGTCGTTCATCTATTTGAATCTCACTCCTCTTCCTATGCCAACCCCTGAACTTTCCATCATTATTCCCACGTACAAAACAAAAGATCTGACTTTGGCTTGTATCCAATATTTACAGGACAATCCTATCTTGCGCCCTTATGAAATTGTTGTCATTGATAATGCATCGATGGATGGGACCGTGGAGGCTATTCATGAGAGCTTCCCAAGCGTTCAGATCTGGCAGAATCAGGGCAATTACGGTTTTTCAAGAGCCTGCAATAAGGGGGCATCCTTGGCGAAGGGGAAATGGTTTTGTTTTTTAAATAGCGATACGCTGGCGAATGGCCAAGCTCTGAATACCTTGCTTTGCTGGTTAGAAACCAATCCGAGCACCGGCATTGTTGGACCACTGCTTTTATCTGAAACACAGGAAATTATTCAGATGTCCTGGGGGTGGAATCCCATTCACTTTTGGGAATTGCTGCAGCAATATTTTGCGCCCTACGCCATTCAAAAAAGCCGCTTAAAAACACATTGGGTTCGGGCGCTCCATGCTCGTCAGCGTGATGTGGAAATTATTTGTGGTGCTTGTCTTGTGATTCGTCGCGAAGCGTTTGAGGCGATTCATGGTTTTGATGAGAACTTTGAACTGTATTTTGAGGATTCTGATTTATGCATACGCTGTCGTGAAGCAGGATGGAACGTCCATTTCTTGCCTGAGGCGCGCATTGTCCATCATCTCGGAAAGTCATCCGTCCGGCGGAATTGGGGACTTGTGCCGCTGATCTATCGACAGAGCCAGATTTATTATTACCGTAAACATACGCATTTGGTTTGGGTGTATCTCTTAAAAGCTTATCAGTGGATTAAATGGAGCTACATCCTGCTCAAATATATCTATCTACGGGAAGATAAATCGCTGATTCGACACTATTTGCGATGCTATAAGGACATTATTCTGGAGTCCAAGCATTACACCTTAGACCCAATAAACTAAATGATGACATCACGAGAAGTGGCTATTGATTTACGCATGTGGAATGCCTCAGGGATTGGGACCTATGTCCGAGAGATTGTTTTATCTAGCCCACAAACGCTCTCGAATGATCTTCAGTTGATCGGGATAGGTCACCAGGAACTCCCTCCGGCGCTCCGTATTCCTGTGATTCCCTGCCAGGCATCTGTTTACTCGTTTTCTGAGCAGTGGGAAATCCCAGCCGCATTTCATAAGACAAAAGCGAATGTCCTGCATAGCCCACATTACAACGTATGTCTATCCTTGCTAAATAAGACTATCGTCACTGTTCATGATTTGATTCATTTAAAGTACCCTCAATTCCTCCCTTCCAAGGCAGCCTGGCTCTATGCCAAACTTTTTTTTGAGCAGCTGGTTCCTCGTACAAGAGCCATTCTTACTGTGTCAGAACGTTCAAAGACTGACTTGGTTGAGATGCTAGGGATTGCTCCAGAGAAAATTACGGTCACTCCCTTGGCTGTCTCTGCGGAGTTTGTTCCGGCCTCATCAAGTGCTCAGGATGCTGTCCGTCGCCACTATGGCATTGAGGGGGCGTATCTTCTCTACGTAGGCAATATCAAAGAATTCAAAAATGTCCCGATGCTTGTACGTGCCCATGCGGCACTTCGTAAAAAAATTCCTGGATTCCCAGAGCTGGTTGTGATTGGCAAGAACTTAATCTCAGGGTATGACCACGTTTTAAACGCTTCCGCGGGTGTTCGCTGGATTCCCTATGTCGAGCGCGTGGACCTGCCGGCGCTGTACAGCGGGGCACTCGGGTTTACGTTCCCTTCGTTATACGAAGGCTTTGGGTTGCCGCCTTTGGAGGCAATGGGTTGCGGGACGCCTGTTTTATGTTCCAATCGGGGCTCATTGCCTGAAGTAGTGGGAGATGCGGCACTTCTCATTGATCCGGAGGATGAGTCCTCGCTCCAAGAGGGGCTCCGATCCTTGGCAGAAGACAGTCGTCTGCGCGAGACGCTGCGAATGAAGGGGCTGGCACGTGTGAAACAATTTGATTGGAAGCATACCGCAGAAAAAACATGGGCCGTGTACAGGAAGTGTCTGTCATGAGTAACAAGCGGGTGGCACTGATCCATGATTGGTGTACAGGAATGCGCGGAGGGGAAAAAGTGCTGGATGTTCTCTGTGAGCTTTTTCCTGAGGCCGATCTCTATACGTTGGTCTATGTTCCTGGTAAATTAACGCCTCGGATTGAAAACCGTCGCATTTTCGCTTCTTCTCTGCAACAAATCCCTCAAATAGATAAATATTACAGACATTTCCTGCCGTTGATGCCACGCGCGATCGAGCAGTTTAATTTTTCCGGTTACGATGCTCTGATTAGTACGAGCCACTGTGTCGCTAAGGGAGCTCGCCCGCGCTCAGGGGCAACACACTGGAGTTATTGCCACACACCCATGCGCTACGTCTGGGATCAATATGAAGAATATTTTTCTGCAGACCGTGCTTCGTTTGCGGTTCGTATGGCGATGCGCTTGGTTCGCCCTTATCTTCAACGCTGGGATGTTCGTACTGTGTCGCAAGTCACGCACTTCTTGGCCAATTCAAAAAACGTACAAGAGCGCATCCAGCGCATCTATCGTCGCGATTCTCGTGTGATTTATCCCCCAGTCGATCATGCTTTCTATTCAGAGCCTGGTGCGTCCTTAAGGATTTCCCAAAAGCCTTTTTATCTGATGGTTTCTGCCTTTGCGCCCTACAAGCGTGTCGATCTCGTCGTTGAAGCGTTTAACCGTAGTGGGAAACGTCTAGTGATTATTGGAGATGGTCAAGAAAGTCTGAAATTGAAGGCGTTAGCCAAGAGAAATATTGAATTTTTAGGGTGGCTTGATGCGGAAGCCCTTCGTTGGCACTATCAGAATTGTGAAGCTCTTCTGTTTCCAGGCGTGGAAGATTTCGGGATCGTCCCATTAGAAGCCATGTCTGCGGGCCGACCGGTCGTTGCGTACCGCAAGGGTGGCGCTTTGGAGACTGTCGTAGAAGGAAAAACGGGGCTCTTCTTTGACCAGCAAACTCCCGAAGCAATCCAAGCGACTCTTGAAAGATTCCAACCCCAGGCTTTTGATCCTGCCGCGATTCAGGCCCACGCCCACCGCTTTGATCGGAATGCCTGCAAGGAACAGTTCCGTCAATGCTTCGTTGAAGTCCTCTGATAAATGTCATAAAATCGACGGGAATGAAACAGCGCAATCCCAAGCTGATTTATGCCGTCGGCATGTTTTTCCTGGATATCGCCGGGCTTGTTTTGGCATTTCAGGCAGCCTTTTATACACGCTTTTATTGGCCTGCTTTTATCCACCTCTTTCCTGTTACGAAAGGAATTCCTGACCCTCAGTTCTATCAACATTCTCTCTTAGCGCTTCTCCCGGTATGGGGTTTGGTCTTTATTTATGTGGATTTTTATAAAGATAGCCTAGCCCCTGCGCACGATGAATGGATCCGTGTCCTCAAGGGGGTGTTCCTGGCCTCCCTGCTCACGGCGACGATCACCTTCGCCTATCGCAGCGCGGAATATTCACGTGGAGTCTTTGTCGTTTGGAGTGCTTATGCCGCCATTTTTCTTTTTGCTTTGCATCAACTGGGAAAGTCTCTCTTTCAGCGCCTCGTTTTCTTGAGCATTGGTCCACAGCGCCTTCTGGTCATCGGTAAAGGGAAAGTGTTAGAGGCCATTGAGCACAACGTTCGTTTGCAGTCGCACGTGCGTGCAACTCTGTTAACCTCCGTTCCTGACCGGCAGGCCCTGGATGCTCACGTCCATCGGCACGGCATAAATGAAGTTGTTCTTCTGCAGGGCAGCGTCAGTGTCGACCAAATCTTGGATATCGCAGGCTACTGCGAAAAACAAGGTGTTGATTGTCGGATTGTTCCAGATCTCTTAGAGATCCGTCGCGGAGAAATCATTGTGGATCGTTTTTTAGGGCTCCCGACATTTAATGTAAAAAGCTTATCGCTTCACGGTGCCAATTATCTGCTTAAGCGGGGCTTTGATATGGCGATCTCTCTCATTGTGTTGACCCTTCTTTTTGTCCCGTTGGTTGTCATATCCATCCTTATTCGA
Source organism: uncultured Elusimicrobia bacterium (assembly GCA_964506645.1). Classification (GTDB taxonomy): domain Bacteria; phylum Elusimicrobiota; class Elusimicrobia; order 2-01-FULL-59-12; family 2-01-FULL-59-12; genus CAZDML01. The sequence goes on along the minus strand of CAZDML010000116.1, from coordinate 925 downwards.
TTGGATAGTAAAGGGCCTATTTTGTTTACGCAGGATCGCATGGGCCTGCATGGCAATAAATTTAAGTGTTTTAAGTTTCGCACCATGGTCTCGAATGCGGACGATTATATCCATGAGCTTAAAGCCAAAAGTGATCGCCAGGGGCCTGTATTTAAAATGAAGAATGATCCACGCATCACGCGTGTTGGAAAATGGCTTCGAAAGCTGAGTCTTGATGAAATCCCGCAGATTATTAATGTCCTGAAGGGGGATATGAGTATCGTCGGTCCCCGTCCGCAAGTGCTTTGGGAGGCTGCGCATTACGATGCTTTTGCGAAAAAACGATTACGAATTATGCCAGGAATCACCGGTCTCTGGCAGGTCAGTGGACGCGCCTCGCTGAGTTATGAGGAAATGATTAACCTGGATGTTTATTATCTTGAAAATTGGTCCTTGGGTCTGGATCTTAAAATTCTATTGCAAACACTCCCAGCTGTCTTGGCTGGCGAAGGAGCTTATTAATGAAAATACTTGTGACCGGAGGCGCTGGTTTTATTGCTTCTCAGATTGCGGATGCCTATCTTGCGGATGGGCATGAAGTCACGATTGTCGATGACCTCTTAACTGGAAAAAAGAAGAATGTAAATTCCAAGGCAAATTTAGTCCTCATGGATGTGCGAGACCCCAATATCAGCACACTCTTCGCCAAATCAGGATTCGATATAGTGAACCATCATGCGGCGCAAATCGATGTGCGACGTTCAATGCAAGACCCTTTTTTTGATGCCTCCTCCAATATTTTAGGGGCCATGCGTCTCCTGGATTGCTGCCGCACATACGGGATTCGCAAGTTCATTTTTGCGTCGTCTGGGGGAACTCTTTACGGAGAATGTACGAAGCCTGCCAAAGAAGATGACATGATTAAGCCCGAGTCACCCTATGGTTA
>CAZDML010000115.1:0-6429 GCA_964506645.1 uncultured Elusimicrobia bacterium | reverse complement strand
TAAAGGGTGGCAGCGCGGTCAGCCGCCTCGCATGGTCAATCCGCCGCTCTTTCATTACATGATGGCAGGAGTCATGCGTGTGTGGGGGGATTCCGTTCAAACGTTGCGGATGTCGGCCGTTTTACTGTCTATCTTGGGTGTTTGGGGGGTCTATTTTCTCGGCACAAGATTCGTCCCAAATCCTTTGTACGCCTCTTCGCTGCTCGCTATAACCCCTGTCTTTTGGCTTACGTCTTACTCGCTGTTAATCGATGGGGTGTTGTTGATGTTTTTTGTCTGGAGTTTGCTTGTTCTGGCCCTCGCGCAAGAAAAGCAGAACATGAGTCTGGCAGTGCTGTCTGGGGTGTTGATGGCGGCCGTTTTTCTCACTAAATATACCGGTGTGCTTGTGTTTGCCGTGGCTGTTGTATGGACGCTATGTGAACCGAACCGGCGTTGGTCGTGGAGCCGTACGATCACAACACTCGGGGTCGCGGCCGTTCTTATGGGACTTTGGTGTTTCTGGACGAAACATGTTTATGGAGAAATACATTTTTTCGCTGCCGGGAAACGGGGGGTTCAGCTGCAGCATCTTAATGCCGGAAAACTCCTGGTTGTGGCCGGTTTCTTCGGCGGCGGGACGGTCTTTTTGTGGCCCTGCTTGAAAATTGTTTTTGATCGCAACAAAGGTGCGTTTCTGGGATTGCTTGCGCTCTGGCTGGGACTCTTTGCCCTGATGGTGTCCCCCTTCGGGGGATTCTCCCGCGTCGAGTCGCTTTTAATGGCGACTATGGTCACGATTTTTGCCGGCGGAGCGGTGGCGCTCGTGATGACCGGCGAATGGAAGGTCGGGTCACAACTCATTTTGTCGCTGTGGCTGGTGCTCGGACTGGTACAGACCGTGCTCGCGATGCAGTGGATTGCTGCACGCTATTTGCTGATTCTTCTTCCCCCTGCGTGTTGGCTTTTTGAACGGCTGATGAAACGTGCTTTGTCGCGCCGTTGGCGCGTGGCCGCCTGGGGATCGGCCTTTGGGGTGGCGCTTGCCATGGCCTATGGCGATTACGCTCAGGCCAATGTCATTTATTCGGTCAGCAGAGGGCTCTCTCGGCAAGCCATTGTTCTTGAGAAAATTTCACCTCGTCCCCAGCACCATTGGTATTACCTGGGCGATACATTTACAGGGTACGATCCCTATTTGATGCCGTTGGGATGGGAGTCAGCATTTCCGCAAAACACATTCCAGCCCGGAGATTTAATTTTACGTGCCACCTATCGGATGCCGGTGTGGTGGCGATTGCCACCGAACCTCCCCTTGGGACTGGTGGCTGTCTGGGATTTCCCAAGTGCGTGGCCGGTACGGGTGATGGATGTGCCGGGGTCGGCGGGATTTTATGCGTCGGCCTGGGGAGCGCTGCCGTTTACGTTGACGCGGCGGCCGCTCGAGCGTTTTGAACTGCTGCAGGTCCAGCCGACACAATCGCCTCAATAATTGGCTGGTTGGCGGCTGGGAACGCAAATTTTTTGAGATCCACCGGCCGGACCCACTTCCAGGCTCGGCAGCCAATGGCCTGCGGTTGTCCGGACTGATATGTGCAGTAAAAAGCGTGGAGAACGATTTTGAAATGACTGTAGGCATGCGGAATTTCCGCCAGTTTGGCTCCCACCTTTACAGTCACAGCCAGTTCTTCCTGAATCTCCCGCTTTACGCAATGTGCTAGCGTTTCTCCCGGCTCTAATTTTCCTCCAGGAAATTCCCACAGGCCACCCAAGAGTCCTTTCAAAGGTCGTTGACCGATTAAAATCTTTCCATCTTTCCAAATGACTCCTGCGCCAATCTGATACACCGGCGTTGCTTTGGCTTTATCCTTAACAGGAAACGTTTCTTGCCGTTTCATTTTTAACGCCTGGCATCCTTTACGAAGCGGACAGCGAGGGCATTGTGGCGCGCGGGGTGTGCAAACAGTAGCGCCGAGTTCCATCATGGCTTGGTTGTAGTCGCCTGCATGTTGCGAGGGGAGAAGTTCGGTGGCCAGTGCCCAGAGCTTTTTCTGTGTGGCCGTGTTTTTCACGTTATCGGATATGGCGAAGTAGCGCGTAAGAACACGCTGGACGTTTCCATCGAGCACAGCATAGGGCTTGTCCCAGGCAATGCTCAGCACGGCGCTGGCCGTGTAACGTCCGATCCCTGGGAGAGCTAGGACACTTTCGAAATGGTCCGGAAGGTGTCCGCCATGCTCTTTTACAACGGTTTTGGCCAAAGCGTGCAAATTCCGTGCGCGGGAATAGTACCCCAGTCCTTCCCAATGCTTTAAGACGTGATCCAACGGTGCATCCGCCAGCGCGGTGAAGGTCGGAAAAGATTTCAGGAACCGTTCATAATAAGGGATGACGGTTTGAACTTGTGTTTGCTGCAACATAATCTCGGAAATAAGAATGCAGTAGGGGTGATGTGTCTGACGCCACGGCATCGCCCTTTTATTTATTTTGTACCAACGTAACAAAGGAGATGCAAAGGAAGACATTTTCTGTTAGATAGGAGTACGAAAAATTATATGGCCCAGGTCGGACTCGAACCGACATGATCTTGCGATCGGCAGATTTTGAGTCTGCTAGGTCTGCCATTCCCCCACTGGGCCACTGAACTTGGCAAGCTTTATGACGAAGGAATTTTACAAAATCTTTTTGTATCATAGAAACCGATGAATCTAAAAGTTCTGATGCAGGATCCAATTGTGTGGATGTGCTTGTCGGTGTTGACGTTTGGATTGGTTCTTTTGATTTATCTCATTGGAAAGCTGAAACAATCCTCCAACGCCCCTGCCCCCTACATCAAATCGCCTTCGCCCGCAGCGATGTTCCCGTTTGCCAAAAAAGAGACGGAGGCTCCGGTGATCGATTTTTCACCGCCCAGCAACCGTGCGTCAGATTTTCAGGCGACGGCTCCTGTTCCAACCGCGGTTTCTCCCGATGTCATTACCGATCGTTTAGACACTATGGTCCAGCGGCTGGGAGATATGCAGAACATGTTGTTGCGCCAGGCCAATCAGCCGACCCCCGCGGGTCTACCTCCGGAAACGATCGACAAACTTCTCAAAATTATTGGCAATGTCGTTCAGCAAATCGATGTTCTACAGAAAAATATGGGCGCAGCACCTACAGCGTCCACCGTGATGGGGAGTGCTCCGGCGGCCGTCCCACCGCCAATGTCTGTTCCCCCGATCGCACAGACTCCCCCTGCACCTTCCAAGATGGTGATTGAACATACGCATACTCCGACACCCAAGCCTGTGACGCCGGCTGCCATGCCCGCAGCTCCGGCCCCTATGACACCACCACTGTCCGTGCCTAAGCCGATGCCGGCTCCTGCACCTGCTCCGGCAGCAGCACCCAAACCAACGACGCCTCCGGGTCCTGCAAAAGGCCCTGGCTTTGGTCCCAGTTTTGGCCGTCCCGTCATACGTCCCCCTGAGCCTGGCAAACCCGCATGAAAAAGTTTTTTCTCTGGCTGCTTATTTTGGTTGATCTTGCGGCAATGGGTGCAAGTGTCTTCTTCCTTTATCAGTACATTCAATCCAAACGTCATGAAAACAAGATTACTGTGGATATGAAATCCCTGCCCATTCTGCCACCTACCCCTGTGACTCAGACGGCGGTCTCCTCCGCGGCCTCGTCTTCTTCGCTGATGACGCAAGCCAAGGCAGCGGTATCCGCACCCGCAGTGGCGACACCATCGAGCGCATCCAGCGCGGTAAGTAAGACCGCTGAAGTAGCGGCTCCGGTTGCCCCGGCATCCAGCAATCATAATGTGCTTTTTGTGTACTTTAATGCCAAAGCGAAAGAAGTTTTTATTCGTGCGGACTTTACGGGATGGCGTGCAGAACCCATGAAAAAAATGACGGCCAACAAATGGGTCTATACCGCGGTACTAACACCCGGAGAATATGCTTACTGTTTTTCCGTCGATGGCCGCTCCATTAAAGATCCTGCCAACAAACGGACCAAGCGTGTGGGGCAGACCGTCGTGAGCGCGAAAACAGTCGGGCCGTCCCAAACCCCCGCCGATCAATAATACTTTCCCTTATGTGTCGACTTCTTGGACTTTATGGAACGCCTCCGCAGCCTGTGTGGAATGTGTTGGATGGGTTTTATCCGCTCTGCACCGAGGGGGTCATTAAATGCACAATGAAATCCGGGCATTTGGATGGATGGGGGATTTCTGGATTCAGCCAGTCTCGCGCGGTCTATTTCGGACGCAGTTCGGAACCCGCCGATACGGAACGTAAAAAATTTCTAGATGCGACTCAGAAGGCTCAGGCTTCAAGCTCCTCCATAATCATTGCGCACCTGCGTAAAGCCTCTGCCGGGTCCCGCGACATTCGCAACACACATCCTTTCCATCACCGCGATTGGGTATTTGCCCATAACGGAACGATTTTTAATGTGTCCGACCTCCCACTGGTCGATGCCGAGCCTCATGGACAAACGGACAGCGAGCGATTCATGTTATGGTTGCTGGAACAAGTTCGTAATGAGGATGATGTGACCCAGGCGTTAAGTAAAACGCTGGCGGAATCTCGATCCACTTTGCGATACAGTTCGTTGACATTTGTTCTATCCGATGGGAAATCGTTATGGGCGTACCGTGAAATAGGAAATAAAAATTTAGAGCTGGGGGAAACCCGGGAAGAGCGTGAGAAATATTACACGTTATACCGGACACGGCTTCCGCAGGGTGCACAGGTGGTGTGCTCGGAGCCGATACCGGCTATTTCGAGAGATTGGACGGCACTCGAATCGGGGACGTTGGTGGTTTTCTCGCTGCAGAAACCGGAAGGATGGGTTGTAAAGGTTTAGTCGAGGTCGATCGGACGTACGTTCGGTTCGACTTTCCCGCCGTCTCTCTTAATCTGTTCCACAGACTTCTCAAAATTCTTCGCCGCATCGGATTTCTTTTTCTGGAGCGCGCCTGCTGTCTTTTCAAACAACGATTGACGCCGTTTCTTTTCTTCCTCTAGTTTATGCAGCGATGCACTTAGGATATCGGGTTTGGGTCCAGCCCCTGCGCCGCCAGAAGACAGCCAGGGTGTTTCCGTTCCGCCTTCCTGACGGTTAATCCATCGGGCCAGAACAAATAAATAATCCGATAAACGGTTGATATAGGCGAGCAGAACAGAGTCTACGGGCTCGAGCGTGTGCAATGAGATGATGTGGCGTTCTGCCCGCCGGCAGACGGCACGTGCCAAATGAGTGAATGACGCACAGGGCGTGCCCTGAGGAAGAATAAAGTGCTGTAGCGGCGTGAGCGTTTTTTCCATCTGATCAATGGCAGCTTCGAGATCGGTCGTTCGCTTCGCCTGGAGAGTTGTTTTGGCGTTGCTTTCAGGAGGGGTTGCCAATTGAGCGCCCACAACAAAGAGATCATTTTGGAGGCCCTCCAGATGCGGCCGTGCGGAGGAGGCCGCGTCCGGCAAATAAGCGAGAACAACACCGATCGTGGCATTGAGTTCATCCACCGAGCCATACGCCTCAATACGCAGGTCGTCTTTGCGCACGCGTTTGTTGCCAAAAAGTCCTGTCGAGCCGTCGTCGCCTGTTTTTGTGTAGATTTTCATGTTGACAAAGAGGTGCCGACAAGGAAAAATGAGATCCGTATGCGTCGATTTTTCATGGTTGGTCTTCTTATTTTTTCAGGACTTTTAGCTCTTTGGGGGCTCCTGCAAAGTCCTGTCTCCGTGAGCGATGTTTTTACGCATCCGATCGCCTCGTTGTGGGGGACGCGTCGTCAGCTCGATATGGAACTGATTGAAATCTCGGAACACATGGAACCTGCCAGTCGCCGCCTGCTGAAGCCTTTCGGGGAAGTTCGTTTAATCCGAACTCTAACCACCAAAACGCCGCTTTCCGATGTGCCCGTCAGTTCTTCTTCCGCAGCAGTACAGCCTTCGACACTGCGTTAAATCCCAGCGGCAGAATTAATTCTACTGAATTTGTGAATAGAAAGGTCTAGCGGTTTGCGGGGTCGACAAAGCGCAAGCTCAAAGACGTTTCAGGAACGTTCACGAAACGCGTACGCGTCGGTCGGTTTGTGGGTGTAGGAGATGTGAAATGCGGACGATGGATAATTACGGGCGCCGGGGTGTTGCGTACCCCGATGCCGTGAGACAGTTCTGCGAATGTCTTATTTAAGTAGGAGATGCGGTCCTGCGCCACAGGGATAGAGCGCGCCTTGTGGGTCGCATCTGTAATTTTTTGCGTGATGCTTTGCGCGTTCGCTGCATCAATGGTTGTGTAGGCATCTGGCCGGTTGTTTCCAACCGTCATATCTCCTGCAGAAGCCAGCGATAGAGCGCTGGTCAGAAGGATTCCAAGAAATAACACGATGCGTGTGACGCAGAGACGGTTCATAGCCACTTTCATTTTGCCACGCAGCAGGGGGGCAAACAATGG
>CAZDML010000114.1:0-6431 GCA_964506645.1 uncultured Elusimicrobia bacterium | reverse complement strand
TTTCCGCCGGGGGTCACTTTTGGGATCGAACCTGCCGGAGAAATATGGTCGGTTGTTACCGAGTCCCCCAGGACCGCGAGGACGCGGGCGTTCTTGATTTCCCGAAGAGCTGAAGGTTCCAGCTTCATCCCATCAAAATAGGGGGGATTCTTAATGTAGGTCGACTTCGCGTCCCAGGGAAAGAGCTCGCTTTCGGTGACTGAAATCGACTGCCAGTGTGCATCGCCTTCGAACACATTGGCGTATTGGCTGGCAAACATCTCACGGCTGAGCTGGGAAACAGCCTGTTGAACTTCCTCGGGAGTCGGCCAGATGTCTTTGAGAAATACCGGCTTGCCTTTGCTGTCATTTCCGATCGGCTCATGATAGGGATCGAAATCCATGCGGCCGGCAATCGCGTAAGCGACCACGAGGGGGGGAGACGCCAGATAGTTGGCTTTGACGAGCGGATTGACGCGCCCCTCAAAGTTACGGTTACCGCTCAACACAGCGGCAACAACCAAATCATTTTTGCGCACGGCGTCGCCAATGGGCTCGGGCAGTGGCCCGCTGTTGCCAATACAGGTCGTACAGCCAAAGCCGACGAGGTTAAAACCGAGCTTTTCCAACGACGGCAATACGCCGGTCGCGCGCAAGTATTCCATAACGACTTTGGAGCCTGGGGCCAAGCTTGTCTTCACCCAGGGTTGGGACGTAAGCCCGCGTTCGACGGCTTTCTTGGCCAGAATTCCGGCGGCGAGCATGACCGAAGGGTTTGAGGTGTTGGTGCAGCTGGTAATAGCGGCAATCGTGACCGATCCATGTTCCAGATCAAACGTTTTCGGTCCCAGGGTTGTTTTCACTTTGAGTGCAGGATTCACGGCAACAGCCGTTCCACCAGCCGACGCTTTTTTCTCCAGCATCGGCGGGAGGGATTTGTGCCAGCCTTCCTTCATATTTTTCAGAGCGATACGGTCTTGGGGTCGTTTAGGACCGGCCATCGACGCTTCAACAGTAGAGAGGTCGAGGGAAAGTGTATCGGTAAAGAGTGGATCGGGAGTCGTGTCTGTGCGGAAAAGCCCCTGGGCTTTGCAGTAGGCTTCGACGAGCTTGATGCACTTTTTGTCACGGGCTGTAAGTTCCAAATACTCGATCGTTTGCGCATCCACAGGGAAGAAGCCCATGGTGGCTCCGTATTCGGGAGCCATGTTCGCAATGGTAGCGCGATCGGCCAAACTCAGCGATTTTAGGCCAGACCCGTAGAACTCCACAAATTTGCCGACAACACCTTTCTTGCGCAGCATTTCGGTTGCCGTGAGAACGGCATCGGTGGCTGTGGCGCCTGCCGGCAATGATCCCGTCAGTTTAAAACCAATAACGTCCGGAATAAGCATGGAGAGCGGTTGGCCGAGCATACCGGCTTCTGCTTCGATGCCGCCCACTCCCCATCCCAAGACGCCGAGGCCGTTGATCATGGTGGTATGCGAATCGGTCCCGACCACCGTATCCGGAAACGCTTGTGTTTTTCCGTTTCCGGTTTGGGTCATGACCACAGGCGCGAGGTATTCAAGATTGACCTGATGCACGATGCCCGTTTCGGGGGGAACAGCGCGGAAATTGCGGAACGCTTTTTGTCCCCAACGGAGGAATGCGTAACGTTCTTTGTTCCGGTCAAATTCAATCTGAGAATTGAATGCGAAGGCATCGGCCGTGCCGTAACGGTCGACCTGGACGGAGTGGTCGACCACGAGGTCCACAGGGACGAGCGGGTTGATCCGTTTGGGATCACCGCCCAAACGCTTCATGGCGTCACGCATGGCCGCCAAATCCACGATAGCGGGAACACCCGTAAAATCCTGCATGAGGACACGGGCGGGCGTGAACGCGATTTCCTTCTCACCTTTACGCTGTGCAATGGGAGTCGCCAGCGCCTGAATATCGGCGGCTTTCACAAACCGGCCGTCTTCATTGCGCAGGAGATTCTCCAGCAGCACTTTCAAAGAAAAAGGAAGTCGCGAGAGATCAGTCCCCGTCTTTTTGGCAAAAGCCTCAAGACTGGCGATCTCATACGCCTGGCCATCGACACTGAGCGTCTGGCGGCAGGCGAAGCTATCGAGGGACTGTTTGCTCATTAGTCCTTAATCGTGATCTTCTTGATGATGATCGGGTGGGAGGGAGTTCCCTGACGATCGCCGAGATTGGAGATCTTGTCCGCCACATCCTGACCTTTGGTCACTTCGCCGAAGATCGTGTGATGGCCGTTGAGCCAGGGGGTCGCCGCGACGGTGATGAAAAACTGGCTGCCGTTCGTGCCAGGGCCCGCATTGGCCATGGCGAGTTTGCCGGGTTTGTCGAACTGGAGCGCCGGAACAATTTCGTCCTGGAAGCGGTAGCCCGGTCCGCCGGTACCGTTGCCCACGGGATCGCCGCCTTGAATCATGAAATTGGGGATCACGCGGTGGAAGGTGAGACCGTCATAGAAATGCGATTTTTTCTTCTGGCCGGATTTGGGATCTGTAAATTCTTTGGTTCCCGTCGCCAGGCCGACAAAATTGCCGACGGTCACAGGAGTCTGGGCTTCAAACAATTTGCATTCAATCGTTCCTTCTGTGGTTTCGAATACAGCGGTTTTGGCTTGAGCGCTCATAAGTCCTCCGAGGATGGCCATAGAAAAGACAATAAGACCCTTGTTCATGCGATTCATGGATGCCTCCTGTATGGTGTTGTTTATTTTGTTTCGGATGCGCGGGTCATCGCTTCCAGGTCTAAGGCTTTGGCGAGATCGGCTTCCGACATCAGCTTCTTATCTAAAACGATTTGGCGAATGCTCTTGCGCGTTGCCAGCGCTTCTTTGGCGACTTCTGCGGCTTTTAAGTAGCCGATGTACGTGTTGAGCGCTGTCACGAGCGATGAGCTGGTCTCAGCATAGTGATGGCAGCGTTCCGCGTTGGCGGTGATGCCTTTGACGCAGCGTTCAGTAAATTGCCGCACGCCGTTTTCCAAAATTTTAAAGGACATCATGAGGTCGAAGGCGATCAGCGGCATCATCACATTGAGTTCGAGCTGGCCCGCTTGCGAACAGTAGGCGATGGCCTGGTCATTCCCCATCACCTGAAAGCAAATCATGGTGAGCATTTCTGGCATCACGGGATTGACCTTGGCCGGCATGATCGACGAGCCGGGCTGGCAGGCCGGGAGGTTAATTTCTTCTAGGCCGGTGGTCGGCCCTGAGCTCAGCAGCCGGATGTCATTGCAGATCTTTACGAGATCGAGTGCCAGGTTGCGCAGACAACCCGACATGCTGACAAAGGGTGACATGCTTTGCATCGCACCCAGAAGATCCGGGGCAATCGTAAATTTGGTGTTGAGAAGTCGAGAGAGCTCTTCAGCGACTTTGAAGCGATACTGCGGGTGGGCATTTAAACCCGTTCCAACGGCAGAACCGCCGATGCCGAGGACTTTGACGTCTTCCACAACACGGTTAAACCGTACGATGTGACCGTCAATGATGGTGGCATACGCCTGAAATTCTTGGCCCAGGCGCACCGGGACGGCATCCTGGAGATGTGTGCGCCCAGATTTAATAATTCCGTCAAATTCTTTGGCTTTGGCTTGGAAAGCATCGCGCAGCTGGGTGAGTACGGGAACAATTTTCGTGCTGGCGATATAGGTGGCGACGCGAATGCTTGTAGGGATAACGTCATTGGTCGATTGCCCGTAGTTGACGTCATCATTCGGGCTTAAAAGCTTATGATTCCCGCGTTCTTTGCCCATGAGTTCAAGACCGCGGTTGGCCAGAATCTCATTGATATTCATGTGGTAAGACGTTCCTGCGCCGGCTTGGAACACGTCAACAACGACATCCTGGTGGAGCTTTCCTGCCAGCATTTCATCGCAGGCCTGAACGATGGCGTTGCCTTTGGTTTTGTCTAGGGTTCCCAAGGCCATATTGGCCAGGGTTGCCGCTTTTTTGATGTATACCGTGGACAGAATAAAATCAGGGAAGGCTTTCCAGCCGCTGATGGGAAAATTGATGACGGCGCGCTGAGTTTGAACGCCGTAATACGCCTCGGCTGGAATTTCCAACTCGCCCATGCTGTCTTTTTCGATGCGCGTTTTTGACATAACCCAATCATAAGTTGTTCGGACGTTTGATGTCAAAGGACGCTGGCTTTTACTTTCTTGAGAGAGGATGGTAATATTTCCGTCGTGAAACATATCCAGCGCTGGGTCATCGCATTGTTATTGCTCCCCGTTTGTTACGGCATTCTGCGGGCCCTCTGGACCTTGGCACCTTCCTTTAAGAACGTTCCTGAAGGGTCGTTCTACTTTTTTATGGGTTTTCTGGGATATTTCCTCTTTGAATGGGCATTCTTTCGCCCGATTCGCACCTATGTGTTTGGTCACGAACTAACGCACGCCCTGGCGGCCTGGATGAGCGGCGGGGAAGTAAAGAAGTTCCATGTCAGTAAAGAGGGCGGCTCGGTCTCAGTGACCAAGTCCAATATTTTTGTTGCGTTGGCTCCCTACATGGTGCCGCTCTATGCTTTAATTCTGTTGGCTGGATTTTTTTCAACCAATTATTTTTACGACTTGCACCGGTATTGGAATGTCTTTCTGGCTGTTCTGGGTGTTTCGGTCGGGTTTCATGTGGGATTGACGGTATTTGCACTTCAGCAGAACCAGCCGGACCTGAAAGTTGCTGGGTGGTTTTTATCCTCTGTCGTTATTTTGCTGGGCAATGCGCTAAGTGTCGTGCTGCTGTTGGGCCTCGCGTTTCCGCGCACCGTATCTTGGACGACACTCCTGCGTATGAGTGCGAAGGAAACCTGGCAGGCTTACCAAGAGGTGGGACGCGGTGGACAGCAGGTCTGGCATTTTTCGCGGGAAAACATGAATGGATTTACACATCGAAATTAAACGCAAAATTTTCCATCATCTTTCGCTCATTTACATGATTCTCTATGCGACATTGCCGCGCAGTGGGGTGGTCTGGGGATTGTTTGTTGTCTTGGCCCTTGTGACGGCCGTTGAGTTTCTACGGCTGCGCCGTCCGGAAATGAATGCCTGGTTTCTTGCGAAGTTTGGCGGGCTGCATCGTGAAACCGAAGTTCTGCATCCGTCGGGCATATTCTGGACGTTGGCGGGGAGTTGGCTGACGATGCTCATTTTTACCAACAAGAAGATCGTTCTCCCGGCGCTTGGATTTTTGGCTTTCGGCGATGCGGCGGCAGCACTTGTGGGTAAAAAGTGGGGGAAAAAGCATTGGGAGAAGAATCCGCTCAAAACGTATGAAGGCAGCGCCGGTTTTGCTGTGGTCTCCATGGTGTGGTCCTTTTTCTTTTTGCGATGGCCCGTAGCGATCTTGGGAAGTTTGTGGGGCGCCTGGGTGGAATCTCGGGCCTTCCTGTGGAACGACAATTTTTGGATCCCCTTATTAAGCGGGGCGGGTTTAAGTGTTTTGAATTTGATATTGGGGAGACACGGATGAGAAACTTTTATAGTTGTCATCGCGAGGAGCCGAAGGCGACGTGGCGATCTCAGGAGTTAGGGCACCATCGGAGATTGCCGCGGGTCGCTGCGGCGATCCTCGCAATGACTGCGTGTGTCGTTTCTTCGCTCTGGGCGTATTCTCCCGGAAAGTTTTACTACCAAGGGAAAACCAAAGAGAAGGTCATTGCGCTGACGTTCGACGATGGCCCTGGTGTATTTACCCCGCCGATTCTGGAGTTGCTCAAGAAGCACAATATCCGCGCTACGTTCTTTATGGAAGGATCACAAGTCGAAGCGTATCCCAAAATCGCCAAGCAAGTGGTCGACGCTGGGCATGAAGTTGGCAATCACACCTATATTCATTTCGATTACCACAAACAAAAAAACGCCGCGCCGGAACGTCTGGCTCACGAACTCGCACAGACCGAAGCGGCATTGCAGCGTGCGGCCGGAATCCAGACGAAGGTTGTGCGCATGCCGTACGGGTATTTCAACAAAGTCTGGCTCCTGAAGACACTCAAAGAGCATGGCTATGCGCTTGTGCACTGGACGTTTGGCTGCGATTGGCAGTTGAAATATCAGGATCGCCCCGGCCATTGGCGTGATGTCTCGACGCCGCAAGCCATGGCCGACGCCTACATTCACAACGCGGCGCCTGGAGCGGTCTTTCTTTTCCATGATGGCGGTCGTCATCGTGAGCGCACGCTTGCAGCATTGCCGATGATTATCGATACACTGGAGAAGCAAGGGTATCGATTTATTGCAGCCGATCAGATGTTTAAAGAGTAACAATGTCCACTGCGGACATTAAAGCCTGCGCCATTCTTGCCTTCCTCGTACTTGCTATCAGCTGTCCTTTCTTAGGCCGCGCTTACTTTGTCGACGATTATTACCACGCCACCATGGCGGCCTGGATCGCCGGCCATCCAATGCATCCCTATGATTTCACTGCCAACGAT
>CAZDML010000113.1:3234-6686 GCA_964506645.1 uncultured Elusimicrobia bacterium | reverse complement strand
CCGATCCCTGCCGATGGCGTTCTGCGCTGCCATGCCTGTCTGGAAACGGAGAAAGTACCGACCTCCTGCCCATCCTGTCACGGCATGCGGCTGCGTCAGTATGGTGTCGGCACACAGCGCATTGAAGAAGAGATTCGGCAGCTCTTTCCTTTCGTGAAGATGGCTCGCATGGATCAAGATGTGGCGCATACCCGGGCCGTCTACGAAAAAACATATAACGATTTTTCCGAACGTAAGCTCGATGTGCTGGTGGGGACGCAGATGATTGCCAAAGGGTTTGATTTTCCCAGCGTGACAGTGGTCGGTGTGGTGGATGCGGACATTTCTCTGCATCTGCCGGATTTTCGCGCGGCCGAGCGCACCTTTCAGCTGGTGACGCAAGTCGCCGGCCGAACCGGCCGCGGTCCGCGCCCGGGCCGTGTCATTGTGCAGACGCATTATCCCGAGCATTATGCGCTGGAGACAGCACAGCGCCATGATTTTTTAAGTTTTTACGAAGAAGAGATTTCACATCGTCAAGAACTGCGGTATCCACCCTATTGCCGGTTGATTCACGTGCTGCTCCGTGCTCCCAAAGAAGCGGCCGTGCAAAAAGCGGCGGAGGATTTAGCGGAGCAACTCTTGGCCGTCATCCCGGTAGGTCGTAAGCCGGGATCCATGGATCCCCCGCTGACGACCGCGGGGGATGACAGCGGGGTGGAGGTTTTGGGACCGGCTCCAGCCCCCTATGCGCGAATCCGCGGACAGTATCGCTATCAGATTGTGATGAAGGGCGAACCGGGATCGCTCGAGCCAATCCTGGACTTTTTACGACGCTACCGCCCGTCCAAAGCTTTTATGACGGTAGACGTTGACCCGATGGATCTCCTATGAGTCTTGTCTTTTTCTTTGCCGCCTTTGCGACCTACCTGTACGCCATGCCCGGAACCTTATCGGTGTACCGGGATTCTGGCGACCTTGTGTCGGCCATCGCAAGCCTGGGGATCGCACACCCACCGGGCTATCCGTTGTACGTTTTGATCGGCAAGTTATTTGCCGTCGTCGCTCCCTGGGCGACCGTTGCCTACCGTGCCAATCTTGTGAGCGCACTGTCGGCTGCAACAACGGCGGGCGTATTGTTTTATTTTCTGGAAGGCTTCTTTCGTCGGAATCACATGACTGCGCCGGGATTTCATGCGGGGATTCTCACGATTGCCTATGCGATGAGCCCGGCCGTGTGGTCGTTGGCTCGGACGTCCGAAATGTATGCGCTAGAAAGTACGTTCGCTGTGATGCTCTTGTGGGCAAGCGGTTTGGGCGGGCCGCCGCGTCTTCGCTGCGCGGCGTTTCTTCTGGGGCTTGGTATGGGGGTGCATCCAACATTACTTTTTCTGGCACCGCTTCTCATGGGATCCGTGTTCGAAACTTGGAATGACAATCGGCCGCTTGCCATCGAATGTATCTTGGCGCTCGCGGCCGGCTTGTCGGTCGTGCTCTTTATTCCACTGCGCGGACACATGCATCCGGCGGTGGTGTGGGGCGATCCGGAGGGGTGGCGCGGGTTCTGGCGAATCGTGACACGCGCCGATTACGGCGGACTCAAACTGCATCCCGTACAAAGTGAATTTGAGTGGACGCTGCCCTCGATTCTGGCACAGCTGCAGTTTTTTATTCGTCAGGTCTCTGAACAGGGCGGGATTGCCGGAGTCGGCCTGGCGGCCGCAGGGTTTGTCGCTGCTTTGATCGCGCCGCAAGCCACGCGGAGGAGTATGGGCCTTTCCTTGTCTTTCGCTCTTGCCGGCCCGTTGTTTTTTCTTTTATCCAACCTGCCGCTTACCGAAGCCACGACCCCGGCCATTCTGGAACCGTATCTCATTCTGGTGAATCTTTTAGGCGTGGTACTGATGGCATTCGGGGTTGTGTGGATTTTCCGTCGCGGTGCACCCGTCTGGGGGACACTGGGCTTAATTGCGCTCATGATATTTTCCAAGCCGATTCAAGCGACGCCGTACCGCTCGGCGCGTCATGATTATTACGCCTACGATTATGGGCGCAACTTGATGCGTGCGCTGCCGCCGAACGCGGTGCTCTACGATCCGGATGATCCAACTGCATTCGCTCTCGGAGCCATTCAGCTGTCGGAAAAACGCCGGACTGATATCGTATTGCTCAATTTCTTCCGCACACGCTGGGGGTATGAGAAAATTCGTCGCCAATGGCCGGATCTGCTGCTGCCCGGGGACATTACCAGTGCGCAGGATCTAGAGCGCATGTTCTGGGGGTATTCCATCACACGCCGGCCGTTTTTTGCGGAGTTGCCGCAAAAAGTCCCGCCGTTTTTACGCACACGATCGGAAGGGCTGGTCCACCGGATTCTTACCCCTGAGATGCCAAATCCCCCTGTCGATGAGAAAACGGCCGAGCTGTTTGTGTTTCATATTCGGCGAGGACCCTTTCAAACCACGGCGTTTCACGATTTCTTCACGCGCCACCTGTTGGGGTACTACGCGGCCGGCTACAGCAACCTCGGTCTCGCCTATGCCAACGCTCGTCGGCCTGACCTGGCTCGCGCGCAGTATTTCAATGCTTTGGCCGTCGACCCTGAACTGGCTGCCGCCTATAATAATCTTGGGATTCTCGAATACCAAGCAGGCCATTACAAGGAAGCGGTTCGCTGGTACAGTATCGCCATCGCCTTTGACCCTGAAAATGCTACTTTTCAGAAAAACCGCACCCTCGCCTCCGTCGAACTCACACTTCCCAAATAACGCCTTCTTGACCCTCCCATGAAAAACCCCTTGCACTTGAGAGAGATTCTCGCTACCTATAGATAGGTCAAAAGACACATGAAACGCTCAATCCTCATCCCTTTGGTTTTGGTAAGTCTGCTTAGCCTGGCTCGAGCTGAGTATGTGCAGCTTACCTCCGTGATGGATTTACACACGATGGGCACGGATTCTGATGGGTTGGACCTCGACAATGCGTTTATCTCCATATATCCGCCCAAAGCGGGCCCCGCTGGACAGTTCTTCAAAATGCGGGCGCGCGAAACCACACTGGAAGTGCCGTTTGTGGCCGGTCCCTGGAAGGGCGGCAAAGCCATTTTTGAATTTCCTCGCGATTTGTCCTACATGGAAGTGTCTGTCTATGACAAACGCGGCGATCGTCAGCGACTCTATTCTGTTCGCTCGAAACCGTATGAATCAGGTCGTGCCAGTGCGGCCTCTGCCGGTACAACCGCAACAGTTCCTGCTGCCATGGAGGTAGCGCCAGCCGGAGCGAATGCGATCCCGAACCGTGTGGCCATCGGAGTGGCTGTCGCACCCGCAGACTCTGCCGCGCGGCCCATCGATAAATATCAGCCTTACCAGACGTCTGCCGATCAGCCTGTGGAACCTGTTAGCGCTACTGTCCCGGCGGCGACTTCGCGGCCTCCGCAAGTCGCGGTTGCTGCGCTCCCTAAACGGTCTGCA
>CAZDML010000113.1:2834-3224 GCA_964506645.1 uncultured Elusimicrobia bacterium | reverse complement strand
CAGAACCCGTTGAAATTCCCGAACCGACCCCGACCGGGCCGTCCAGTGATGAGCTGGCGCAGCGCAAAGCACGTGCGGCTGAACGCCAGGCCCAGCGTCAAGCGTATGAGAAGCTCAAAACCAGTCAGGACGTGGCGGGCGATGTGTTTCACCAGGATGAGGTGATTGACAAAAACACGCCTAAAACCGTCGATGAAAATCCCGCACCTCTCTTGAATCCGCGTGTGAAAAAACTGGCCGAGGCCCCTGTCCCGCAGCCGGCTCCCGCAGCCCCAGTGAATGAGCATGTCATGGATGTGAACGACCCCGAACAGGGCGTGGCCCAGGGCAACACTTCGGACCAATTTTCCGGCGGCCGTTTTGGCCGCCACCGCGAGTATGAACGTCGCA
>CAZDML010000113.1:0-2824 GCA_964506645.1 uncultured Elusimicrobia bacterium | reverse complement strand
CATTGTGTATGGCAAACGGCCTTCCAGCCCGGTCAAGGATTACGACTACTACGTGGATGAAGTCGATCGCAAAAAGGAAACCCACATTTTGTACTACTACCGCCATGAACCCAACGGCAAAAACAGAATTGTGGCTGTTGAAAAACACGAGAACGTGAAGTTCTTGTCCAATTACGATATTTTGGATGATGGCCCGGCCAAAATATCCCGCTAATACGATCCCTGAAACTGCCATAATCCATTGACTTAGCGACGTGAAAACAATTTAATGACTCGCGCTATCTATCTAAATAAAGGGATGATTTTTCAATGAGTGAAGCCAATATTATTTTGCCTGCCTTAACATCCATGGAGTGGTCTATCCTCTGGGGGGTCTTGGGGTCTGCTGTTGTTGCACTCCTGTACGGCCTCTATCTGGTGTGGGATGTCATTCGCTGCAGCGCAGGGGATGCTGCGATGCAAAAAGTGGCCGCGGCGATTGAAGAAGGCGCCATGGCTTATCTCCGACGGCAGATCAAGGTGATGGTGTGGTTCATCCTTATCATCACGATTGGCCTGTATTGGATGTACAGCAATCTGTATGCCGGCCAGGCCAATGGGGCGCAGAATTTGCCCCTGGGTGTTTCCTTGGCTTTTTTGACGGGTGTTCTAGCGTCCTATGGTGCTGGATATGTGGGCATGTGGCTTGCGGTGAAAGGAAATGTTCGTACCGCAGCCGCCGCCATGGAAAGTTTTCCCAAAGCGATGAAAGTGGCATTTAATGCCGGCACGGTGTCCGGCATGTTCACCGTGGGATTTGGTCTCATGGGCGCGACGCTCATTTTTCTCATCTATCGCGAGCAGGCGATGCGCGTGCTTGTCGGGTTTGGTTTTGGTGGTTCACTGGCGGCGCTTTTCCTGCGCGTAGGCGGCGGGATATATACGAAAGCCGCGGACGTAGGTGCTGACTTGGTCGGCAAAGTGGAAGCCGGCATTCCCGAAGACGATCCGCGCAATGCGGCGGTCATCGCCGATAACGTTGGAGACAATGTCGGTGACTGTGCCGGGATGGCGGCGGATGTGTTTGAGTCGTATGAGGTGACGCTTGTGGCCGCCATCATTCTGGCTGCCGCGACGATGAGTACCCCGCAATTCACGCAGCTTTACGGGGACCACGCCGCCGATTTTGGTCTCAAGCTGATTCTTTTCCCGCTGATGATTCGCGCGGTGGGCGTGTTTGCCTCGATTTTGGGAACGATGAGCGTACGAATGAAGCCGGGCGAGCAGGACCCGATGCGCCCGATTACGTTTGGCTATACGGTATCTTCGATTGCTGCTTTTATCGGTGTGGCGGCCGTGAATTACTTTTATATGCGCGACCCACGCACTGGTGATGTGGATTGGCGCTTCACCCTGGCCAGCGGGATCGGCATTCTCCTGGCAATTCTCACCTTGTGGCTCACCAACTATTTCACGCATCCGAACGGCCGTCCGGTCAGCGAAACAGCGGTAGCTTCAAAAACAGGCCCTGCTACGCTGCTCTTGTCAGGAATGGCGGAAGGCAATGAATCGACGGTCTGGGCTATTTTGCTGATTGCTGGCACGATTTTATCGACGCTCTGGGTGTTTAAAGGGGATCCGGCGATGGCCTCTTACGGTATTGCGCTCGGTGGCCTCGGGCTTTTAACAACCACCGGATTTATTTTGGCGATGGATACCTACGGCCCGATTACGGATAACGCACATGGTGTTTTTGAAATGGCGGGAATCAAAGACGAACGCGCCAGTCGTTCGCTCTCCTGGATGGATGCTATTGGCAACACGACGAAGGCGCTGACCAAGGGTCTGGCGATTGCCACCGCCGTGCTTGCGGCCATTTCGCTATTCAAATCCTTCATTGATGAAGCCCACCTGAACGAAATTGGCATTCAGGTGAATCAGCCGCGCGTTTTTGTCGGACTCTTAATTGGTGGTGCTGTGCCCTTCCTATTTACAGCGTTTTCGCTCAAAGCCGTTGGGCGTGCCAGCTTTTTCGTTGTAGAAGAAGTGCGCCGTCAGTTCCGTGAACATCCGGGCATTATGAAAGGTACTGAACTGCCGGACTATTCGCGTTGTGTGGACATTGTGACAGCGGCGGCTCAGAAGGAACTGCTGGGTCCGGGGATGGTGGCTATTGCGACGCCCGTTCTTGTGGCGTTTGGTTTGGGCGCTGCTGCTCTGGGGGGATATCTCTGCGGTTCGATTTTAACCGGTCAGCTCTTAGCTGTCTATATGGCGAACACCGGCGGTCTCTGGGATAACGCGAAGAAAAAAATTGAAGACGGATTTTTAGGCGGCAAAGGTACCGATGCTCACAAAGCAGCCGTGATCGGCGATACGGTCGGAGATCCCTACAAAGACACGGCCGGGCCGTCGCTGAACCCTCTCATTAAAGTGATGAACCTTGTGGCCATTCTCATTGTGCCGTTTACGCTGCACCCGATGTCACTTTTTGAGCGTGCGTTGATCGTCGGGATTTCCGGCATCTTTCTGCTGATTGCGGTTGCCATCTCACATCGTGGTGCGCTGGTGCTTCCGGCGCCGGGCGGCCCCGAGAGCCGTCCGAACTGAGATCCTATGGCCCTTCTCCCGATCGTCAAAATGGGGGACCCGGTTCTCCGAAAAAAAACCAAAACCCTCTCTAAGATCGACCCTGATCTTCATAAAACCATCCAAAACATGTTTCAAACCATGTATGCCGCACCGGGCATTGGTTTAGCCGCCAATCAAGTCGGCCTGTCCCAATGCTTTGCTGTGATTGATCTGCATGAGAAAGGAAAAAAAGATCCGCTGGTCATTATTAATC
>CAZDML010000112.1:0-6754 GCA_964506645.1 uncultured Elusimicrobia bacterium | reverse complement strand
TTCATACATACCTGGCATTTCAGCGGTTTCGCCACCCAAAAGGGCACAGCCGGCTTGAGTACACCCTTCGACAATACCCTTCACGACTTTTTCCGCCACATCCACATCGAGCTTACCGCAGGCAAAATAATCAAGAAAGAAGAGTGGTTTTGCCCCGCAACACAGCAGATCGTTAACGTTCATGGCCACAAGATCGATCCCGACGGTATCGTGCTTATTCGCCAGAAAAGCGAGCTTGAGCTTCGTGCCCACCCCGTCCGTACAGCCGACAAGCATCGGCTCCTTATAGCCTTTACCTAAGGGAAAAAGTCCGGCAAATCCACCGATCATCGGAGACATTTTCTTGATGCGCTGCACGAGCGCGTCTCCGGCTTCTACATCCACACCTGCTTTTTTATAAGTAATCACGAGATCCTCTTTGGAATGGTTATTTCTTGGCCGGCTCGGGGCGGCTTCCTGGCTTTACAAGCGCAATCCCTTCCTGACACAACGGACAACTGTCCGGCGGATACGTCACGAGGGGCAAGCGCAAAACGGCATGCTTCGGAGCTGGAAAACTGACATTGGCTTCACCGCGATCCGCAACGGCCGCCACCCCAACAACATGAGCGCCCGCAGATTCCACGAGCGAAATAATTTCACGCACTGAGCCGCCTGTCGTGAGCACATCTTCCGCCACAACGACGTTTTCACCCGGAGCCAAAGCGAATCCACGTCGCAGCATAAATTTCCCATCGACCCGTTCAGCGAACATCGCGCGAGCCCCGAGCGATCGGGCAATACAATAGCCGAGAACTATCCCCCCCACGGCCGGAGATACGACAGCCGTGATGGGCTTTTCGCTCGAAGGGTCTTTAAGTTGCCGTGCTAAATCAGCACCGATTCGGTCTGCATCGCATCCATATTGAAAAAGAAGCGCACACTGGAGATAGCTATCGCTGTGCAGACCGCTCGTCAGTTTAAAATGGCCCTGCAACAGCGCTCCGCGCTCTTTAAACAACTTCAGGATTTCATCTTGTGTCATCGCGTCACCTCGATGGAGTCATAAATCGCTTTCACTGCTTTCACAGGATCTTTGGCTTCTGTGATGGGTCGTCCGACAACAAAAAAGGTTGAACCCTGTTGGATCGCATCGGCAGGAGTCTGGGCACGTTTCTGATCGTCTTTGGCGGCTTCGAGGCGAATCCCCGGCGTCACAATTTCAAATTTAGGTCCGCATGCCTTACGAACAAGAGCTGCTTCACGCACGGACGCGACAATCCCATCGAGTCCCGCTTCAAATGCCTGCTTGGCCAAATGCGCGACTTGATCTTCCAAAGAACGCGCAACGCCTAAGCGCTGGAGATCGGCGTGATCCAAACTCGTCAAAACGGTGACCCCCCAGAGCTTGGGACGTTTTTTCAGGCTGGCGGCCTGCTTCATCATCTCCAGACCGCCCGAGGTGTGAATCGTCGCGCTATACACACCCATTTCGGCGGCACGCTCAATCGCCTTTTGAACAACCGAAGGAATATCATGGAACTTCATGTCTAAAAAGATATTCGCCCCGAGCGCACGAAGCTCTTTAATAAACGGCGCTCCATACTTCAAGAAGAGAACCGGGCCGACTTTGAATACATCCACGAGTGGCGCCAAATGCTGCGTCATCTGAAGAGCTTCTTTGTCCGTTTCGGTATCGAGGGCAACAATGAGAGGTTTCATGGTTTTTGTACAGCGCCGACTAACGCGCCGATCGTCTTTCCCTTCTTAGTAACAAGCTCCGTAAGCTCGTCCAAAATAATTTTCGGGGCACGGGGGTTCCAGAAATTAGCCGTTCCAATCGCCACAGCGCTGGCGCCCGCCAGAATCATCTCCAGCGCATCCTTGCCCGTGAGAATTCCCCCCGCTCCAAGGATCGGAGTTTTCACGGCCTGGCGGACTTCCCACACACAGCGTACCGCAATCGGATGGAGTGCTGGACCGGAAAGGCCCCCTGTGCCGTTCGCGAGAACTGGCTTTTGCGTCTCCGTATCAATCACCATCCCGGGCATTGTGTTGATCAGCGTCAGAACATCGGCTCCTGCCTCCGAAGCCGCTCGAGCAATTGCTGGCAGATCAGAAACCTCCGGAGACAGCTTTGCAAAGATCGGGATTTTGCTGACTTTCTTCACAGCACTCACAACCGCGGCCGTTTCTTCCGCGCGCTGAGCGAAGCACCGCGCACCGGGGCCATGGGCAACATTCGGACACGAGAGATTTAGTTCAATCGCTGCGATGGATCGCCCTTGCAGCTTTTGCACGAGCTGCAGAAATTCATCCTGCGTAAATCCAGCCACGCTCACAACGACCGGCACGTCCAGCTTTTCCAGTTCTGGCCAGGTCGTCTTTAAAAACTCATCGACACCAATATTCTGCAGGCCGACGGCGTTGAGCATTCCGCTGGGCGTTTCCACGACACGCGGGCCAGGGTTTCCCGCCCGCGGCGCGAGGGTAAGCGTCTTCGTGATGATGCCGCCGAGTGTTTTTAAATCAAAGAACTCCTGAAACTCCAGCCCATAGCCAAATGTACCTGCAGCGACCAAGATTGGATTTTTTAACTGAAGTGGACCTAATGTCGTTACCAGGTTGGCTTCCGTAGCAATCGTCCTTGGCTCATCACCAGATCACCGTTCACCAGCGTCGAATGGGCCCCGCCTTGCAGGGTCCATCCTTTAAATGGCGAGTTCTGGCTCTTGGATGCGAACTCGTTGTAGGTCTTCTTGGCTTTTAAATCAATCAATACGACATCCGCCGGTGCACCTGGGGACAGATGACCTCCTGGCAGATGGAACGCTCGGGCTGGCGCATCGGTCAGCGCCCGAATTGCCGCTGGAAGATCCATGACTTTCTTCTGGACAAGCTCGGAAAGGACAAGCGGCAGGGCTGTTTCCAGGCCGATAATTCCGAACGGGGCATTATCGAACTCACGCGCTTTCTGAGATTTCGTATGCGGCGCATGGTCGGTGGCAATAATATCAATCGTCCCATCGGCGAGTCCCTCACGGACAGCCTGGCGATCTTCTTCAGTACGCAGCGGCGGATTCATCTTTGCGTTGGTGTTGTAGTCAGAAACAGACTCTTCGGTCAGCGTAAAGTAGTGGGGGCACGTTTCGGCGGTGATGGGCAAGCCGCGTTTCTTGGCATCGCGAACCATCGCAACCGATTCTTTTGTAGAGAGATGCGCCAGATGCAGCTGGCCGCCGGTCAGCTCGCAAAGCGCAATATTGCGTGACACCATGATGTACTCGGCTTGACGGGGGATGCCTTTTAAACCAAGAACGGAAGCGAGCTTCCCTTCATTCATCACGCCGCCCTTGGCAAGATCGGGGTCTTCACAGTGATCGATCACGGGAAGTCCAAAAGTCTTGGCGTACTCGAGCGCGCGTCGGAAGAGTTTGGAGTTGGCGACAGGTTTACCATCGTCCGAGATCGCCACACATCCCGCGCGCACCATGGCGCCAATTTCGGTAAGTTCCTGGCCTTCCTGGCCTTTCGTAATCGCGCCGATCGGATAGACGCGGACGTAAGCCTCGCTCCGCGCTTTCATCATGACAAATTGGATTTGCGAAACGTTATCCAGGGGCGGCAACGTATTCGGCATGCAAGCAACCGAAGTAAATCCGCCCATGGCTGCCGCGGAGGTGCCGGTGGCAATCGTTTCTTTTTCTTCCTGGCCCGGCTCGCGCAGGTGAACATGCAGGTCGATAAGCCCGGGCGCGACAACCAAATCCTTCGCATCAATCACATCAATATCTTTTCCCACTTTGATATCGCGGGCCACCTGACGCACATGCTGACCTTCAATCAGGACATCGGCGATTTCATCGCGATGATTGCGCGGGTCGATAACACGACCCCCTTTAATCAAAAGCGGCTTGCTGGAATTTTCGCTTTCGCTAGGCTTTTCTTTCCGCGCCCAAGACACGATCGATTTCATCTATTCCATTCTCCCTGAAAGTCCTTCGCCGGGCTGCGCACGCAGCGAGGTTTTCCCGATCGCTTCGATACTGCCTGCTAAGAGATACATGACCGCCATGCGCACGGCGATGCCGTTGGTGACCTGCTCTAAGATCACCGACTGAGGTCCATCGGCAATGGCGGAATCGATTTCGACCCCGCGGTTCATCGGCCCCGGGTGCATCACCATACAATCCATTTTCGCCCAGGAGAGCTTCTTGGCATCGAGGCCATAAAATTCGTGATATTCGCGCAAACTGGGGAAGAGATTTTCCTGCTGACGTTCGAGCTGTAGGCGAAGCACATTCACCACATCGGCGCCGTCCAACGCTTCCTTCATGTTATACGTCACAGTAACGCTGCTTCCGAAAGCGGTCTTCATTTCAGTAGGGATGAGCGTTGCCGGACCACACAGACGGACGTTCGCCCCCAGTTTCGTCAGCGCCCAAATATTGGATCGCGCCACGCGCGAGTGCAAAATGTCGCCAACAATGGCGACATTCAGTCCCTGAATCTTCTTTTTCTTTTCTTTGATCGTGTAGAGATCGAGCAGTCCCTGGGTCGGGTGTTCATGGTTGCCGTCGCCTGCATTGATCACATGGGCACGCACACCACGCGCCAAGAGTTCAGGGGCACCAGAAACCGAGTGCCGCAGCACGATGAAGTCGATCTTCATCGCTTCCAAGTTGCGCGCCGTGTCCATCAAGGTTTCCCCTTTTTGAACACTGGAGGAGGCGACTGCGAGGCTTAATACATCGGCCGAAAGACGTGTCGCGGCGAGTTCAAACGACGTACGGGTGCGTGTAGACGGCTCGTAAAAGAGAAGCGCGACGGTTTTGCCGCGAAGGGTCGGGACTTTCTTGATGGAGCGAGTAAATGTTTTCTTAAAAGGGGCAGCGGTATGAAGAATAAGTTCTATTTCTTCGGAGGTGAGTTGTGCGAGGCCGAGTAGGTCTTTGTGGCGTAATCTCAACCGTTTTTCCCCTTTCTGCGCAGGCGGACCGCATCTTCGCCGTCCGTCTCCTGGAGATTGACATCAATTATATCATCTCGGAGGGTCTCTACAGCGAGCCCTATAAAATTGGCGGCAACCGGCAATTCCCGGTGTCCGCGGTCAACCAAAACGGCCAAACGGATACATTCCGGGCGTCCATAATCGATAATTGCGTTCATCGCAGAGCGCACGGTGCGCCCCGTGAAGAGAACATCGTCGATGAGAACGATCGGCCGGTCATCGATATCAAAAGGCAAGTCGGTTTCACGGACTTCCGGCTGTTCCGCAATCGCATGAACATCATCACGGTAGAGTGTAATATCTAAAATCCCGACAGGGACTTCTCGTCCCCATTGTTTCTCCAGCAGCGCTGCAATGCGACGGGCCAAAGGGATCCCCCGCGTCTGAATGCCAACCAGCGCGAGTGAAGATTGCTTGTTAAATTCTTTGCCAATGGCCTCAGCAAGCCCTTGAATCTTTTTTGTCAGGGCCGCCTTATCAAGCAGCAACTGACCTTCGCTTGCGGTGGATGTTGTTCGCTGCATGATTATCCTTTGGCCGCCAAGGCCATGGCTTTGGCGCCGATGTCTTTTCGATAGTGCATGCCTTCGAATGAAATCTGCGAGACCGCATGATAAGCACGCTCTCGCGCCTGATCAAAGGTCGCGCCGATACCCGTAATTCCCAACACACGACCTCCGGTCGTCACCCATTGATCGTTCTTAAACGCGGTCCCCGCGTGAAAAATCTGAATATCGGGAAGTCGGGCCGCATTTTCCAGACCATGAATCACTTTGCCCTTTTCGAAAGAACCGGGATAACCACCCGAGGCCAACACGACACAGAGCGCTGAACCTGGGTTCCACTGGATCGTCACGTCTGCGAGCCGCTGTTCGGCGACAGCTTTCAAAACATCGACAAAATCACTTTCCAAGAGCGGCAGAACGACCTGCGTTTCCGGATCACCAAACCGCGTATTAAACTCCAAAACTTTCGGGCCCTGAGGGGTCAACATAAGACCAAAATAAATAATCCCACGGAAATCGAGTTTGTCAGCCGAAAGACCTTTTAAGAAGGGTTTAAACACTTCCTCTTCGATCTGTTTGCGTACAGCCGACGTATAGATCGGCGCCGGGGCGTATGCCCCCATACCGCCCGTATTGGGACCTCGATCATCGTTATAAACGCGCTTGTGATCCTGGGAAGCAGGCATCGGCAGGAGCGTTTTTCCATCACAAAATGCGAGTACCGTTACTTCGGGTCCTGTCAGCGCTTCTTCAATCACGACGGTCGATCCGGCCGCACCAAAAATCTCTTTTTCCATGATCTCGTAAAGGAACGCCTTGGCTTCGTCCTGAGATTCGCAGACTTTGACGCCTTTACCGGCGGCTAGACCGTCCGCCTTCACCACGCTACGCCCCGTCCAGTGCCGCAACACATGCGTAGCCTGCTGCAGGTTCAGCAGAACATCGTATTTGGCCGTGGGAATGCCGTGCTTCTTCATGAACTCTTTCGCAAACGACTTGCTTCCTTCCAAGAGAGCCGCACCCTTGGCAGGGCCCACAATGGCCATGCCCGCACTGCGGAATTTATCAACAATACCGTACACGAGCGGCGCTTCAGGGCCAACCATAGTCAAATCGATCTTATTGGACTTGGCAAAATCAAAAAGTGCCTTAATATCGTCTGCCGGAACCGGAGCGCAGTCGGCGTCATAAGAAATGCCGGAATTCCCCGGCGCACACCACAATTTTCCCACTTGAGGACTGCGGGAAAGCGTGCGAA
>CAZDML010000111.1:0-6834 GCA_964506645.1 uncultured Elusimicrobia bacterium | reverse complement strand
CCTGAAGAAGTCGCTCTGCGAAGGTGTAGGCAGGGGTATCGACTTCGTAAGGGAAATAGAGCTTGGCATTCGGATGTTCAGCCAGCGACAACACAAAATCGAGTTGGACTCCAGTGAGATCATAGAAACCGTAAAGATAAATACTCTTCATGTTCTTTAACCAATGACTTTGGGGAGCATGTGCAGCCGCACGGCGAAGCTGATCAGAGGGAGTACGGAGACCGGCTGTCTGAAGAATTTGGTAAGAACGCGCGTAGAGCTCAAGCGTTGGTGCAGCTTCTGGTGCGGCTTCACCGAGATGTCCTTCCAGTGCGGCTTTCAAGGAGTCTACGACGCGTGCGCCGGAATCACGAAGATCACGAAGGGTCTCTGCCAGGGCCCCTGGAACACCGCGCGCGAGTGGACGTCCTGGAGCATGAAGGTAGGACCGGTTAATGAATTCAACGTTCCCTCGTCCTTCGAGTAAATTGCGGATCATTTCGCTATAGAGCGCAGGGTCTGAAACAACGCGATCTTGTGCAGGCGGCATCTCTTGGAGAAGTCGATCGGCCAGTGCGTAAAACGTCAAGAAATGAATATTAAAAAAACCTGTCTCTTGAGCGAGCAAACGTTGGAGACGATCAAGTTGTTTCGCAGAAGGTGAGAGGACCAGCAGTGGGGCCAAGGGAGCGTGCTTTTTAGCGGCCCAGATATCAGCGATAAGAGCCTTTTCAATGGACGGATAGGACCCTGTGAAGAGGTTAAACATAGCTCATTATAGTCCTAAAGAATCACCAGGATTGAGTATTTGCAACCACCTAGCAGATCTGTATAGTCGGAAATACCCAGGAAATGCTTGATTTTACAAGGGTTTTACGTCCTGTTTACGTCGATATAACATAAAAAGCCTAGATATATAGAGATGATTAAGAAATTTATAGCTGCCAGCGTGAGCTTCTGTTTGATCATCACTTCTTCCCATAGCGTGGAAGCAGTCTCATCGCTTACAGAGCCGTCAGGAAAATCACTTTTAGTTCCTCAGTTCAACCTTATCCCCCCACCCCAGCTCGCTCGCATGACTGATTTTTATGCCTCTGCGCCCGAATCCGCTGAGCCTCGAGTGATTTTGATCCAGGACCTTCATGCCCATTATGGCGTACAGAAGAAGATTGCTGGGATTTTGGACTTTCTTGCGAGCCGACTTTCGCCCTTGAAGGGAGATGTTCCCTTTTCTCTCGCTGTAGAAGGCGCGCAAGGCCCCATTGATTCCTCAGGGATGAATCGCATTAGTGATTCCGCGCTGCGAAAGGAGGCGTGTGACTATCTCGTGCAGGAAGGAGAAATGACAGGAATGGAATATTTTGCTGTACAACGGCAAAATACTCATCTTCTCATTGGTGTTGAAAACGAGCATTACTATGAAGTAAATCGCCAGCTTTTTAGACAGACTCAACTCTCACGTCAGCAACTTGTTAAACAGCTGTCTCGTCTTCGGGATGATCTACATATTCTCGAAGATAAACTCTACACGCCCTCTCTCAAAAAATTTCAGAGTCGATGGAGCACATTTGAACAGGGCCAGATATCTTTAGAAACGTATATCCGTGACCTTGTTGAAAACGGGATCGGAAAGGGGATCAATGTAGTCCGAGATTTTCCGGCACTGGCGCGATGGGAGCAGGAACTCGCATCAACACCACAGGGTATTCCCAGGCAGGACACATTGCGTCGCCAGGCTGTACAGACACTGGCCATACTTCAACCTGTGCTTTCCGATAAAGAACAACAAACACTCAAGCGACTCTCTCAGGAAAGCGAGCCCAACCTGTATTACCTCTATCTGCTACAGCTTCTAAATGCTCACCGTATGATCTCGCGCGTCCCCCAGGAACTCGGACGCTATATGGCATTTTTACGTGCCACACATTCGATCAGCATGGATAAGCTCCTGCTTGAAGTCCAGGAATTTGCACAGCGGATTAAAGTGCAATTGGCAGAGACACCCCAAGCACGCTCGCTGGTGCAGGTGGAGTACGACTTGTCGACCCTCTTGCGTCTTGTCGACTTGCGAGCGACAGAAGCAGAGGTGCAAAGTTTTGCATCGCGCATTAATCCCTTTACGGCACTCGCAAACAGTTTGCTTGTCCACAATGGCATGGCAGGGTTTGATGAGATTCAAATTCGACGATTGATTTCTGCCAGTATTGACTATTACGTTATGGCGCGCTTGCGTAATAAACCCATGGTAGAGAAGACGTTGTCCCTGCCCAGTCCAGTGGTGCTCGTCACAGGCGGATTTCATACGGCGGCTATTGCAGAACTCTTGCGGGAGAAAAAGGTCTCCTACATCGTTCTTCAACCAGAAATTGAACAGGTGACGGAAGCGGACAGACAACTGTATCTTAAACGTTTGATGGGAGAATGGTTGACAAATGCGGAAGTTGCGCAGGCTGCGTATCGACGTCAGCGGGGACCCTCAACGGCGAAGATACGTCACACTCCCATGCCTACGCTCGCCCAGGGGTATGATGCCATACGTTGGGTGCATGCAAATTTGTTCGCAGGGGTAAAAGGAGGCTCAAGCAAACTCAAAAAAGAATTGATGGCATCACCAGAAAGTATCCTGGCATATTTTCAGGATGGGATTTTGCGTCCTATCACAGACAATTCAGTTGAAACGCTTCTATGGCAAGGCGTTGATGACCGCATCCCCTACAGGTATCGCATCTGGAACTATTTGAAGGCACTATTATCCCCGCTGGGGAATGGGATTCCTATCCATGCCTGGAGCGGTCTTCGTAAAGGAGGGGCGCGAAAGATACCAGGCTACTCCCCACACATTCTTCTTGAGGACAGTGCCTACCAAACGATAGTTCGTGATTTTAAAACCGCCTACGATGCGTATGTTTTAGCCGATGAGTCTTTAAGAACAGCGATGAAAGCGCAATCTCAGCAAATCATGTCAGATCTACAAGACAAACTGTGGCTCATCATCATGCATGAGCTGGACCATACCAATTTTCCTCTCTTCAAATCACGGAGGCTTTACCGCTGGGACGAAAACCGTGTCGCCCGTAGAGACATTGGTCGGTTGCGGATGATCCAAGCGAAACGAACTAAAAATAAACTTCCTCTACTTGTCTTTGGCACATCGGAATACAGCGGGGATAAGTATTTCAGAGAGATTTCAGAATTATCCGCTCGAAAATTCAGGTATAAATGGGAATTTCGCCGTGTCTTGCGAAATACGATTGATCGCGTGATAGGCCCGCAGGGCTGGCGAGACCGTGCACGACTCGGTTACCATACGATGCCCGAGAAGCAAGAAGAAACACTCCCTGTCCGTGCGGAAGGGACTCCGACGACGGACTACCATTCACGCGAACAATTCACATCCAAAAATCCTTACGTGGTATTGGGGTTGCCAATTAATGCAAGCCAATCGCAGATTCGATCCGCTTATCGTCGTCTGGCGCGCATGTATCACCCGGATGTAAACCTAGAACCAGGTTCGGAGAAAATCTTTATTGCAATTCATGCCGCCTATAAGCTTCTAGAGGACTCTGAAAGAAAGAAGGAGTTCGACCGGCGGTTCAAAGAATATCAAGAACACCAACAGCGGGATCACTTTGCAAGCGTCGATTATTCTGGGTGGGGTATTGAAGCACTCGATCACATGGCGGATGCATACAATACCCGACTGGCCTATGCAGAGACAGAGTACCTTTTTACTCTCCAGGACCTAGAAGATGTTGCAGACCCGCAGGCAAAAGCTTTCGGTCTTTACACGGCGGCAGATGAACGGGCACACCGAATCATGTCAGCAAAAATTGCACGAACCCAGGGCCGGCAAAGCTATGGGGCGCAAGGAAAGCACGCTGATAGCTTGAGTGCCTATGAGTCGAATATTTCTGGTTCTCGTGATATTGGGCGAGCGCGCCATGAGTATGAAGTTGATTCATTACGTCTCCATGCGTGGCAGAACTACTGGAATATACGCTATGCCGACGCTTTGCGAGAACTCCCTCCTGCATTAGCAAAGATGCTACAGGATGAAAATAGTGTTCCGAATAACTCGGACTTTGATTCATTTGCATCATCGGTATTCTCCTCCTGGCACTCCTATCGAATTGATGAAGACGCAGATACCCCTTTATTGATGGCCAGAAGGACAAGAGATAGCACGATTTTGGAAGCTGCCAAGGCATATGACCATGTGAAACGGGAAACGTCTGGGATTGATAGCGTCTTCAGCGGTGATTGGCATGGATTGTCTGGCGCACTCCGGGTGTTTTTCTTACGGCAAAGCGCTCTAGAAAATGCACAGGATGGGTTCAAAGAAGATACTAAAAGGGCTAGAGAGGCTCTCAGTAGCCGTATGGAAGCGTTAAACGTACTCTATCAGGCTGACTATTTATCGAAAACCGACTATCTCTGGGCGCGCCGCGAAGCGAGAGTGGGTTGGCATGAAGGGGTATCGGCTTCGCTGCGTAGACGCGAAGAGGCCTATAGGGTTGCATATCAAAGAGCAGATTCTAATTTCAATGAAAGTGCTCTTCAAGAAAGTATGCAGCGCTTGACTGCCCGCCTTCAAGAATTAATGCCTCCTGCTTACTCGGTTGATGAGCTGCTTAGATCGGATGCGCTGAGGCTGGGTCTTGAAGAGGATGCGCTATCCTTCCGAAGATCGAGCCTTAAGATCATTGAAGATGCGCTAAGTGAAAATAAACCGAAGTCATTGCCAGAATCTGTTCGAGGGTTTAGTGTTGTTAGCATGGGAACGTCCCCCTATGATCCATCTATTTACCTCCTTTTATTGAGACTTTATAAGGATTTTCCTTCTGTAGCGGCACGAGATAATGGCTTTGGCGACACCCTTCGAGAGGCCCAGCGAATCCGTCTCGAAACCGTGTCTAATGCGTCTGTCCCGTTAACTGTGAAGGTGGAAAACCGTAACCTTGTAATTCAAATGGGCCGAAATCGCTCGTATGGAGACAGCGAGTATGAACGCTTCCTCCAAAATCTCCATGCGAATTATCCCACTGTTGAGCAGCAACTGCGAGATTCTTTAAAAAGGATTAAGTCTGAGGATGGATTGGATCGACATGCCGTGGAGATTCGAGTCGTGACCGTCTTGGAAGCCATTTTGAGAAGCACAGACAGACGACTTTCTAATCTCAAAGAGCAGCTCAGAGAGTGGGTTTCGATCGATGTTCGCACTTCACACGGCTCATCGAATTATCAACGAGGTCTTTGGAGAGTATCATGGGATCCAGAAATTTCAGAACAAACATTGCTGACAAATCTCTTGTGGAACTGGGTGGATTTTGGTGTGCAGGGAAGTCCCGCTCACGAAAAAGCTGCCGCATTAGCAAAACAGCTTCTCGAAAATAGATCTATGCACTCTGTCTCCGACGGCGCGGTTGTGAAGCAGGAGGATGGGGCTCCCATTCCCCTCCGCGACGAGGAATTTGACTTAGACTTGCGATCCCCGGCTGTTAGAGTGTCTGATGTGGATGCTCAGCACCGGCGGGTCATAGATATCCATAGCATCCCGCCAGAGCTTCGTGAAATCGTCCTCCTGCTTAACCACCCCTTGATTCGTGGACGTCTTCTATTAACGGGAGGATTTGTTCGCGATCTTCTGCTGGGTCGTAATCCAAAAGATATCGATTTGATGACCTTTCAGGATCCAGAAAAGAATATTGGGCAAATTCTAAATCAATTGCAACTGCTCGGGGTAACAGCCGAGACCCCGATGATTCAAGGTAAAGAAGTCGATCTCCTTTATACAGAACTGGACCGGAGTGGCTCGTGGTCTAATTTGCCGCCCACATTCGCATTCAATCGAATGGCACTTGGATTTAACGATAAAGGAGAGCTCATCTTAAGCGATCCCTACGGCGGTTTTGAGGATCTCTTCCCTGTATCTGGCCCCCGAATCGGGCGCTTGGTGGGCAATCCTGCACTGGCCATTTCTGAAACCATAAAGCGTCTCCATCGCTTCATGACAGAGGATAGACTAGGGATTGTTCTTGATGATGGATCCGCTAATGCCGGAATCTATGCTGAATATTACGAAGATCTCAAACGTGTCCAGAAGGCGTCACACCGCATGCCTGCGCGTACACGCGAATCAACCATTGCAGTAATAGTATTCTCTATCGTCGCCTTCTTTGTTCATGGTCTATGGCCCGTCGTTGGGCTTTTACTTTATCAGACCGTTTTACTGGGGTATGCGGAAAGCAAACTTCCTCGTCGCGAGGTTGTTGTCGAAACCCTTGGAGACGGACGATTAAGCTGGAATGAACGCGTTGAGGCCTGGGTGTTGATCGCTCTCTATCCGGTGGTTCGATTGCATGAATTTAACCATCAAGTGATGTTGTTCCTTCGGATGCCTGGAAGACTCCATGAAATATTTGCGTATTTACTTCAAGCAACAGGACTTTATGTCATGTTTAACCAACCTCTCTATTCCCCCTGGATTCTTCTTGGCATTCTAGCCGGTCTTTTTCACCTTATGGATTCTCGCTGGAACGGCAACCCAAAGAAGACACGGTTTGTGCCTAGAGCCATGTTCGTTTTAAGCATCTTCTGGGCGATCTTGGGGATGTCTCTCCGTACAGGGCATCAGCCGATGCCAGACCATTTGGCCACAGTGTCCCCGGGCATGCAAAAGCAGGGTGCCTTATTTAAGTCGTATGTAAATCAATATCTTTCTGATCCTAAAATACGTCAGTGGTTTAAGGAGCAAGGGAAATCAGACATTACCATCCACATGTATGTACAGGACACTTTGCGTGACAGTCGGGAAGATCAATTCGCAGGAGATTATGGGAGTAAATCACTACGACG
>CAZDML010000110.1:0-6858 GCA_964506645.1 uncultured Elusimicrobia bacterium | reverse complement strand
ATTTTTTATTGCACACCGTTACGGCCCGAAGTCGGCCTGTCTTATGACGGCGGCACTGGGCACGTCTTATGTCTTTTGGCATGAAATGGTCGACCCGGGGTGCTACAGCTGGGTCGGGCTTTTCTCGGTGATTTTGCTCTCCCGTTTGGTGACCGACGCGGATGGGCATCCCCAACGCAGCGGCATTGAACAAGGAATGGCTGTGCTCTTTCATCAGATGTTTGTCCTGGCGACACCTGCATTCTTATGGAAACGGCCGCGTTCCACCTGGGCGGGGTACCTCCTCCCGCTTGTTCTCCTGGCAGGGATTCCGTATGCGGTGATTGCCGCAACCCTGCACGGCCCGACGTTGCATGACATGCTGTTCTGGGTTTTTGGGCCGGCAGGGCCACGGCCTAACAGCGGGGTGTTTACCCATTCGTGGTGGAGTACGGATCTGTTGTCAAATAGCCAGCTGTTGTTGGAGGCGCTGCGTCAGCTCTGGATTGCGCCGCTCGAGCATGTCTCTGTGGTTCTAAGAACGGGGTTGGATATTGCCCTCTGGGCCGCACTGGTGCGGCTTGTGTGGCGCGGATGGGCACATCGTCATGTTCCATCGGAGCGGTTATCGCTATGGCTCATCTGTTTTATGGTTTTCCAATTTTTCTGGGTGCCCGGGGCCGTTCGGTTTCGTATGTTTTTAGTGCCCGCCATTCTTCTGCTCATTCTTGAACAGGGGGTTTTGAAAGAGATCCCAAAGCGCTGGGCACTGGCGTGGGTCATGGTCGTGCTCTCTGCGTTCATCAATTTCCGTCAGCTTCGCACGGCAGCCCGGCCGGAGAATAATCCGAGCCTCGTGCGGATTGCCTGGGTACGCCAGCAGTTGTCGCCAAATGACTTTTTGCTGTTCTGGGGGAGCTCAGAACGCTCCATTATGAACGTGGCCATGGCGTATTTCGGAAGCGATCGTTGGGCCCGCTCCATGTCGGGATACTTCTTTAATCATTTGTACGGCGACATGCGTGAACTGGACCGTTGGACACATACCGCTCACGGGTCCGGAGGACGCGTATGGATCGAATCCGTACTCTGGTCGCCTAAAATTCTGACGGACCTGGCGCATATGGGTGAAATGCCGCCTGAGAATTTAAAGGCCTGGATGTCGCGCTGGAAAATCAAGCAGGAGCTGGTTGGACCGCTGGGTTTTAGTATTCGTGAGGTTCATTGACTCTGTCGACGGATTTTGGTAGATTTTTAGAGTCGTTTCGATCAAATCCCCTGTGCATTTACTCCTATTCGGCATCGGTCTAATTTGTCTGGTGCTCGGGCTGCTGTACATGTACTTCCCCGAGCTGGTGCTGCGTTTTCATGCCTACGCAAGGGCACATCTGTTAAAAGATTCCACCGTTCTTATGGGACACCGGCGCATCGGCAGCACTCTGCTCTTAATGGCGCTTCTGATGATGTCTCTGATCCTGGTTTCCCGTCGATGATGCTTCTCGACCAAAGCCGTCAACTGCTGGATCGGGTGCGTTCTAAATCCCCCGCTGCGCAAGCCGAAGCCTTCCTCGTGGAGTCAGAAAAGCGGGTGTGCGAATGGAGCGAAGGCCACCTGGAGCACACGACCGTTGCGCGTAGCCAAGGCCTTGGCTTGCGGCTGATTCAAGACGGTCGGCTGGGTTTTTCGCATACGAACTGCCGCGAACTGGCCGACTGGGATGTGGTGGCAGACCGTGCTCTGGCGGCATCGCGCTCAACAACGGTCGACCCTTTTTTGGATTTGCCAGCACCCGGCCCCAAAGTCTCTGAGGCTGAACTTGAGCTGAGGGATCCGTCTCTCGATGCGACCACATGGTCGAAGCGAACTGTTTTTTTAGAGTCCCTCGAGCGTGAAGTTAAAAAACGTGATAAGCGAATTGCCAAAGTGCTGCAAGGCACGTATGCCGAAGGAGTCTCCGCATTTTCTGTGGTGAATTCGAAAGGCGTTGAAGCGATGTCTTCAGGAACACAGGTCAGTTTAAGTATCGCCTGCGTAGCCGTCGAAGGCAATGAAACGCAAATGGGCTATGGATTCCAGGCGGTTCGCCATTACAGTGATCTTGATCCATCGCAGGTCATTGAACGGGCTGTATTGAACACTGTGGCACTGCTGGGCGGAAAACGAATTCCTTCGGGACGCTACGATCTGGTGCTGGATCCCATGGTTGCCGCTGAAATGCTTGAACTTTTTGCCGGGGCGCTGCGCGCGGACTTTGTGTTGAAGGGAAAATCGTTTTTAGCCTCGCGCGTGGGGCAGAGTATCGGATCGAAACACCTCACGCTCGTAGACGATGGGCGCCGTCGCCGCGGTTTGGGCACGTCTGCCTACGATGCCGAAGGGTGTGCCACCGGTAAAACAATACTGTTGGAAAAAGGCACCCTCAAAGGGTTTCTTTATGACAGCTACGCAGCCCGAAAAGCCAAGCACCAGTCAACCGGAAATGCCGGCCGAGCTTCCTACAAGGGCGTTCCGGAGCCGGAGCCAACTAATTTTTATTGGGAGCCCGGCACGTTGTCAGCGGAGGCACTCCTGGGCCGCGTGAAGAATGGCATTTACATTCGAAATGTCATGGGACTGCATACCGTGGATACGATCTCGGGAGATTTTTCGCTGGGACTGATGGGCCAGCGCGTTGAAAACGGGCAGCTCACGCATGGCGTTCGCGGAGTGACAATGGCAGGCAATCTGCTCGATATTTTGAAAAATGTAGAAGCGCTGGGTTCGGATCTCACCTTTTTTGGTTCGATTGGATCGCCGACCGTGTGGGTCCGCGATATTTCAGTAGGAGGGGAATAATGAAAGTTT
Organism: uncultured Elusimicrobia bacterium; assembly: GCA_964506645.1. Taxonomy (GTDB): domain Bacteria; phylum Elusimicrobiota; class Elusimicrobia; order 2-01-FULL-59-12; family 2-01-FULL-59-12; genus CAZDML01. Next base: position 4,034 of record CAZDML010000110.1, on the reverse strand, counting down.
CAGGAAACACGCAGATTTTCGGAATCATGGGGTGTCCCGTCGAACACACAATGTCGCCGGTCATGCACAATGCCGCCTATGAGGCCTTGGGGTTGCATGCCGTCTACGTGCCCTTTCTGGTAAAGCCGGAAGACTTAGGTAAGGCGACCCTTTCTCTGCGCGCACTCAACATCAGCGGAGTGAATGTGACCGTGCCGCACAAAAGCGGCGTGATTGAATTTTTAGATGAGCTGGATTCCTCCGCTAAACAAATCGGTGCTGTGAACACGATTGTGCTCAAAAACCGAAAGCTGATCGGCTACAACACGGACGGTCCAGGGTTTATCCAGTCGCTACGCAAGGATGGTCATTTTGATCCCTCGGGCAAACGTGTGGTGATTCTGGGCGCGGGCGGGGCCGCCAGTGCGGCCGCGATGTCTCTGGCGCAGGCGGGGGCGCGACGCATCGTGATTGCTAACCGAACGAAAGCACGTGCCGAAGTGCTGTCTAAGCGCGTGATCAAATATTACGAGCGTGAAACGATTCCCGTCGCGCTTGATGAGGTACGGGCACTCTACTGGCTCATTCGAGAGTCCGACTTGCTCGTCAATGCGACTTCCGTGGGGTTGTCTAAAACGGAAACCGTGAAACTAAACCCAAATGCGTTTCACCCCAAGCTCGTCGTGTACGATTTGTTCTACAAAGAAACAGCGTTTCTACAGCAGGCACGCAAGAAAGGTCTGAAAGCCATTGATGGATTGGGCATGCTCGTGTCGCAGGGCACCCGCTCGTTCGAACTTTTTACCGGGAGGAAGGCGCCGTTCCGCGTCATGAAAAATGCGGCTGAACAGGCGATCAAATACCAAAAATAACATGCTCAGATATTTAACTGCAGGCGAATCCCACGGAAAATCACTCACCGCCATTCTGGAAGGAATGCCGGCGGGGGTATCTGTGACCGAAGACGATATCAATAAAGAACTTGCACGCCGTCAGAAGGGCTATGGCCGCGGCGCACGCATGGCCATTGAAACCGATAAAGCGGAAGTCACCAGCGGTATTCGTTGGGGAGAGACCATCGGATCCCCCATTTCCATGACCATCAAAAACAAAGATTGGGAGAAATGGCAAAAGATTATGTCAGCCGACCCTGCCCATCGCGATGAATCCAAGCGCGTCGTGAAACCGCGCCCGGGTCATGCGGATCTGACAGGGGTTCTGAAGTTTGACCGTCAGGATATTCAGGAAATTTTAGACCGCGCCTCGGCGCGCGAAACCGCTGCACGCGTGGCGGTCGGTGCCGTAGCGCGCCGGATGCTGGATGCCTTCGGCATTCAAGTCCTTTCTTACGTGCGAGAGATCGGTTCGGTCAAAGCGACATCGATCCCGACCGATACAAAAGAAATTATCGAACGTGCGGAAGCTTCTCCAGTGCGCTGTCCCGATCCAAAAGCGGAAAAAGACATGATGGCGCTCACCGACAAAGCCAAGGAAGCGGGCGATACGCTGGGTGGCATCTTTACTGTAATTGTGACGGGATGTCCTCCGGGGTTGGGCAGTTACACCCACTGGGATCGTAAGCTCGAAGCCCGACTGTGCTACGCGATGATGTCCATTCAAGCCATGAAGGGCGTCGAAGTGGGATTGGGTTTTGAAATGGCGCGCCGGCCGGGCAGCGAAGCCCATGATGAGATTTTCTATTCCAAAGAACGCGGATACTACCGCGGTGGAAATAATAATGCAGGTGGATTTGAGGGCGGCATGACGACAGGCGAACCCATCGTTCTTTCAGTCGCGATGAAGCCGCTCGCCTCTTTGCAAAAGAAACCGCTTCGCTCCGTTAATATTCAAACGAAAGAGCCATTTACGGCCGAGATTATCCGCTCAGACGTCAGCGCTGTTCCTGCCGCGGGCGTGGCGGCAGAGGCGATCGCTGCTTTTGAAATTGCCGGCGCCATGAAGGAAAAGTTCGGCGGCGATTCCCTGCGCGAGATGAAAGACAACTATCAACGCTATCTCGCACATCTCAAAACCCGGTGAATATCGTTCTCACCGGTTTCATGGGTACCGGGAAAAGCACGGTCGGTCGTCAGGCCGCTGGTGTGTTGCATATTCCCTTCTACGATATCGATAAAGTCATTGAAAAACAGGAAGGGAAATCCGTCCAGGCTATTTTTGATGAGAAAGGTGAAGCCGCGTTCCGCGCTATCGAGACGGCCGCGCTGCGCACGTTGTGCGAGAAAGACGATGTGCTGATCGCCGCAGGCGGTGGCGTTCTCCTGTCAGAAGAAAACCGCAAGATCTTAAATAAGAAAGGGATCTTGGTCTGTTTAACCGCGAAGGCCGGCACGATTTTAGACCGTTTGAAAAACGACTCGACCCGCCCGCTTCTGGCTGGGGACGATCGCGCACAAAAAGTCGAAGCGTTACTGAAAGAGCGTGAGTCGGCATATAACCAGTGCCCGATACAGATTGCTACCGATGGCCGCACCGTCGCCGATGTCGCCGGTGAAGTGGTTGAAAAAGTATTGCCGAAGTGGTTGCCCTCCTTATGAGCGTCATTAAAGCCAAAGCGGGATCGCATGCGTATGACATTGTGGTGGGAAAACCCCTCACACAGCTGCCTGCCGCTCTGAAACAGCATATAGCGCGAGGGGCGCGTATCGCGATTGTTGCCGATGCCTCGGTCGCGCGTTATGCCCGGCCGCTGCAAAAGGCTCTGGCCAAGGCCGGGTATGCGGTTCACCTGTTGTCGATTCCTTCAGGGGAGCGCTCCAAGACGCTGGCGCAAGCCGGCCGTATTTATCGTTTCTGTGCTACGGCGGGCTTGGATCGTCACAGCTGGCTGATCGCTGTCGGCGGCGGGGTGGTGGGCGACATGGCCGGTTTTGTCGCGGCGACGTATCTGCGCGGGATTTCGTTTGTGCAGGTGCCAACGACGCTGCTTGCACAGGTCGACTCCTCCATCGGCGGAAAAACGGGCGTCGATATCCCGGAAGGCAAAAATTTAGTCGGCGCGTTCTATCAGCCGAAGCTGGTCTGGATTGACCCGGAGGTTCTGGCCAGCCTGCCGCTTGCTCATCGGCGTAACGGCATGGCCGAAGTGATTAAATACGGCGCCATCGCGGATGCACAACTCTTTGCGCAGCTGGAAAAACATATCGATACACTGATTCACGGCGCGCCAGGCGCTCTGTTGACGTCGGTGATCGCACGCTGCGCCGCAATAAAGGCGGATGTGGTTCAGCGGGATCCCCACGAAACCCGCGGTCTTCGCGCGATTCTCAACTTTGGCCATTCGATCGGGCATGCAATTGAAGCCGCCTCCGGATACAGTGGGTATCTGCACGGAGAAGCGATTTCCATCGGGATGTTCGTCGCTTCCTTTATTGCCGCACAGATGGAACTCCTCTCAACGGTCGAGCGCATCCGTCTGGGTGCGCTCTTGAGGCGCGCGGGACTTCCATCGCATGCGCGCAAGCCAATGGCTCGGACAACACTCTTGACCTATCTGTCACGCGATAAAAAATCACAAGCGGGATCGGTGCGATTTGTTTTACTGAAGAAGTTGGGAAAGGCCGTATCCGGTCAACAGGTGCCACCGGAATTGCTCGATATCGCATTGTCGGCGTACGGGTTATAAGGAGGCGAGTTCTGATGAATCCACTCTTAGCACAGCTCAAAAAATCATCCCTGCATTTGGTCGCCTCTCTCGATGGCGACGATCTTCCTTTTTTGCTCGATCAAGCCCGTACGGAACATGCCGACATTGTTGAGATTCGCATGGATGTGTGGGGGAATTTCTTCCGTGAAGAAATGGCCGAGAAGCTGTTGCGCTTTAAGACACGCATCGGCATTCCCATGCTGGTCAGTTTCCGCGGTGGTCATCCATTTCCTTCGTGGTGGCAGCCGCTGCACTGGCGTGCCCTGGCCTCGGCCTCGCTGATTGATGTGGAATGGAATCCCAAATACCCTTGGCGTGAAATTGTGCAGGAAGCCAAGAAACACCATCTGGGACTGATCATTTCACATCACGATTATCAGGCAACACCCTC
>CAZDML010000109.1:0-6881 GCA_964506645.1 uncultured Elusimicrobia bacterium | reverse complement strand
AACCGATACGTCCGATCAGCCCGCCTGGAAGGCGGGAAGAGGGCGGCGCCGCAGGACGCAAAGTTCGAGAGGGACGTGCACGCATAGAAGAGGGATCCTGATAATCGTTTGTATTACTGATAATCAGCTTAACAGACTATTAGGGCACTGTCAACCGCTCGATGCCAAGAAGAGTTAGAATAGCGGCCGTGAGAAAGAGAGGATTTTTGATTTGTTTTTTGGCGACCCTGAGCGTCCTCATGGCTGCGCACACCTTTGCGGAGGACAAATCCCTGTACCACTTTCAGATCAAACAGGAGCCCGAGGGACCCGTGCCGCTCGGTTTTCCGTTCGGACTACAGGGGGGACAATCCAAAGAAGACGTCACCCGCACTCTCAATGAGGTTCCGCTCTATCGCGGCGACTTCGATACGCGCTATACGGAGTGGTCGATCGGCAAACGCATCCGACACAAGCGCTTTCACCCGTCCCTCATTACGCTCGCCTATAAACACGACAAACTCATGCAGGTGACGTTTGTCCAAACCGATGCCCCGGACTGTTCAGAATCTATTGGAGCCATGGAAGATGCGGTCGACTACATCAAAACGCACTACATATTCCCTGCCGCCAGCATTGTGCCGGGACCGAAATTTGGCAGCAACAACTGCGTGTTTTACATGAAACCTGGACAAGCCGGCTGGCAAGCTGGCGAGGGCGACTATTTGATCAATGTTGATACGAACTGGCGTGATATGAAATACAGCGGCTACGTTACGATTACGTATATGCCGCTCTACAATGAACCCGACATACCCTCCCTGCCTTAACCAGGCCCAGAAAACACCTGGGCCAATTGGCCCTCCCTTTTTGCCCTTCTGGTTCATAGCCCCCACAACCGCTAGTATCTATACTTAAGGAAATGAGCACTCCCGTGCGCTATCCTGTTCGTCTTCGTGTTCTTGCCCTCTGCTTGATTGGCGTTCTTCACAGCACATCAGCAGAGATGACGATTGCGCCCGATCCCAAGTTTCAGCCCTCGGACTATTCCGTACGCACCGCCGATCAGTTGCAGAAGTCCGCACAGGGGGAGACCCGCGCCTTGCAACATGCCCCACACACGCGCCGGATCGATGTCAGCGCTGGTGCAGCGTACTACCGCAACGTTCAGACACGGATCTCTCCGCCACCGGATGCAGATCTCTCCGGCAATCACATGTTGCAAGCCACAACGAAAACGCAGTCCTGGCTGGACTGGATCCTCGGGCGTCTAGATAAAGATGAAGTGCTTAGCTTTGAAGTCCCGGAAGCCAAAGATCCGGATGTGGCCAAAGTCGATGCCAACGCGCAGGATTTTCTGCGTGACCTAGCCAACACATATGACCAAGCTCTGGCCGCCATCGTCTTTTTGAACAATAAGCAAGAAGACAAAGCAAAAAAAATTCTGACGCGAATTCAAGAACTGCACTTTGTTCCTGGAAAATCCAATCTCGAAAGCAACAACGTGTTCAGCGGGGAAGCTATCTGGGTCGGCCTTGCAGCAGCGCACTACAAAAAAACAACAGGTTCCAACGATTTTGATGAACTACTCAAACGCATGGACAGTTACATCCAGCGCAATCAGATTACCGACGGATCTATCCGAGGCGGGCCGGATAAACCCTGGGCATCCACCGAACACAATTTGGATGCGTTGGCCTATCTCATCATGCGCCACACCCAGGACCCGAAAGCAGGATTCGACAAAACGGCGGCTAAAGTCGCGCACTGGCTGGTGGATTCTGCTTACAACCCGAAGGAATTCCGGTTTAACCGCGGGGAGAATGACCTGGTGTTTGCGACGGATACCAGCAGCTGGGGCGTCTTGGCCCTATCGGCCGTAAAATCCATGGCGCCGGACTTTTTCAAAGACAACAAGCTTGACACCATCGACCTGCAGAAGCTCATGGACGCCGTCGAAAATAAAGCGTACCTCGCCAACCAAGAGGTCCTCGTGGAAAACACGGTTCAAAAAATTTCTGGATATACGTTCGGTAGCCGTATTTCACCGATCAGTTTTGAGTGGAGTCTGGGTGTGGCTGCGGCCTATCGCACTCTGGGCAACACCGAAAAAGCCGATAGCATTCTAGTCGAACTCGACAAGGCGCAGATCAAGAACAGCAAAGGCCAGATCTCTTACCCGTATGCGTCACGGGCCGGCAAGACGTTCCTGGATGGATGGACCGCAACCCCCTTTCCCGCCCTGAGCTCGACCGCCTGGCGCATCTTGGTCGAACAAAAGATCAATCCCTTTTTCCTCGGCGCGACCCCAAACAAATAAATTCCTTGACACCCTCACACCGCTTGGGTTTATAATCCTTGCGTTGTCCGTTCTTTCATACACAGGGCTGGCAGAGGAACTCCAGAGGAATCCTGGGACTGCCCCGCAACGGTAATTCCGCCGATGGTCGGCGGACGAGTCCGGTCTACTGACAGCCTTTTATAACGAACCGCATACGTCGCGGTCATTGCCTTCGCGGGAAGGGACTCTTCATGCAGCACACGACGAGCCCGACTTCTTTTGGAAGTTGGGTTTTTTATTGGCTGCCGTTTCATCCCGCCTGGCTTTCAAACATTCATTCATGCTTAAAACGACGCTTCTTCTCTTCGGTCTGCTTGTCTGTCCAGTGTTCAGCTGGGCGCTGCGTATTGTCTCGCTGGTTCCAAGCAATACGGAAATTGTCGAAGCCCTGGGCGCGGGGGAGGAGATTGTCGGCGTCACTATTTTTGATGAAACCAAGCCGGGACGTAAGGTCATCGGTGACTTTTTAAATCCCTCCATGGAACTCATTGTCTCATTGAAACCGGATGTGATTCTCGGGGGGAACTGGGAGAACGTAAAAACCGTCCCAGAATTGCGACGCATGGGCTACCGGGTGATTGAAGTGGCCGTGCCTCAACGCTTAAGCGACATTGATGTCGCCATTCGGCAGGTCGCCGATGCGATTGGCCAGCCGAAAGCCGCGGAACCGGTCATTCGTTCAATGAAAACCCGCATCGATCAGATCGCCAAACGTGGCAGAGCGCTGCCTCGCCGATTTTCGACCTTTATAGAGATTGACACCGGTCTGTGGACCGTCAGCGCCAACGATTTCATCAGCGAAGCCGTCCTGTTGTGCGGGGGAGATAATATTTTCGCCGAATTGAAGGCCATCGCGGGACAAGTGTCCTCAGAATCCGTTGTGGCACGCAAACCGGAACTGATTATTGCTTTCTCCATGCCCAAGAGTGTCATTGCCAAGCGTCCTGGCTGGGCCTCCCTCCCTGCCGTACGCCAGGGACGGATTCTCGATGATATCCCTCACACACTGACCCATCCTAGCCCACGCATTGTCGAAGGCATGGAAGCACTCATATCGCGAATGGAATCTCTGGAGCCTAAGCGATGAACCGTCTGGCGCCACGCACGCTCGTTGTCCTGTTCGGACTCGTCATCGCTGCGGGCGTACTGTCCCTGTGGCTGGGGCCAGTCAGTGCGACGCATGAAATTATCCTGCAGCTTCGGCTACCCCGGGTCATCTTGGGTTTTTTAGTCGGCATGGCTCTGGCCACCGCCGGAACGATCTATCAGGGACTCCTGCGCAACCCGCTGGCCGATCCGTATATTCTGGGGACCTCAAGCGGAGCGTACCTTGGCATCATAGTGGCCGGGATTCTGCATTTTCACCAACCCACTCTCCTTTATAGCTGCGCCTTGGTGGGGTCGATCGGCGCTATTATCGCGGTCGACCGTATCGCCCGAACGCGCGGCAAAACACCTGTGCAAACGCTCATTTTGGCAGGCGTCGTGGTCAGTACCTTTTTAAACTCCATCGTGTTTCTGTGCTTTTCGCTCTTTTTCCGAGAATCCCTTTCAACGCTTTACTTCTTGATGGGGAGTTTGAGTTATTACGATCCTCCTCTGTTGAAAATATCCGCACTCCTGATTCTCACGGGCTTGGCTGCGGCCTGGGCGATGTCCCGGTCTTTGAATATCCTCGCCCTGGGCGATGAACCCGCCCAGCATCTGGGGATTGCCCCGGAAAAAACCAAACGGATTCTTTTTTTCATCGCCTCTATTCTTGTGGCCGCGGCGGTCTCAGTCTCAGGGACCATCGGCTTTATCGGTCTCATCGTGCCACATTGCTTACGGCTGCTCTATGGACCCGATCACCGTGTGCTGATTCCCGCCTCTGCGTTGGGAGGCGCCTTCCTTTTAATTGTGCTGGATACGGCCGCCCGCACGCTGGCCGCGCCGCATGAAATTCCTGTGGGGATTATGGCCGCTCTCTGCGGTGGCCCGTTCTTCATCTATTTGCTGCGAAAAAAGAAGGGGGAAGTCTTTTGAACGCCTATCAACTCACCGGCATCGAGTTCCAGTATGGGGAACGTCCCGTGCTGCAAGACATCGCTCTGACTGTCCCATCCGGCGATTTTCTCGGGCTGATCGGTCCGAACAGTTCTGGCAAATCAACGCTCCTCAAACTCTTGAGCGGTGTGATCAGTCCCAGTGCGGGGACGCTGACGCTCCTTGAAAGACCCTTTACCCAATGGCCGATCCCGGAACGCGCTAAAAATATTGCCGTGGTTTCTTCGGAGGATTATTTCGTTTTTCCGTACACCGTTGAACACATTGTTCTCATGGGGCGTACGCCGTACACCTCTTGGTCATGGTCTGAATCTCCTTCAGACCGCGCCATCGCGCAGAGTGTGATGAAGCGTACGGATCTTCTGCATTTGAAGGATCGTTCCATTCATGAGCTCTCCAGCGGTGAAAGGCAGCGTGTTCTTTTAGCTCGCGCTCTGGCCCAGCAACCGAAAGTCCTGTTGCTCGATGAACCAACCGCCCATTTAGACATCGGCCACGAATGGAGTTTGTTTCAGCTCCTAGCCGACTTACACCGCGAACAATCACTAACGATTATCTGCGCAGTTCATGATTTGACGCTGGCCAGTGCCTTCTGCAAGCGGCTGGTCTGCCTGCAGCAGGGACAGCTTCAAGCCGTAGGAACCCCTGAAGAGGTTCTTACCCCCACCGTGCTCTCGCGAGTGTTTGAAACACCGATGCACGTCGAATGGCGCAACGGATCCCATCTGCGTCATGCCGTACTGTCACCACAGATCTCACACAACAAAAAATAGGAAAGGACATCATGAAAAATAAACTGTACGTGCTGCTGAGTCTTCTCACCTTGAATTTCCCGGCATATGCCGCGGAGAAAGAGAGTGCCACCCCTGTCACCACGGTCTCATCGGAAGAGCTCTCAAAAACACCGTTGGGAACCGAGCCCGATTATCGCGACATGACCAAACCTGCGAGCGATGTGTTCTACACCCTGACGCGCACTCAAATTCCAGCAAACACCTTGCCAACCGTGGCCACCAGCGTCAAAGCCGACAAATTCCCTAAAATCGATGCCGTAAACGCCGGACAAGCCATCGCGCGTGAAACCAGTATCGATATTCTCAATTATGGGGGGACCTACGGCGCTCAAAACGTCCGTATCCGCGGGAACTCCAGCAATCAAACATTGGTTTTGGTCGATGGACGTTCGGTAAAAGGGGTCTCGCTCGGAGCTGCGGACCTATCCGAAATCCCCGTAGAAACCATCGACCACATCGAAATCATCCGCGGCGGTGCCTCCGCACTCTACGGACCGAACGCGATGGGCGGGGTCGTCAACATCATTACGAAGCGCGCCAATTTCTCCGGTCACCCGATCAGCCATGTGGGCTACGAAGGGCGCTCGTTTGGCGGACAACTCTACCGTCTGGACTTTGCCTCGCGCTGGAAAATGTTTGATTACGCGTTCTACGGCAACCAGCAGTGGGAAAGTGGATTCCGCGACAACTCGGACTCTCGATCACACAACATCGGTGGGAACCTGGGCGCGTCGATGGGCAAAGGAGGGAAACTCCTTTTTGACATTGCCTCCTATCACGCCAACACCAATCTCCCAGGAAGTGATCCGGGTTTTCTGCAACCCAATCGCTATAACAATAAAGATGAAAAATTGGCCAGCACACCCGCAGCAAAGCAGATTACCGACTCCGGCTATATCCGCACGTCGTACCTCTTGCCTTTGCCGATGGAATCGCAGATGGCCCTGCGACTTTTCGGTCAAGAACGTAAAGCCGAATACAATGATCCTGTCAGTTACCTGTCTCACACCATCCGTAATGAACAATCCAAAGGTGGCGAAGCACAATTTAATCTGCCGATGGACTTCATGGTCGGCGGTAACTTTACACGCGACCGACTCGATAACACGGATCTGCTGACGCCGGGCAGTTCCTATATTAAGTCGACAGAAAGCTGGGGACTTTTTGCCCAAAAATCGTTTACGTATAAGGTCTTTAAGCTGATTCCCAGTGGCCGCTACGATCATCACAGCCAATTCAAAGACACGTGGAATCCGCGCGTCTTGGGAATGGCCGATGCCACCGACTGGCTACGTTTCTCCGCTTCAGCGGCTCGGTCGTTCCGCGCGCCGACTTTTGACGACCTCTATACCAACTCCCCCGGGTTCTATAGCTTCTTCGGCAATCCCAGCCTTCGCCCGGAAAAGTCATGGTCCTATGATGCCGGCGTTGAAGCGCATGATGCCAAACAGAGCCTGCGCGTGACCGCATTTAAATCGATCGTTTCGGACTTGATTCAAACGACGCTGGCGTCTGCTTTCACCTACCGATCCACCAATGTCGGCAGCGCCCGACGCCAGGGACTCGAGGTCGAAGGCAAACAGGCCCTCACGTCATGGCTCGACCATAGCCTGAACTATACGTTTATGGAAAACAAAGGGATGCCCTCTGGCTTCAATCGCAATGTGCGTCTCTCGTACAGTCCCAAACATTCGGCGAACTATCTGGTGACCGTGAAACCG
>CAZDML010000108.1:5471-6895 GCA_964506645.1 uncultured Elusimicrobia bacterium | reverse complement strand
TTCATCCGCGAAGGAAAGTTCTAAATCGATCTGGGTAAATTCGGGCTGACGGTCAGCACGCTGGTCTTCATCGGGGAAACAGCGAGCGACCTGGTAGTACTTGTCGTATCCAGAAACCATCAAAAGCTGCTTGAAAAGCTGCGGACTCTGCGGCAGCGCATAAAACTCGCCTTGGGAAAGCCGGGAAGGAACGAGGAAATCGCGCGCGCCTTCCGGTGTGGATTTGGTGAGAAAGGGAGTTTCAATTTCCAGGAACCCCTGCTCGGTCAGCGACTGGCGGATTGCCTGGGTAATCACATGGCGCTTCTGGATATTCCGCTGAATCGGCGGGCGGCGTAAATCAAGGAACCGGTAGCGCAGACGCACATCTTCTCCGACATCCGAATACTCGGAAATTTCAAACGGCAACGGCTGGCACGTATTTAGGATGGTGAGGGCTTCGGCCTGGAACTCGACATCCCCGGTTCCGATGTTGGCGTTGCGTGTGCCTTCCGGCCGCAGCACGACCTGACCACTCACGCGGATCACAAATTCGCTGCCTAGCTTCTGCGCCTGCGCAAAAAGGTCTTTGCGGTCCGGATGGAACACGACCTGCACAAGGCCGGTGCGGTCCCGTAGGTCGCAAAAGAGCACCCCGCCATGGTCCCGGCGGCTATGTACCCAGCCGCAAAGGACCTGCGTCTGGCCGACGTGTTCTTTGCGAAGATCTCCACAATACAGAGTTCGTTCCATGAAGGGCTAAGGATATCAAAATCCCCGTCGACATTCCAAGGTACTCCGGATATAATGAATTGAATGCAAACACGCCGATTTTTCACGCTATTCCTGATTCTGGCTGCTGTCCGTTGGGTTTCTGCGGCCGAGGAGCTGGCCGCCCCTACCGAAACACCCGGACCCCAATCCCCTTTGTCGACGTCTGCAGAAGAATCCGAAGACATCGGAATCATTCCCTCCAAAGCCGACACCCTGATCAACGAGACCGGCCCTATCACCCCGGTGACAGAAATGGAGGACAAGTCGCCTTACCAGCAAGCGCAGGAGGAGCTGGTACGAGCCCATGAGCTTTTTAACTCCGGCAACTATGAAGCCGCCTCAGATACAGCCCTCATTGCGTACGATGATTTCACCGGCATGCCCCGCGTTCCGGGCGTCACACGAGCCACCCTCCGTACGAAAGCGCGTGAAGCCGCTAAGGTGTATATCGATGCCAGCATTGCCTACATCAAAAAATCGATCAGCAAAGAATCCAACGCCTACAGCCTGGATGAAGCACGCGGGCGGCTGGAAGATTTACGCGATGTCGCGCGCAACTATCCCGACCTCACGAAAAAACTCAACAAAGCCCTGAACGATTTATGAAATATGTCTTTGGCGTCTCCCCGGCGAAGGCCGGGGCCCAGGCATTCCTGATGTTCTGGATTCCG
>CAZDML010000108.1:0-5461 GCA_964506645.1 uncultured Elusimicrobia bacterium | reverse complement strand
TTGCGCCGGAATGACGGCATACGCCGAAGGTCATGAGGCCGTCGTAACCGCGCCTCTGGCCGACGTTCGCCGCGTCCCCGTCTTGCCCGGTCCGCAATCCGATGAGCTGCAGGAAACACAGGTGCTCTTCGGGGAACGGGTCCGTGTGCTGGAATCCAGCGGCGTCTGGCGTCGCATCGAAGCGATGAATCAAATGGAGTATTCTCATCACCAACAATGGGAAGGCTACCCTGGGTGGATCCTGCAATACAGCCTAGGCCCACACCCGACAACCCCTGCCGACGCTTGGGTGATTCAGAAATGGCTCGCCGTCTCGGATAAGCCGGAGGGCACGGCCACGGTCCAACTTCCTTTAGGATCGGCCGTACACCTTGTTTCGCAGAAAGGCCGATGGCGAGAAATTGATCTGGGGAATGCGCGTACCGGATGGGTACGAGCTGAAGGGCTCACCGCACGCGGCCGGACACTCTCTACAACCGCGCTGCGACGCGCCATTCTGCAAACCGCGCAGCAGTTTATCGGCGAGCCTTACACCTGGGGAGGGCTTTCGGCTCAGGATCCGGAACATCGCGTCACACTCTCCGGACTCGACTGTTCGGGACTTGTACATCTGAGCTACCGCGTGAACCATCTGGAAGTTCCCCGTGACTCTTTCGAACAATTTATGAAGTCACACACTCTGAAACGCTCCGACCTACAGCCAGGCGACCTTATTTTCTCTGCATCCGTGAAGGACCCACGCAAAATGACCCATGTCATGCTGTATGCAGGTCAGGATTGGGTGATCGAAGCACCACAGACCGGCATTCCCGTGCGCAAAATTACACTCAAAGAAAAATGGGGCAAGCCGCTCAAGCAGGTCGAGTCGGGGGATACCGTCGGTGAACGCGTCATCTACTTTGGACGTTTGATTCCTGAATCATGAGCACACTCCTCATTAAATCGATGCATGCCCAGCCGATTTCCTTCCGGCTGCAATCTCCTTTTATTACCTCCAAGGGACAAAAGGCGGAGACGCACAACATTCTGGTGACCATCGTGCTCACCGACGGTACGGTCGGTTACGGCGAAGGATCCTCGAGCATCGCCATGCCGAACGAAACGGCCGATGCCATGCAGCGCGTCGTGCGCGAGTTGATTCCTGAATTGCGCTCCAAACCCATCGATGATTATCGTGAAATCCTGCAGACGTGCTGGCGCCGTCAGATGTTTCATCCCACGGCAGTTGCGGCTATCGAATGCGCCGTGCTGGACGCCTACACCCGGTCGCGCAAGCAGCCGCTCTATAAATTTCTGGGCGGCAAAGTCCAAACCGTTCAAACCGATCTCACGCTGTCCGTCGGGGAACCGACGACACTCTTTCGCCAGGCGAAAGCCGCCTGGAAAAAAGGCTTCCGGCACTTGAAGGTGAAGCTGGCGGGCGACTCGGTGGCGCGCGACATGGAACGTCTGAACGCCGTCCATAAAGCCGCCCCCAAAGCGAAGCTGGTGGCGGACGGCAACCAGTGCATGCAGATTTCCCAGGGGGTCGAGCTGGCCCGACACATTGAAAAGAGCCGTTTGCCGCTGGTGTTCCTGGAGCAACCGTTTGCCAAGCACGATTTTCGGGCCATGCGACAATTTCGACGCCAAAGCAAACTCTCTTTGTTTGCCGATGAATCGGCACTCAGTCCCGCGGACGTCCATCGCCTCTTTGAATACGAAGCCGCCGATGGGATCAATATCAAGGTCGCCAAATGCGGACTGCTCGCAGCACTCGATATCATTCAAATTGCGCGCCGTTATAAAAAACGGCTGGCCATCGGCTGCATGGAAGAATCAAAACTGGGATTAGCCGCCAGCGTTCATCTGGCCTGCGGTGCGGGCGTGTTTGAATGGATTGATCTGGATTCGGTCTTCCTGCTGGAGCCTTCTTCCCTGCGCGGCGGCTTTACGATGTCCGGTCCCAAATTGTCGGTCCAAGGGATTCGCGCAGGCATCGGGGTGGCATGATCGCCTCTCCAGTTTTTCTTTCCTCCCTCCTCATTGCCATCGTTGTCGCCATTCTTTTTCTCGAAAAACAGCCTGCACTCTCCCGAATCTTTCATTACCTACCAGCACCCTTCTGGTGTTATTTCATTCCGATGCTATTGGCAACACTGGGCCTCTTGCCCGAAAAATCGCCAGTCTATGTCTTTCTAACAACCTACTTACTAGCGGGCAGTTTGATCCTCCTCCTCCTTCCCGTGCGGATTTCCGCCATTTTGCGTCTCGGGCCCACAGCCTTGGGAGCCCTTCTGGTGGGGTCGCTGAGCATTGGCGTCGGATGTGTTCTGGCGTACGTGCTTCTCTGCCATCATCTCCCCCCAGAGATGTGGAAAAGCATTGGGGCCTTATCGGCGAGTTGGACCGGGGGGAGCGCTAACATGCTCGCCGTCAAAGAAGCGCTGCAAACTCCGGAGGCCGTGTTTGCCCCCATGGTGGTCGTGGATACCCTCATCACGTATCTTTGGATGGGCATCATGATTGCGCTCTCCCGTTATCAAGCGCAGTGGGATCAGTTCGTGAAGGCCGATCTTTCTCTTCTCGATCAGGCGAGCAAGCACTTGGACACACCAGCGCACACATCGAGTGATGCCCCCGCTTGGCATGCCCTATGGATGTTGCCTCTCATGGTCGGAACAGGCATGCTCCTTATTCAGCTCGCGGGGGCCATCCCGTGGACAGGAATTCTTTCAGCCTCCGGATGGGCTTTTGTTCTGGCATCGGCGCTCGGGATCGCGCTTTCGTTCACTCCCGCTTCTCGGCTTGAGCGCTATGGCGCCTCCCGCTGGGGCTATTTTTGTCTGTATCTTCTGCTGGCAGGCATAGGGGCGAAGGCCCATTTGACCGATGTGCTCCACACCCCCATGGCCTTGTTGGTCGGGGTCATCATGGTGATGACCCATGCCGCCCTCTTATTCCTCTACGGATGGTGGCGGAAGCTTCCACTGTTCTATATCGCCGCGGCGAGCCAAGCCAATATCGGGGGAACGGCCTCTGCCCCTGTCGTCGCTGGTATTTATCAGCCGGTATTAGCCCCTGTGGGACTTCTTCTGGCCATAGCAGCGAATGTGTACGGAACCTATTTAGGCCTCTTTATTGCCCACGCCTGCCGATGGGCCTGCCTGCGGTAGGCAGGCCCATCCCTAGTAACACTTGTAAATTTGTTAATACATGTTAAATTCCTATTGCATCCTCTGACTTCTTCGGGTAAAAACGTGCGTCACACCCTCGCCCGCAGTTCAGGCAGGTATAAAATCCCGATTTCGAAGGAGATGTTGCAATGGGTCGCGTCGTCAATCAATGTCTTGCTGTGCTACTTATTACCCAAATCACTGGTTCATCTGTCGCAGCGCCGTACGCCGGATCGTCCCGTCCCTTGATTCAGCCCACGCAGCTCAGCGCCATCTACCAGCATCTGATTTCCAATCACTGGGTCCCGCAAACAGGCCTCTTCATCAGTTTTATCGGAACCGCTGATAAAAAACTCATGCAGCAGGCGTCTACCTATGAACAAGGCGCCGTCGGTCTCCTGGCCATTCGTCTGGGCGACCGAACACGGGCCGATGGCATCGCTCAATTTTTCAAGCAGGCTTGGGCCGGTCAGGGGTTTCCCAATTTTTATAACGCCGAATTCGGCCAGACCGGCATCGAAAAAACCATTCATGTAGGCCCCAATGCTTGGATCGGACTTTTCCTCGCCCGTTACGCCAATACCTATCACGACCTCTCCTATACGCAGCTGTCCAAAGACATGGCACGCTGGATGGCCAACGTCCCGCACAAAAAAGGCGGCATTGCCATGGGCCCACGTGTTGGGGCCGACGGTGTTCCCTGGCCACAGGTCTATTCGACCGAAAACAATTTGAGCTACTACGCTTTTCTGACCGAACTCCTTCGCTCCCCCAAACTGAGCAACAACGAGATTCAGGATTTGGTCAAGGAACGCGACGGAGTAGAGTCCTGGCTGACGACCGTCGCCTTTGATAAATTGGCCTACACGATGAACCGCGGGGAGAACCCCGCCGGAATCGACCGTATCCGCGCCCTCGACACCATCACCTGGCTGATTTCTTCAGTAGGCCCCAAACGTCTGGCGGAACGCGGCATCGACCCCGACCGCCTGATGAAAACAGCGGAACGCTCGTTCGAAGTATCGGTAAACACCCGTCGCGGTGTCGATCCGTCCGATCAACCGGAAGCCGATTTGACGTATCAAATTCCTGCGAAAGGTCCGAAGGGCGAACTGCCTAGGCCCACGCTCGATGCGCATCGTCAGGTGTGGTTTGAAGGATTGGGGCAATACATGAACGCCCTCGGACAAATGGCGGATTACTCGCGCGCGCAAGGCCGAGTGCCGCAGGCCAAGGTCTACACCCAGAAGACAGAATTCCTGCGCAAACAATTTGATACGGCAGCACTGCCAGCCTATCGACATGCGGCCTATGCCTACGCCACACCCGGCAAACTCTTTCACGATGGCTGGTGGGCTCCTGCAGAAGGCGCAGACGGACCAGCGTCTTCCTTAATTGGCGCGACCTGGCGCTGCTTCGCCGGATTGGGATGGGATCCCCTGTCAGGAAAACAAATTCACGCCGTTCAAGCCCCGACTATTGCGGTACCGACTTCGGTGGCCGCGATTCATCCGACACCGCGCGTGCTCTATGGGGCCTCGGAAGAAATGACCGTGCGCGCCTGGAAAGCACTTAATAACGAGGATTATGCGGCCGCCATTGAACAGGCACAAGCCACGATTGAAGAGTGGGGTGAATGGGCAAGCCGCCTGCAGGCAAAAAAAATGAAAGAGGCGGGCGGGTATCTTCCTTATAACGGCGGCACAACCGAAGCACAAAAGATTTTTAACTACTGGGCACTCAATGACGTGGCAGCGGCTTATTTTATTCTCGGCAAATCACTCGACGCCCAGGGCCGTTACCCGGAAGCAGCGAAAGCCTTCCGTAATCTTCTTCTGCATCACTCGCTGGCCCAAGTGTGGGATCCCCGCGGCTGGTTCTGGGCACCGGCCGACGCCGTCCAAAACGAATACGTGGAACGCGACCCCAAGCACTACCAAGACGTCATGCCAGAGCTCTATGCCGCGGACGCGTCGTCCTACGGAAAACATCCCTACTAAGAGGCAAACGCAAAGCGCCAAATTCCAAAACCCAAATAAGCTCCCAAAAAAACCACCAAACTGTTTCGAGTTTGGTGTTTGTCGTTTGTTTGGATCTTGGAATTTGGTGTTTGGAGCTTATTACTCTTCTTCGCGGAGGCGGGCTTTGTAAGCGGCGTCCTGATCAAGGACTTGGACTTGCGGAGTGATAACGACATACCCGATGCCTAAGGCTTTGAGCTGCTGGGCCATTTCCTGGGTATGAAATCCCCCCGTAATAAGCGCGGCCAACGGCCGGCGGCCCATTTTCTTGAGGAGATTTTGTGT
>CAZDML010000107.1:497-7105 GCA_964506645.1 uncultured Elusimicrobia bacterium | reverse complement strand
CTGAGCCATACTTTCAGCCAAAACAAAACCGAATTGTTCTGCAATCCGTTTTTCTGGCTTACTGGGGAGCATAAACAGATCGGCGACAGAGTAAAAAGCGTGCATCTGCTCGTACGCGACGAAGGGGTGAATCAAAACACGATCTCCCCAACGCTGCCGGGCTCGCTCAAGCAACGACCCTAGAGGTCCCCCTCCGACACAAAGAAAACGTATCGCTTTTGAACGATCGGAGCCAAGGACGGTATCCATGATCTTAACCAGGTCCTCAATCCCTTTTTCTGATGCAAAACGGCCCACGAATAAAACAACGAATTCCTCTTTGGAGATCCCCAGCTTTTTTAAAAGCGTTTCGTCTTTGGCCATCGGCGAAAAAACCGTCGCATCAACGGACATCGGAATGAACTCAATCGTCGCGGCAGGGACCTTATCCGCCACGAGTGCTTGCCGTGTTTTTTCTGAACCCGCTATAAACGCATCAGCCTGGCGAATTACATAGCGTTTTCTCGCTTTCCGAAGTGGATGACGCTCACCGGCTCCTGCGATGTTTTCAGATACTGTAATCACAAGCTTAGCGCCAATTTTAGCTTTTAGCTGAGCGCATTGATAACTCATCGTCGTGTAGGTTTCCGCCGCATGAAGAATATCGCTCCCCTGGAGAGCCTTTTCCAAGCCTGAAAGTCGGTAGCTTTGCCCTATCGTCCAACTTAAGAACCGATTAACTTTTGGAGCGTAAGTCCCCAGTGACACCCCCCAAAAATCCGCATTGAAGTAAGCAGCCCCTCGCGTCTCCAAAGGGAAGCGATAAAACTGCCATGAGGAACCTATAAGTTGGAAGGAATGGCGAGCGAAGAGCGGACGATAAAGCTGAAGTTCAAAGGGGTTAAGGAAGGGGCCCCGAATAAACGCAATTTTCATAGTAACGCTTGATCTTGAGGTTTACGAAACATCGTAGCGGCCAAAAGAAACGCAACAATAAGATCGAAGCTAGCCACAAATAAAACATCCACTGTATTATGAATAAAGAAAGCTGCGATGCTGACAAGAAAACAGTACGGCCATAGCCCCTTATTCTCTCCAGTATGACGCGCGGCCGCATTCACAAGCCACATCATTCCTCCAAACCATAGCAGAAAGCCAATGAGTCCGTATTCGACAAGCAATTGGAGATACGCATTATGGAGATGTTGCCAAAACACGAGGCGATGGTGCGTATCCAAATCATATTGAAAGATGTACTTTTGCCACGAATCCATATACGAAGTCACATCGCGCTCATAATTTCCTGGTCCGAGTCCTCGTAATGGATGTGCCTGAAAGATTTTCTGCCCAACAGGCCAATACGAATGACGCCCATTCATGTGCAACGGGTTGTATCGGCTTGGAGTCAATGTAAGGGTTAGTCCCAGGGAGACCAGAGGAATTACTATCAGGAGAATCCGAGAGACACGCGATACCCCCGCTTTCAACAAGAGAACTAAACTCAGTCCGCCCGCCATACCGAGCCAGGCCCCTCGTGAACGGCATAAGATAAAAGCCGCAGCCATTAGAAGAAAGGGTAGCCCGTTGTATTTGGGGGAAAGGGAACTCTCCGCATTCCAAAAAGCGAAAGCGGCCGGCAAGCACAGAGACAGGTAGGCGCCGAAGGCATTATGCTGAAAGAAAGTACCATACGTTTCCTGGTAGTTGCCGTGACTTTTCATAAATTGGTACAGAGCGACCAGGGCAATGAATCCCCCCAAATACGACAGCGTTGTGCTAAGGCGCGTGCGATACTGACTTACATCCTTCTCCACAGCGAGAAAAGCAATAACGAACCAGAGATGAAATATTGCAATTCGAAAAACACCGCGTGGATTTCCCTGGGTCAAGCCTGCATCGATGCAACCGAAAATAAAGAAGACGGCCCAGATCCAAAAAGCTCCCTGATAGAGCTTCAAACAAAAACGCATAAGTGTCGCCGGTTTCTCACGCCACAGAAGAGCCGAAGCCGCTGCAAAGGAAAAATAATCCAGCGGGGACAAGGAGGGCAGAGGTGGGACAGGGCAACTTCGTTCGAATGGGAGAAATATCAATACGATCCAGATCCATTCCACATACTCGCTATGAATGAACACATAGATCAATACCCCTACGGACAATAGAAGAAGAGGAAAAGACAGTGGGATTAGAAAAGATAACCACGATAGACTATGACAAACAACCGAGAGGTATATAAACAATGCGCTGAGAACCATAAGACTCGATCGGTTTCTCAAATTAGAAGTTAGGGACGGGGCTCTTTCGCATTCGTAGATTTCGATGAAGGCACGAGTCGTTTCGTATGGAAGTGATAAATAAGAATTTCTTTCACCAAGGCATAGAGAAAAAGGAGATTTCCCAACACATAGCGTTTCCAAAGACGTCGCGGCTCACAATACAGCCTAAACAGCCATTCGAGTCCCGCTTCTTGGAAGTAAACGGGGGCTCTAGGAATGCGGCCTGAAAGAAAATCAAACGCAGCCCCCACGCCCAGGCACACAGGGACTTGCAAACGCGCCAAATGCTCGTCCAGCCACTTCTCCTGCTTGGGAGCCGACAATCCCACGAAGAGGATATCCGGCCGTGCAGCTTGCAGCTGAGCATAAATAGCCGCGTTTTCTTCCGCATTCAATTCGTCACACATCGGTGGGCTGTAAGACCCTGCTATTTGGAGTGTGGGCGATTGCGCAAGAAGTGCTTTTTTTAAATGGCCTAGATTTTCCCAGGAACTACCCAAGAGGAAAATACGAAGTCCTTCCTCCGCCGCACGCCCACAGAGGCTACTCATTAAATCGGGGCCAGCGATCCGCTGAGGGAGATTAAGACCTACCCAGCGTCCTCCCCATACAATCGACATACCGTCTGCCAATACAAGATCTGCTCGATTCAATAGATTGCGAAAAGCCTGATCTTCTTGCGCCATTGCTACGGTATACGCATTGGCCAAACAAATGTGTTTCGAAGAAGAAGGGGTTTGAGCCATCGTGACAATGCGATCCAGCGCCTCTGATTTTTTAAGACAATCAAAGTAAACACCTAGCAATCGCACGCGAGAAACAGGCGGCAACGACGGAGGATGGGCAGCAGGGGATGTTGGCACAGTCATACGTAAGGTATCAGTTATAGATTCTTCTAGGGGCATAACTGTTTAAGACAGGCGAAGAAGACGATCGGTCTTCCCCTCCTTCGGCGAGCTGGCGGTTAGTTCTTTCCAGCCAGCAAGAAGATCAGCTTTCTTTTTCCAGGCATATAAGCGTGGAATGCGGAGTTGAGCCCATCCGTGAAGACATGTATTGAGGAATAAGCAACCATCATAAAGTACGCGCATTTTGGATTTACCCATGCGTCTTTCTTGATAATGGACGGGGATTTCCAAGATGCGCAGCCGTAGACGTGCGGCGCCAAACAGCAGTTCAAAATCCCCCCACCGTTCTTTTTGGGCATGATCGATATGGGGCATATAACGGCGCAATACGGCCTTGGTGCCACAGAGAGTATCGCTCACGCGCTGACGAAACACCCAGGAAACCAAGAAACAAAATGCTTTATTTCCTAAATAATTAAATATTTTCATTGCACGACCCGCCATGGGATACACAAGTCGTGTTCCATTTACAAAATCAGCACTGCCATTCTGAATAGGTTTAAAAAAGCGCGGAAGGTCTTCCGGCATGACTGTCATATCGGCATCTAATATCATCACGACATCGCCCTGAGCACTTTCAAATCCTGCGCGTACAGCATTGGCCTTCCCTTGATTACTGTCAGTTGCGATAAGGCGAACATCTGAACGGGTCTTCATTACTTCCTGAACACGCTCACGCGTCGCATCTGTCGACCCATCATCTACAGCAATAATTTCTGTCTTCGATCCCATGGAAGGAACACGCTGGATACATTCGGCAATATTATCAGCTTCGTTATGACAGGGGATAATCACAGAACAACTTAAAGGACGTCGCACCTGCCGCGGACGAGCCACGATGTACTGCACAGATGATAAATACCGCAGGACAGGAACTTCAGGAATAACGGTATTCAAGAAATCGGCAATGAGCGGGATATGACGCGGAACGGGCACCAAAAGGCCTTCCTGGACCATCAAATTCTTCTACATGCAGGATATTCTGAATATCTTTATTGGTAACAAAGTTTCGCGGAGAGTCTGGCATTCGCCATCCCAAACGGCTCGCCAAACGAAGTGGACCCGCCCATAACGGGTTACTCGTCGTAATAACAAGCAAGGCGTGATCGGAGATCACCGAGCGAAGTCGTGCCAAAAGATCCGCGACGTCATACGTGTAGTCCAACATGTTGGTGAGCACGACAAACTCGGGATTAAAGCCCGGAGGCACAACGACCCGATCAACATCCATTGTGGAAAATTCAAGATGTGGAAAGGCCTTGCGGCACGAGCTCGTCAATGCTTCTGATAGATTTAAGCCTAGGCCTTGCGAAGGTTGAAGGGCATTTAATAACTCCCCTGTGCCGCTTCCAATTTCAAGAACAGGCTTGCCCGGCGGCACCATCGATTGAACAAAAGAACGAATCTGAGCGTGATGATAGGTATTCTTGTGACGAAAGGTTTCCCACAACGGTGCTACGCGAGCGAAATAATCCTTCAGTTCGCTCAATACTCGCTGGGAAGGTGATGCAGATTCAAGTTCTGGCATATTCCGCCTCCACCATCTGTGATACGATTTTCTTGAGGTCGTATTGCAAGGACCACGATGGGAAATGAGATTTAAATTTAGTCATATCTGAGATATAACAGATATGGTCTCCTCGTCGGTTTTGTTCTACATAACGATACTTTATCTTTCGGTTCGTGACTTCTTCAATGAGAGCAATACATTCCAGGACAGAAGCACTATTTGTCCGGCAACCGCCTAAGTTGTAAGGCTCTCCCGGTCGCGGAGCCGCTGCAAATGCTTCCATTGCGCGAATCACATCGATACTATGAATCTGATCGCGCACTTGTTTCCCTTTGTAACCATAAATCGTATAGGTTTCACCTTTAATGGCAACTTTAACCAGATAGGACAAAAAACCGTGTAACTCGACACCCGAATGGGAGGGTCCCGTGAGACAACCGCCACGGAAAATGCCTACTTTCATACCGAAATAGCGCCCGTACTCTTGAGCGAGTAAATCGGCGGCAGCCTTCGAAGCGCCAAACAAGGAATGAAGCGATTGATCGATCCGACAACTCTCTGAAATACCATTGTAATCTTCGGGCCGTTTGTATTCGTATCGGGTTGGCAACTCTACAAGCGGGAGCTCATTTGGAGCATCTCCGTACACTTTATTCGTGCTCATCAAAATAAAAACCGCTTCGGGGCAATGCTGGCGGGTGGCTTCTAGTAAATTAAGAGTTCCCCCCGTATTGACGTCAAAATCGATCAGAGGGATACTAGCAGCTTTATCATGTGAAGGCTGTGCGGCACAGTGAATAATAAGGTCAAAGCGATGTGTTTTAAATAATTCGTTAACCGCTTCACGGGAGCGAATATCAATATTAAACGATTCAAAACGCTTCGTGACTTGGCGTAAGCGGTTTAGGTTCCAGGACGTATCGCCGGCAGGTCCAAAAAATTCGCGACGCATATTGTTGTCAATGCCGTAGACGTCATCCCCCCGACGGTCAAAATACTGCACCGCCTCTGATCCGATTAAGCCACTGCTACCTGTAATAAGAATTTTCATGCGATTCATCCCTTTGCTAAGACGGTATTGTACAAATCTATGCGTCTACTCAAAAACGCTTCTTTGGAGTACTGCGCCCGTCCATAGACCTGGCATGCGATACGATGGCTATTCTCACTTGCCGCCAGCGAAATGCGTTCCAGAGCCTGCCAAAAGGATTGAACATTACGCGGAGCGTAATGTTCCCCCGTCACACCGGGAACGACTGTCTCTGTGAGCGCCCCCTGCTTGGGCACAAGCACTGCAACGCCATAGCTACTGGCTTCTGCAATAGCGACTGGAAAATTCTCGTAACAATTGGAAGGCATAATAAGTGCCGCAGCCTTTTGAAGCAATTCCTTCTTGGCATCGCCTGTCACATAGCCACGATAAACGATCGACGCGTTTTGAGCACGCTGAACCTCCTGTTCCAGAGGTCCTTGTCCTGCCAGTATGAGCTTCATAGGAATGGACGGATTTTCGAAGGCATGCATGAGCCACCGTACACCCTTTTCTTCGGATAATCGCCCTAAATAAACGACGTAAGAATCTGCTGTATGCGGTTCTTCATGGGGCATGTGAAGAAGAAATGGGTTCTGAACCGCTATTTTCTTATCAGGGAAGCCATACGAAATAAATTTGGCTTTCAAAAACTGGCTGGGAGAAATAAATTGATCCACATCCCCATACCACGATTCTGTCTGGGCTCGCTTCAAATGATAAGCCATAAAAACTGACTGAAGGCGATTTCCCCTATAACATCCACGGAGAACTCCTGGTAGAAAAGAATGAGGCGCGCAACGTTCACAAATTTCCTTGCCCGGTGTCATAAAAAGTCCATTTAAGCACAAAGGACGATAGTTATGCAGTGTCATCACGGATGGACTACCTAAGCGGCGTGCACA
>CAZDML010000107.1:0-487 GCA_964506645.1 uncultured Elusimicrobia bacterium | reverse complement strand
AAAGGGAACACATTATGAGCATGTATTACATCGGGCCGCTCAGAAGCCAGGACCTCTTCTAATCGCTTCTCATCCCCTCCACCCAAAGGCGCCTGTAAGCTTTTTACTATTTGGGCACCAGACGATTCGCTGCGCACCTGGAAGAGACATACATCAAGACCGGCTGAACGCAAGGCATCCGCTTCTTGCTCCACAACAACATCTTCACCACCGCGATGTCGGTAAAAGTTATGAACGATGAGTATGCGAGTCATTGAAGAGGAGCGGAAGAGTTCCGACGATGGATAGACCATACAAATCCGATTAAGACCCACAGCCAAAGTCCTTTAAACGGATTTTCAAGCGTGTTATCTGTCAATGAATGGACAAGATGGTAGACAATCGCGCTGCCGAGTACAGCACGAACGTTATAGGGACACCCATTGGATGAAATCAGGAACAATCGCGCAAACGTGAGAAGAAGTATTCCGCCAAAAGCACACAATCC
>CAZDML010000106.1:0-7129 GCA_964506645.1 uncultured Elusimicrobia bacterium | reverse complement strand
GTGAGCACCTCAAAGGCCCGCTGAAAGAAATCCGGGGCCGCATTTTGAACGTGGATCAGATCCTGCCCGAGAGCCTTACCGTATTGGTAGATAAGGTGGGACGGAAGGCGTTTAAGGTCAAGGTAGATGCCAAAACCGGAAACTTCCTGATTCCACTACCGAAAAACCAAAAACACGGCTACTATTTCGTCAGCCTCTTCGCCCACGACAAATCCAACCCCAAAATCCAGCGCGAAGGCTCCTGGATATTCATACTTCGAACTACACAAAACATATCTAAAATATAGTCAATTTCAATTCTTGACTAATACAGTCATATATGATACGCTCATGACACACCTGAAATTTAGGAGAGGCCATGTCAGAGTCCAATGCCGCTATTCGTGATTTAACCAAGCAAGAGTACAAGTGGGGTTTTGTTTCCAATATTGAATCGGAAACCGTCCCGCGCGGACTCAACGAAGACATCATTCGTCTCATTTCTGCCAAGAAACAGGAGCCCGAATGGATGCTCGACTGGCGCCTGAAAGCATTTAAAGCCTGGAAGGAAATGAAAGAACCGACCTGGCAGAACGTTCATTACGCACCGATCGATTATCAGAATCTCTATTACTACTCTGCACCCAAAGCCAAACCGTCGCTCAAGAGCCTGGACGAAGTTGATCCGGAAATTCGCGCCACATTCGACAAACTTGGCATTTCACTCGAAGAGCAAAAGCGCTTGAGCGGTGTGGCCGTGGATGCGATTATTGACAGCGCCTCGGTGGCCACCACCTTCCGAAAGCAGCTCGCTGAACTCGGCATTATTTTCTGCTCCTTCTCCGAAGCCGTCCGTGAGCACCCCGATTTGATCAAGCAGTACCTCGGCTCCGTCGTTCCCGTCAAAGACAATTTCTTCGCCGCCTTAAATGCCGCTGTCTTCAGCGATGGTTCCTTCTGCTTCGTTCCCAAAGGCGTCCGCTGTCCGATGGAACTCTCCACCTATTTCCGTATCAACGCCGCCGAAACCGGCCAGTTCGAACGAACACTCATTGTCGCTGAAGAAGGCGCCTACGTGAGCTATCTCGAAGGCTGTACCGCTCCCATGCGCGATATCAACCAGCTGCATGCCGCGGTGGTGGAACTGGTCGCACTCGATAACGCCCAGATCAAATACTCCACCGTTCAAAACTGGTATCCAGGGGACAAGAACGGCAAGGGCGGCATCTACAATTTCGTCACCAAGCGCGGCCTCTGCAAAGGCGTGAACTCGAAGATTTCCTGGACGCAGGTCGAAACAGGCTCTGCCATCACCTGGAAATACCCCAGCTGCATTTTGAAAGGGGATAATTCGGTGGGAGAATTTTATTCGGTCGCCCTGGCCAACAACTATCAGCAGGCTGACACCGGCACGAAGATGATTCACGTAGGGAAAAATACACGCAGTACGATTGTCTCGAAAGGCATTTCCGCCGGACATGGCCAGAACACCTACCGCGGCATGGTCAAAATCATGAAAGGCGCTACGGGCGCGCGAAACTACTCTCAGTGCGATTCGTTACTCATGAGCGATGTCTGCGGCGCACACACGTTCCCGTATCTCGAAGTCAACGAACCGACCGCTCAGATGGAACATGAAGCGACAACGTCCAAGATCGGGGAAGATCAGCTCTTTTACTGCCGTCAGCGCGGGATCTCTTCCGAAGATGCCGTCTCGATGATCGTCAACGGTTTCTGCCGCCAGGTCTTCAAAGAACTTCCCATGGAGTTCGCCGTTGAAGCGCAAAAACTGCTCTCCGTCAGCCTCGAAGGCTCAGTCGGATGACGTTACAGACTAGGCTCGTCTCATTTTCTTTGTTATGCGGATTAATTTGTTTAACTACTCAAATCGCTTACTGCTATGGAGGTGAAGGGGTAGGTGGTTTAAAAATAGATTCAAACTCACAAATTCTATCAGTCGAAGTAGCTCGGAAGTATGACGCTGACGGTAAGGAACACGGCCCAGATCTAAAGCTGGAAATGCCGATTTTTAAGCAGCACTCGCAAAAAAGGTCAATCCCATGCACGATAGATCGTTTTGTCCTACAAGACTGTGGATTTACACCTTTTGGCATGGGAATGCAGGACGATTTACGAAGCTATGAATTTCTAATTAAAAGTGAAGACAAGAATTTTTACGAAGTTTTATCTAACACATCAATAGATTCTGGTTTTATTTCAAAAAAACCCGTTTCTGGATACACATTTAAGGTTATACCCCTAAAGGAATGGATAGTTATTACCCGCGCTCTACGCACAAGCGACAGGAAGCCAGTTGCAATGTATAAATATCCTGGACGCACAAAAATTGGGGATTGTGATACCTACTATTGGGATGGTTCCGAGGATAAGGGATTGGAAGTGCCGAAATCTTCAGAATTTAATGGGAATTGGTTGAAAGTAACCTGTAATAAAGGGAAGACCTGCACGACTTTATCGAAAAAAGAAGTGGAACGCGATCCAACTTACGCTAAAGAAGTATTGGAAGAAGTGCTCCATTTGCCTTCTTGCCCCATCGGATGGATCCGTTGGCGATCCGAAAGCAGTGAATTGCTAGTTGTACCAATATCGCGACCAGACCACTGTTAATCCATAACTTTTAAATACTTCAAGGAGTCTTATCAATGTCTATGCTTGAAATTAAGAATTTACATGCCAACGTCGGTGATAAACCTATTCTCAAGGGCATTACGCTCAAGGTGAATAAAGGCGAAGTCCATGCCATCATGGGACCCAACGGGTCCGGCAAAAGCACGCTCGCCAATGTTCTGGCGGGTCGCGACGGCTACACCGTGACGAAGGGAGAAGCGATCTACGAGGGGAAAAACCTGCTGGATCTGGCCCCCGAAGTCCGCGCTGCCGAAGGCGTTTTCCTCGCGTTTCAATACCCCGTCGAAATTTCCGGCGTCACGAATAACTATTTCATGAAGACCGCGCTGAACTCGATCCGAAAGCACAATGGACTGCCGGATCTGGACGCGATGGATTTCCTAAAAATGATCAAGGAAAAAGCCAAACTCGTAGAGATGGATCCGGCGATGCTCTCCCGTGGCGTGAACGAAGGATTTTCCGGCGGCGAGAAAAAGCGCAATGAAATCCTCCAGATGGCGATTCTCGAACCCAAGCTCGGACTTCTCGATGAAACCGATTCCGGCCTCGATATCGACGCCCTCCAGATCGTTTCTAAAGGCGTCAACGCGCTGCGCAACAAAGAGCGCGCGCTGATCGTCGTGACCCACTACCAGCGCCTGCTGAATTACATTCAGCCGGACTTTGTGCATGTACTCTCCGGCGGCCGTATCGTGAAATCCGGCGGCAAGGAGCTGGCGCTGGAACTCGAACAGAAAGGCTACGGCTGGATCGAGGAAAAGGCGGTAGCGTCCAAATGACTACTGCCGTTAAAAACGTCCGCGAAGCGGGTAGAACAGAATTCGACAAGATCGGCTTCCCCACGCAGAAACTGGAAGCCTGGCGCTTCACGGATATTTCGCCGATCGCGAAGACCTCTTTTGCCGCCGCTCCCGCGGCCACGCTGTCGGCGGACGCGATTCAAAAACTCTCTTTCAGAGGACTGGAAGCTCTCCAACTCGTCTTCGTCAACGGCCGCTACGCCGCAGCCCTTTCCACCCTTCCTAAAGACAGCGGGATCCAAGCCGGTTCGATGGCCCAGATTCCCAATGATCTGGAAAAATATATCGGCCAGGCCGCCTCTGTATCAGGACAGGCCTTCACCGCGCTGAACGCCGCTTCCTTCACCGATGGCGCCTACGTCTCCATTCCCAAAGGGGTCAAGGTAGCGCATCCGATACATCTCCTCTTTATTTCCGAGCCGGGCAAAGAAGTCGCGGCGTCCCATTCCCGCGTTCTCATTGTTGCTGATCCTGAATCCAAAGCCAGCGTCGTTGAAAGTTATGCCAGCCCCTCCGATGGCCTTTATTGGACCAACGTGGTCACGGAAGTCTTTGTGGGAGATAACGCGCGCGTGGATCACTACAAACTCCAGCGCGAAAGCGAGAAGGCGTACCATACCAGCTCTCTGCACGTAAAACAGGGACGCTCCAGCGTTTTCAATTCGCATGCCATTTTGCTGGGCGCCGCGATCTACCGCAATGATATCCGCGTCCTGCTGGGGGAAGAAGGGGCGGAATGCTTATTGAATGGTCTCTACATGGTCCATGGTACCCAGCTGACCGACAGCCATACCTTTATTGATCACGCCAAACCGCATGGGACCAGCCGCGAGTACTACAAGGGCATCCTGGATGACAAATCCCGCGGCGTCTTTGACGGCCATGTGATCGTTCAAATCAACGCCCAGAAGACCGATGCGATCCAATCGAACAAGAATCTTCTCCTCTCCAACGATGCGCTCATTAACACCAAACCTGAGCTGAAAATTTTCGCCAACGATGTGAAGTGCAAGCATGGCGCCACGGTCGGACAGATGAACGCCGACGCGCTTTTCTACATGCGCTCCCGTGGCATTCCGCTCGAGGAAGCCCGCAAACTCATGATTTACGCGTTCGCCAGCGAGATGATCGAAGCCATTGAGCTCGCCCCTCTTCGTGAAGGCCTCGGACAGCTTTTGTTCGCGAAGTTTCAGCGGGGATCCCATGTCTGAGCTCTCGGACCTCTATCAGGAAGTCATTCTCGACCACAGCAAGCGGCCGCATAATTTTCATGTGATTGAGAACGCCTCACGCCAGGCCAACGGCCATAACCCGCTCTGCGGTGATAAAGTGACGGTATATCTCAAAATGGCGGGGGACAAAATCGAAGACATCAGTTTTCAAGGGTCGGGCTGCGCCATCTCGAAGTCGGCCGCCTCCGTGATGACCGATGAAGTAAAAGGCAAAACCAAAGCCGAAGCCGAAACGTTGGTCGAAAAATTTCGCGAGCTTGTCACCGGCACAAAAGCCGACCAACCCAAGGCCGAAGAGCTCGGAAAACTGGCCGTTTTCTCCGGTGTCTGTGAGTTCCCCACTCGCGTGAAATGCGCCATTTTGGCATGGCATACCTTGCGTGCGGCTTTAGAGAATCCAACACAGACGGTTTCCACCGAGTAGTTTAGGAGGCACGTTGTGCGAAAGTTGGTTGTTGAATTTCTCGCCACCTTCTTCGAGCGTTACCCCAAAACATTTCTCTTCCTTGTGATTTTTTATATGGTGTGGCCGTATGATTTTCTTCCTGAAGGAATTGTTGGACCCATCGGCTATTTGGATGATATTCTTGCCGCACTTTTACCTGTCCTTTTATATCAGTCACTGAAAAAACATAAGGAGAGTTCACAATGATCGTACTTCTGTGGATTTTGGTCGCCGTCATTGTAGCGTTGGGATTTCTCGGGATGTTTTTACCCGCACTGCCAGGCATTCCTCTTGTTTTTCTAGGACTCGTGGGCGCGGCAGCGATGGATCATTTTGAGCGCGTCGGCGTTCTGACCCTTGTAGTTCTGGGAGTCCTCACACTTTTTTCCTTCGGTGTGGATTTTCTGGCCAGCATGGTCGGCGTCAAACGCGCGGGGGCGAGCAAAGAAGCAGTTATAGGCCTTATTATCGGTTCGGTCCTTGGTATTTTTATGGGCTTTCCTGGAATTCTCACGGGACCGCTCCTTGGCGCCTTCATTGGAGAACTGATCGCCAATCCCGATTTACACAAAGCCGCAAAAGTGGGTTTGTATGCCTGGCTCGGATTTTTAGTAGGCACGGTTTTTAAACTCGCTATCGGCATTGTGATGATTGCCGTTTTTCTCATTTCCTTTTATCGCTAGGTTATAATTATTTTATGAACACCCGGCCTTCCGATCTCATTAAAGTCACGCGTGATATTGAAGTCGTCCAGATTCCCGACGGCTATAAGGTTCGCTTGCACCGCAATTCCGAAGTTCGGATTATGCAATCGTTAGGGGGAACCTATACCGTGATGACACAAAACGGCGGGATGGTGCGCATTGATGGGCAGGATGCGGATGCGATCGGTATTCAAGTCGAAGAAAAAAAAGCCGACGACGCCCCACGAAACCTCACGAAGGAACAGCTGGAAGAAAAAATCTGGTATGAGCTTCGTACCGTTTATGACCCGGAAATCCCGGTCAACGTCGTGGACCTCGGACTGGTTTACGAAAACGCTGTAACCCCGTTACCGGAAGGCGGCCATAAAGTCTATGTGAAGATGACACTCACCGCGCCCGGCTGCGGCATGGGACCGGTCCTGCAAAACGACGCACAAACCAAAATTGCTCGCCTGCCAACCGTAAAACAAGCCACTGTAGAAATCGTTCTGGAGCCCACCTGGACCCAGGACATGATGAGCGAATCCGCCAAACTCCAGCTCGGCCTGATCTAAACTCGCGTTTTATCCTGGTACAACGGAGCGATAGAGCGCAGATTTCTCTTGAAATTAGGCTTTTGCCCGGCTAAAAATGGTCCAGATAACGCTATGAATTGGCCCTGGGCTCCCTTGCCGTTTTCTCTTCTCCTTCAAGCCTCCTGGCTCTCCATTCGTCATGCCCACATCGCCGACCTTTTTGATATTGCCACCGTTACCCTTCTGATTTATCTCTGCTTAATCTGGGTGCGCCGTGCCCGCGCCATCCGCGTCTTGCAAGGAGTCCTCATACTATCTGCGGTGTACGGCATCGCTAGCCACACCGGGCTTATGCTAACGACCTCCGTCTTTCGAAGCATTCTAACCATCGTCATTTTATCGATGGCCAGCCTCTTCCAGGATGACCTGCGCCGTTTTTTTGAGAGGCTCAGTTTTGCCTCGGGAGATCGCGCTTCCCTACAAGGACGAAGTTTTTCAGCCATCGTCCGATCGATCCGTTATTTTTCAAAGGAACATATTGGGGCTTTGATTGTGTTAAAAGGAAACGACGCGCTGGATCGCCATCTCGAAAACGGTCACCCCCTGGGCGGCCGTGTATCGGGAGCGCTTCTGGAAAGTCTGTTCGACCCGCATTCGGATGGCCACGACGGTGCCGTGATTATTGAAGGCGACCGCGTGACCCGATTTGGCACGCATCTCCCACTTTCTAAAAACTTAGATCCAGGGTCAGGACTTGGCACACGCCACGCCGCTGCCCTCGGCTTGTCCGAATTGACCGATGCCC
>CAZDML010000105.1:0-7203 GCA_964506645.1 uncultured Elusimicrobia bacterium | reverse complement strand
GATGTTTTTCCCGGTTTGGCTTCCTTTAAAAAATCATCTGCTTTCATAAATTTTGCGCCGGTACCGCCGACCAGTCGTTGAATGCCCCGGTCATTGGACACCACCACAACGTTATTGGCGTTGCCCAGTTCCCGCACCAGCAGACTGATCCGGTCATCTGCCGTTTCGCCTTGGGTGTAAAGAATCGTGATGTCACCGTTTTGGAATTTATCCCCGGAGCCCTGACGGCTGTCGTACACGAGCGTGCAGCGATTGCGGCCCTGCGGGCGGGCCGTTTGGAGAAAGCAAAGCAGGGCCTCGCGCTTTTCCTGCCAGGTGCCGGCGGGCATGTTGGGGAGTGCATAAAGCAGGTTGTATCCGTCGATAATGTAGTGTAGCGCCATCGCGGAGTGATTATACGGAACCTTTTAAAAAAGTGCTTGTTCTAGGGAGAAGAGGAGAAGGCCATGGAAAAAACACTCATCGATATTCGCCGTAAAAAAGACCACTTTCATACGACAGGCGGTTGGCTGGATTCGCGCCATGCGTTTAGCTTCGGCTATCACTTTGATCCGAAGAACACCCACCATGGCCTGCTCCTTGTGAGTAACGACGATGTCATCCAGGGTGGAAGTGGCTTTCAGACGCATCCGCACCGCGACATGGAAATTGTCACTTGGGTTTTAGACGGCGAGTTGGAACACAAAGATTCCGAGGGGCATAAAGGAATTATTTACCCAGGGCTTGCGCAGCGCATGAGCGCGGGCTCCGGCATCTGGCATTCCGAGATCAATAATCTCAAAGAGAAAGACGTTCATCTTATTCAGATGTGGGTCGTACCCGATACCCCGCGAATCAAGCCCAGCTATGAGCAGCTCGACATTAACGGGGAGCTCGCGAAAGGCGGCTTGGTTCCCATCGCTTCAGGCCGTGGCCATCATGCGGCGATCAAAATACAGCAGAAGGGCGCTGTGCTCTGGGGGGGTCGTTTGAATCCTGGAGAGATTGTGGTCTTGCCCGATGCGCGCTTTGCGCATCTGTATATCGCTAAAGGCGCGGCCACACTGCAAGGCGCAGGCCGGCTGGAAGCCGGTGATACCGCTCGCCTCACAGTGGCAGGAACGCCCAAGCTGATTGCTGATGAGAAGTCCGGAGCAGAAGTGCTCCTCTGGGAAATGGCCAACGAACTCGTCTACCCGTCCTAAAACCCACCAATAAAAAACCTCCCGCAGGGAGGTTCATACACATCCATGAAATCGGGGTTTAGAACTTCGCGCTCATGGTGATCTGAAGGGTCGGGTGATCCACGGGGTTGCGTGAAAAGTAGAGCACGTAGTCGCCCACGCGGCCCGGCGCCCAGGAGGACAGGTTGGTTAAGGTGTCCGAGGCCAAAAGCGGAATGTCTACGCGCGTGCTGAAAAACGCCACCGGGGTCATGTAGGTCATGCCGATCATGCAGGTGCGGCTCTTCACCGGGATATGGGACCCGGTCGCCATATGGTCAATGCGCATTTCGGTCTGGGTCAGATGCACTTTATAGCCGTCCCCCACAATGAAGGTCCGGGGAATCCTATTCAAAATTGGGAAAAGGTCGGTCACCACGTTTTCGGGGGTCTTGTCCGTTAGCTGTTCGGCGCGGACCTGTTGCGCATAATTCATAGCCGCTTCGCCGCGGGAGGTGCCGAGCACCAGACTGGCGAGGAGTCCGAGGATCGTAAGGCCGATGAGTTTGCGGGTTTCCATGTTCGTTTCTCTTGGCCTAAGTGTATCCGGCCAGTGTTACGCGCATGTTGCCCCAAAGTGAACAGTAGGTTAACTTTCATCTGGAATTTAACGGAATTAAACGCAGGGAGGTATCTTTAGGCCTAGAAGCGAATGCTGGTAATGATTTGGGCGTAGGCGGTTTGAATCGGTTCGTTGGCCAGGTGGATGACGTAGTCGCCGACGGTCGCGGGCGCCCAGGCGGCGACCATGCTTGGGGCGGAGAGAAGCGGCACATCAAAACGGGTCGAAAACCGGTTGGTTCCTACCGGCTGAACGAATGAGAGTCCGATGATACAGTCGCGGTTTTTCATCGGACAAGTCGAACTTGTGGCCATGTGGTCGATGCGCATCTCACGGATGCTCAGGTCGACGGCATAACGGCCCGTCAGAAGAAAACTCTGGGTAAAGAGACCGAGAAAGGGCATGTTGGAGACAACATCCCCCAGTGTCTTATACGAGACTTGGTAGACAGGTGTGGCACGATTGCCCATGGCGTATTCGTACGATGTGACGGATTGCGCCTGTGCAACGACAGACGTAAGCAGGACGAGCCCTGCCAGAGCCAGGACGATGCGTCGAGAAAAGGCTTTCACGGTCTAAGTCTAGCCCTCGAGAAGGGGAAAAGCTCGTGAATTTCATGTAACGTTTTGACAATAAAAAACCCCTCTATTTCTAGAGGGGTTTTTGTTGAATCTTAACAGAGCTGTCCGAGTAGGGTTTAACCCCTGTCAGACGAGGGATTAATAGCGCGAGCCGCCGCCAAATCCACCGCGACCACCGCCGAAACCACCGCGGCCACCGCCGAATCCACCACGACCGCCGCCATTACCGCCGCGACCGCCGCCGAATCCACCGGTTTTCTCCGGGCGAGGGCGTGCTTCGTTAACGACGATTTCACGATCGCCGACTTTGGATTTGTTCATTTTGTCGATGGCCACCTGCGCTGCTTCCGAGGTTGCCATTTCAACGAAACCGAAACCGCGAGAGCGGCCGGTGTTGAAGTCAGAAATCAATTTGGTGCTGGCTACGTCACCGTGCGCCGCGAATAGCTCATGAAGCTGATCTTCCGAGACGTCGAAAGGTAAATTGCCAACGTAGAGTCTTTTTTCCATGTGAGTGTGTCTCCTAAGGGGCGTGAGTACGCCTAAATTCCGATCAAAGGTGCAGTTCTCGGGAAGGTTCAGTAGCAGAAACGGTCCGGGGACAAGTCTTCGAAGCGGTACGACAAACAGTATTGTGCTTGTTTTCCGACGAAAAGTCAATGTGAGGGGGGGATTTAGTACAGTTCGAGGACCAGAACATCATCGGGAACGGTGAAAGCAGAGAGATTTGTCACGTTGTTGTAGGTCGCGATTGCTGTCGATCCCTGACTGTGCCGATACACATTTACATTTTTAGATACATCCCATTGGACCGAGACGGTCTTGGAGGCATCCGTATCCGTGCTTCGACCCACTTCATTCCATACAGCGAGATAAAAACGACCGTTTCGTTTTTGCATCAGGGCCGACTGAACGGTTGTTCCGCCGCCCGTGATTGTGATGTCCAAGGATCCCGGAGTGAACGTGGGACCGGGGTCTTGAAGGAGGCCGACCAGGTCCCGAAGCGCTGTAAACGCCGGTTTTCGGCTGCCGTCATTTCGCAGGAGGCCAAACGCCCCTTCTTTCTGCGTCGGGGCCGCGGGATACCCCTGATCAAAGAGTTCATAGATAAATACCTTTTCGACGTTGGCATTAAAGTATTCGAGTAGGGAGCGGTTCAGGTACTTCGCCTGCTGGATTTCTGTGACGCCGTCGGTGTATTCCGGCCCCAGGTACGTGTGATAGCCCATTTCTCCCACCCAGAGCGGTTTACTGCCGAAGTATTGCTGGTAGGGCGCCAGCTGCGTTGCAAAACAGGTCGAGTGCCCGCCAAAAAAGCAGTAGATGTGGTCGGTGCCGATATCCGTCAGCGACAAGAGTGGGCGCATTTCCTCCAGCAAATTGCCGCCGGTGAGCAGTGTTTGCGTGGCATAGTCTTTGACATGAACCAGGCTCGGTGCCATCACGGGGATCGCGCGGGTCGCCGGCGAACTCTTTAAAAATTTTCGCAGGGCGGCGGCCTGATGCAGTAATTTTTCCCGCCAATCCGGATTCTGGCAAGACACCCGGTTGAGCCAATTTTGAATATTGTTCAATCCGGGTTGCAGGCAATAGGGGTTGTTCGGATTGATCGTGGGAGTCAGATACGACGCCAGATGATCCCGCTCGTTTTCATTCTCGAAAGCTCCGATGGAGATGTTGGCCGCCAGAAATTGCGCCATCTTGGCGTGAAATCCGGCACTCGGGGTATCCGCTAGAAAATCCGCCTCGTGCACCGTAAGAACAAAGTGGATGTCGCTTTGTGAAAGGGTCTGGAGCCGTTGGACATGTGTGGGAAATGTCGTGGTGTCATAATTGGCGGTAGATTCGCGAATCCAGCGGATCCCCAATTCGAGAATTCGCGGTTTGAGAATCGTGTCAAAATGAGGGTCATAGGTTGGATGATGAAAATGAGTCACGATCCCGAGGCTTTCCACAAAGTCATCCGCTGGACGAGCGGTCACGGCCCACCCGGGCTGAGCCAGGAGGAGAGTTAGTGCCACCGTAAAGAACCGTTGGTGAATTATCATCGCTGCTTTAGGGTATCAGTGCACTCGGTATCCCGCAAGACCAAAATAATGAGCACATATTAGGTCTTTACAGTCGAAGAAGAGAGAGGTAAGAGTATAAGAGAATGCCTATGCGGACCCTGAGACTTTTAATCGTTTTAAGCATCATGTTCTACCCCCTGGAGCTGCCAGCGCAGACGTTGGCGGCTGATGCGTTCCGTTCTTTGACGCTATATTCCGCTGGGACACCCAACGCATGCGGGAATAACAATTATGGACAACTGGGGGATGGGACACAACAGAATCAATGGGTTCTGGTCCCTGTGACCGCGCCTCAGCGCCCCCTTGCGCTTAGGGCCGGAAATGGTTTTTCTGTGGCCCTTTTAAGTAACGGGACCGTTCAAAGTTGGGGAATGAACAGCCTGGGCCAGCTGGGAGATGGAACTACCACGGCGCATCTGGAACCGCGAGTCATTCCCGGTCTCAGCGGCATCGTGGCCCTTTCCGCGGGGTTTTCCCATGTGCTGGCGTTAAAAGACAACGGAACCGTATGGGCTTGGGGAAATAATGTGGGAGGACAACTGGGGGATGGGACCACCATATCCCGTACGTCACCCGTCCAGGTCAGCGGCCTAGCAAACGTGGTACGTATCGCCGCTGGTTCAACACATTCGCTTGCTTTAAAAAATGACGGAACGGTCTGGGCATGGGGTGCCAATGGGTATGGACAGTTGGGCGATGGAACAAAGACGATGCGAAAAATACCCATTCAGACGTCCGGCACTGCTGGAATCATCGCGATTGCGGCAGGCTCTACACACAGTCTGGCGGTTCATCAATCGGGCCAACTGTTAGCCTGGGGATCAAATGTGGATGGGGAATTGGGTGACGGTACGACTACGGGCCGTCTGGTGCCGGTCACCCTCTCAGGCCTGGATGGCGTGGTAGATGCGGCGGCGGGCTATTCCCATAGTCTGGCATTGCGCAGTGATGGTACCGTATGGTCCTGGGGCGACAATCTGTTTGGTCAATTGGGGACTGGCAGCACCACATCAGGGACGTCACCGAACGTCATATCAGGGCTTGGGTCTGTCCAATCGATCGCCTGCGGTATGTACCACTCGCTGGCAAGACTCACCAACGGTACGTTTTGGGCCTGGGGACTGAACTCGTACGGACAGCTCGGTGATGGGACGCTAGTGACTCGTTTTGCACCCGTTCAGATGCAAGAAGCAGCAGGGAGTGCGGCTGTAGCAACCACGGCATCGGAATTGAGCCCAAGAGTCTATCCGAATCCTTGGCGCTCCGATCTCCACACAGGAGTCCTGGTCACTTTTTCAAACCTGAACCCGGGAACCGTTGTGAAAATTTTTACAGTTTCCTCGCATTGGGTGAAAACGCTCAAAACCGATACCACATCCCTGACCTGGGATTTAAAAAATGACAACGGGGCTCTGGTTGCCTCTGGAATTTATCTTTTTTTGGCAACCGATCCCGCGGGGCATAAAGCCACGGGAAAGTTTGTGATTATTAAGTAATTGAAGCGTTAGGCGGCGAGTTTTTTGACGAGAATTTGGTTGACGAGCTGAGGATTGGCCTTGCCTTGGCTCTTTTTCATCACGAGGCCGACGATCGATCCGATAGCCCGTTCTTTCCCGCCTTTGTATTCCTCCACGGCTTTGGGCATTTCTTTGATCGCTTCATCGCACCACTTCGAGATCGTTGATTCATCTCCTACCTGAAGAAGACCCTTTGACTTCACAATCTGATCCGGGGCAGAACTCGTTTCAAACATTTCACCGAACACGTCCTTGGCGGTTTTGCCGGAGATCGTTCCTTTCAGAACAAGGCCGACCAACTGCGCGAGATGTTCCGGAGACACAGGGGATTCCTGAATTGTTTTGCTGGACGCATTCAGCCGTCCGAGCAGTTCGGTCGTAATCCAGTTGCAGACAGGCTTGGCCGCATCGGCGCCCGCGTGTGATACGGCAGATTCAAAATAGGTGGCCAACGCTTTGTCCCCGATGAGGACAGTGGCATCATAGTCAGTCAGCTTAAACGTGCTCACGAGGCGGTCTTTCTTCTGGTCGGGGAGTTCAGGCAGTTCATTTTTAAGTTTCGTGATATACGCTTCCGACACTTCCAGCGGGACAAGGTCGGGCTCAGGGAAATACCGGTAGTCGTGGGCGGCTTCTTTGGAGCGCATGCTCTGCGTGACACCGCGGGCCTCGTCCCAGAGACGCGTTTCCTGAATGACACGGCCCTGGGTGCTCAAGACTTCCATCTGACGTTTAATTTCGTAGTGCAGGGAATCCTTCACGGCTTTAAATGAATTTAAATTTTTCACTTCTGCCTTGGTTCCGAGCTTGGTATGACCGACCGGGCGAAGGGAGATATTGGCATCACAGCGCATTTGACCCTTTTCCATTTCTGCATCTGAGGCTTTGAGCGTGCGCAGGATGGCGCGCATTTCTTGTAAGTACGCTTTGGCTTCTTGAGGGGAGCGAATTTCTGGTTCACTCACGATTTCGATGAGTGGAGTTCCGGCGCGATTGTAGTCGACATAGGTTGCATGGCTGTCGGTGTCTGCAATATGCGCATTTTTTGCTGCATCTTCTTCAAGGTGTGCGCGAGTGATGCCGATCCGAATATGGTCGCGTGGAGGCTGGGCTTTTGGGACATCGAATTCGATATAGCCATGTTCGGCGATTGGTTCGTGGAATTGCGAAATTTGATATCCCTTTGGCAAGTCTGGATAGAAATAATTTTTGCGATCGAAAACAGCGCGGTCAGGAATACGGCAATTTAACGCTAAACCAACCTTAGCGCCG
>CAZDML010000104.1:0-7283 GCA_964506645.1 uncultured Elusimicrobia bacterium | reverse complement strand
ATGGGAAAATAACAGAAATCATGATTGTTATCCTCGACTTCGGCAGCCAGTACACTCAACTCATTGCACGTCGTGTGCGTGAGGCGAAAGTTTACTGTGAAATTCTGCCGTTCCGTACCACGTCTGAGGAAATCAAAAAGCGTGAACCGAAGGGAATCATCCTTTCCGGCGGTCCTTCCAGCGTCTATCAGGCCGATGCGCCGCGTCCTGACCCCAAGATTTGGGAGATCGGCGTGCCGGTGTTAGGCATCTGCTACGGCATGCAGCTTATGACAGAACACTTTGGCGGCAAGGTAAAGAAAGCGTCCCATCGGGAATACGGCTATGCGGATATTGCCATCGATCATGTGGATGGTCTTTTTGATAAGTCGACGAAAGAAATGCCGGTCTGGATGAGTCACGGGGACGCGGCGGATGAATTGCCCTCTGGCTTTGTTCGGCTCGCTCATTCCAAGAACAGTCCTTTCGCCGCTATCGCTCATCTGGAATCAAAGTTTTACGGCGTGCAATTTCACCCCGAAGTGAAGCATACCCCGAACGGCGCAAAGCTACTTCACAATTTCCTCACGAATGTCTGTAAAGAGAAGCCCACATGGACGATGGAATCGTTCGTAGAGTCTCAGGTGAAAGC
Organism: uncultured Elusimicrobia bacterium; assembly: GCA_964506645.1. Taxonomy (GTDB): domain Bacteria; phylum Elusimicrobiota; class Elusimicrobia; order 2-01-FULL-59-12; family 2-01-FULL-59-12; genus CAZDML01. The sequence goes on along the minus strand of CAZDML010000104.1, from coordinate 6,652 downwards.
CATTCGGGCTCAGGTTGGAGACGGTCACGCGATTTGCGCCATGTCGGGTGGCGTTGACTCCTCGGTGGTCGCCGCTCTCATGGATAAAGCCATTGGCAAACAACTCACCTGCATCTTTGTGAACAACGGCCTGCTGCGTCACGGTGAACAGGAACGCATTGAAACCGTTTTTAAGAAACGCTTTAAAGGGGAACTTAAGATTATCGATGCCACGGATCGTTTTCTGTCGGCGCTTGCCGGCGTCACCGATCCCGAGCGGAAACGAAAAATTATTGGCAATGAATTTATCTCGGTCTTTGATGATGAAGCCAAGAAGATCGGCCCGGTGGAGTATCTTGTCCAAGGCACGCTGTATCCAGACGTTATTGAGTCCGTGTCTGTGAAAGGTCCCTCCGCGACCATCAAAACTCACCACAACGTCGGCGGCTTGCCGGAAAAGATGAAGATGAAACTCATTGAACCGTTGCGCTTCCTCTTCAAAGACGAAGTTCGTGAGTTGGGCAAAGAGCTCGGGATCCCAGAAGAAATATTGAAACGCCATCCGTTTCCCGGTCCGGGGTTAGCGGTGCGCGTGCTGGGGGCGATTACCCGAGAAGGACTCGAGCTCGTTCGTAAATCCGATTACATTGTGGAACAAGAAATTCGTGCGGCTGGGCTCTACAATACGATGTGGCAGGCTTTTGCAGTGCTTCTTCCTGTGAACTCTGTGGGGGTGATGGGAGACGAGCGGACCTATGAAAACGCCATCGCCATTCGCGCGGTGGATTCCACCGACGGTATGACCGCCGATTGGGTGAAAATACCTTACGAGGTCCTGGCGAAGATGTCGAGCCGGATCATTAATGAAGTGCGTGGTATCAATCGGGTCGTTTACGATATTTCATCCAAACCTCCGGCCACGATTGAGTGGGAGTAAGATGGGTATCTCCCTTCTGACCAGCTTGCCCCTGCCGCTCTTTATTCGCGGCAAAGTGCGTGACGTTTACGATTTAGGCGATACGCTTTTGATGGTGGCCTCCGACCGTATCTCCGCGTTCGATTTTGTGTTGGGAACGCCCGTGCCGGATAAGGGAAAGATTTTGACGCAAATTTCTGCGTACTGGTTCTCCGCACTGGCCGACATTGTCCCGCATCACTTGATTACCGCTGACGTGAAGCGGTTTCCAGCGAACCTGACGGCTTATCGTGACGCGCTCGACGGCCGCGCCATGCTGGTGAAAAAGACGGACAAGATCAGTATCGAGTGTGTGGTGCGCGGCTATCTGGCCGGCAGCGGCTGGAAAGAATACCAACAGAACCAAAAGGTCTGTGGCGTGCCGCTTCCTCCCGACCTTCGGGAGTCAGACCGGTTGCCAGAACCCATCTTCACGCCGGCGACGAAGGAAGACGGGGGTAAGCACGACGAAAACATTACCTTTGAGCGAATGGTCCAGATCGTTGGGAAACCTTTGGCCGAAACGCTGCGAGACCGCAGCCTTGCGCTCTATATCAAAGCATCACGTATTGCCGAATCTCGCGGTCTCATTCTTTGTGATACCAAGTTTGAGTTTGGTCTTTTAAACGGCCAGGTCACTCTGATCGATGAAGTGTTAACGCCAGACTCGTCGCGTTTTTGGGACAAGGCCATGTACAAAGCCGGAACCTCGCAGGATAGTTTTGATAAACAATTCGTTCGTGACTATCTGGAGCGTGTGAAGTGGAACAAGAAACCGCCAGTGCCGGAACTCCCGGCGGAGGTGGTCCAGAAGACGCGGCAAAAATATATGGAAGCCTATGAACGAATCACCGGGCTTCCGTTTCACGCCTAACAATTTATGCACGGAACCTATCTTATCGAAGTCGCTTATAAAGAAGGAATTGCCGATCCTTTGGCCCGCTCGGTGCAGCAGGACGTGGCGCACTGGGGCCTCAAAGGGCTAAAGAAAGTCGCGACCGGTCAGCTCTACCGCCTGGTCGGCGAGCTATCCACGGCCGATCGCCATCGGATTGCTTCTGATCTTCTCTGCGACCCCGTCATTCAAGAATTCCATGATGGGGGACGTGACACATCGCCTAAAAGTGTGACGATCGATGTTTGGTACAAGCAGGGTGTGACCGATGTTGTAGCCGATAGCGTGATGCGTGGTTTGCAGGATTTAGGTATTCAGAGCATCTCGCAGGTCCGTACCGGCCAACGCTTTCGTTTCCTGGGCGTGACCGATGCCAAAAAGGCAGAACAAGCAGCCGCCGCTCTTCTCATGAATCCACTCGTGCAGGACAGGATGGTCCATGTTGGTTAAAGAATCCCCATTTGCGAAGCAAGTTCCCTTGCTCGGGGCGGAAGACGCCACGCTGGAAAAAATCAGCCAGGCTGGCTTATTGTCCCTTAGTTTGCAGGAAATGAAGGTCATCCAAGCCTATTTCCAGAAGCAGAACCGCAATCCAACGGATGTAGAACTGGAAACCCTGGCGCAGACCTGGAGTGAACACTGCAAACATAAAACCTTTGGCGCTGTCATCGATTACGAAGAAAAAGGCCGGGGATCGCGCACTTACGACAATTTGCTCAAGAGCACCATCATGCGTGCGACCAAAGAACTGGATAAATCCTGGTGTTGGTCGACCTTTAAGGATAATGCAGGCATTATCGCGATCGACGAAGAGTGGGGAATCGCTTTTAAGGCTGAAACGCACAATCATCCGTCTGCGCTGGAGCCCTACGGTGGTGCTGGAACGGGCCTGGGGGGGGTCATTCGTGACATTATGGGGGTTGGATTGGGAGCCAAACCGGTGATGAATACCGATGTTTTCGCTTTTGCACCGGCCGATCTCCCTTCCAATAAGATTCCCAAGGGCGTGCTTGCCCCGCAGCGCATTATCGATGGTGTCGTGGCGGGTGTCCGTGACTACGGCAACCGTATGGGTATTCCCACGGCCAATGGAGCGGTCTATTACGATGAAGGATTTGTCGCCAACCCGCTGGTGTTTTGTGGCACGGTCGGTCTGATTCCGCGCAGCAAAGTAAATAAGGAAGTACGCCCGGGTGATCTCGTCGTATCGATGGGGGGCCGCACGGGTCGTGACGGTATTCACGGTGCGACGTTCTCCTCTGCGCCGCTCGAAGGCGGTATTACCTCGAGCGTCGTGCAGATTGGCCATGCCATCATGGAGAAACGCACGCTTGATGTGTTGATGCAGGCGCGTGATCTTGGATTCTACCGGGCGATCACAGACTGTGGTGCGGGCGGCTTTTCTTCGGCGGTGGGCGAACTTGGGTCGGAAACGGGTGTGCGCGTCGATCTCGAAAAGGCACCACTCAAGTACGAAGGACTCATGCCCTGGGAAATTTGGCTTTCCGAAAGTCAGGAACGTATGGTACTGGCCGTGCCCCCCGCCCATTGGGAATCGCTCAAAGCGCTTTGTGAATCGGAAGATGTCGAAGTCAGCGTCATTGGAGAATTTACATCGGACAAAATGCTTTCCGTGTGCTACGAAAGTCAGGTGCTGGGATCGCTCAGCATGGAATTTCTCCACGACGGAATGCCTCGCATTCATGCCAAAGCCGAATGGATCCCCCGCTCTGAGGTGCTCGGACCCAAAGCCGTCTTGAAGAAAAGTGATCTGGGCGCGCGTGGATCCAATTATGGGGCACTGCTGGTGAAGCTCCTGTCCCATCCGAACATTGCGTCGAAGAAGGCCATCGTTCAGCAGTACGATCACGAGGTCCAGGGTGGCAGTGTGGTGAAACCGTTTGCTGGATTTGAACAGCAAGGTCCAAGCGATGCCTGCGTTTTTAAGCCGCGCGTGGATGCGACACAGGGGATTGTGGTCAGTAACGGTTTTAATCCGTCATATAGTGATCTCGACCCTTACTGGATGGCCGCTTGCGCCATCGATGAAGCGTTGCGTAACTTGGTGGCTGTGGGTGGAGATATTAATCACACCGCGATTCTCGACAATTTCTGCTGGGGCAATCCAAAAGACCCGCATGAACTGGCGGGTCTGGTACGCGCTTCCCAGGCCTGTTACGACATGGCCAAGGCCTACGGCACTCCCTTTATTTCTGGCAAAGACAGCTTGAACAACACCTGGCGCGATACCAAAGGCAAGATTCGTTCGATTCCAGGCAGTTTGCTTATCTCCGCGATCGGCGTGATCCAGGATGCCACCCGCGTCGTTACGATGGATGTGAAGCAGCCAGGCGATTTGATTTATGTGGTCGGTGAGACGCGCGAGGAATTGGGCGGTGCACACCTCTGGAAAGTCCTCGGTAAACCCTCCAAGGGGATCGTGCCGCGTGTAAATGCCACACGGGCACGTGAAACCTTTGTGCTCATTCGCGAAGCCATCCTGAAAGGCTATATCCGTGCGTGTCACGATATCTCGGAAGGGGGCTTGGCGGTAGCGGCTGCCGAGATGGCGTTTGCTGGCGATTGGGGCATGGATCTGGATCTGTCTAAGGTAGTGTCTTCTTTCCCGCGGCCTCAGGACGCGGCGATTCTCTTCTCCGAATCTCCAAGCCGTTTTGTGGTCGAAGTCCCTGAAATTGCCCGCCAAGGGTTTGAAAGTCTCTTGGGCGCGTATGCCTCGCGTATCGGCCGCGTGACCAAATCGAAAAAATTTGTCGTACGTTCCGGTGGAAAATCTAAAACTGTCCTTATTCGTGAGCCTCTGGATAAATTGCAAAAAGCCTGGGAAGGAGTAAAACGTGGGTAACGTCAAAGCCGTTGTTCTTCGGACGGCAGGAACCAATTGTGATCAGGAAACCATGTATGCCCTGCGTTTAGCGGGCGCGGATCCGGAGTTGGTGCACATTAACGCGCTGATTTCAGGTACGGCTGACCTTTCTCCGTATCAAATGATGGTCATTCCGGGAGGGTTTTCCTATGGGGACGATATCGCCGCGGGGAAGTTGCTGGCGAACGAACTTCGTTTTCGGCTCGGGGATCCGCTTAAAAAATTTATTGCGCAAGGCAAAATTGTCATTGGCATCTGTAACGGCTTCCAAGTGCTTGTGAAAACTGGGTTTTTGCCGGATTCGCCGGATGGCAAACAGATCGCCACGCTAGCCGCCAATGACTCCGGGCGATTTCAGGCACATTGGGTGCGCTTGAAGCGTGAAAAATCGGCCTGTACCTGGCTCAACAGCACGGACAGCGAGTGGGAACTTCCCATTGCACACGGCGAAGGCAAATTTATGACGCAGGATGAAAAGACGCTCCGCGATCTTGAAAAGAACGGTCAGGTGGTGTTCCGCTATACGGGAGCCAACCCCAACGGATCGATGCGATCGATCGCAGGAGTCTGCAATAAGCAAGGAAATGTCGTTGGACTCATGCCGCACCCTGAACGTCACGTTCGGGGGAGCCAGCATCCGGAATGGACGCGGCATGGATGGGGCGCGGCGGAAGGTGTCGGCCTGCAGATGTTTCAGGCCGCTGTGGATTACTCGGCGAGGCTTTCATGAATGTCATAGTTAAGGACGATCATTTTCACGATGAATGTGGTGTGGTAGGGGTGCAACATCATCCGGAGGCTTCCCGCATCGCGTATCTGGGACTCTATGCACTCCAACACCGCGGCCAAGAATCGGCTGGCATGGTGGCTTCAGACGGAAAAAATTTAAATCGTCACGTCTCGATGGGGTTAGTGGCGGACATTTTTGAGAAGAAAGTGCTTGAGCCCTTGAAAGGCCATCTCGCGATTGGGCATGTCCGATATTCCACGGCCGGCGATACCTCGCTACGTAACGCGCAGCCGCTCATGGCCAATACCACGCTCGGCACGCTTGCGATTGCGCATAACGGCAACCTCACCAATGCTTTAACACTGCGAAAGCAGCTGGAAGCTGCCGGCTCCATTTTCCAAACCACTTCAGACACCGAAGTCATATTGCATCTGGTCGCTCGCTCGCACGCGACGACACTGCGCGATGCGATTATCGATGCGCTTAAGCAGGTTGAAGGGTCTTATTCTTTGGTTATGTGCACGAAGAAAGAGCTGATCGCGGCGCGTGATCCCTATGGGGTTCGACCGCTCGTGTTTGGACGGATTGGTAAGTCCGTCATGATCGCATCCGAAACCTGTGCGTTAGATATTGTGGGCGCAAAGTACGTACGTGAAATTCATCCGGGTGAACTGGTGTATGTCAACGGCGGGGGTGTTAAATCGATTCGTTTCGCGGAGAGTCCGCGGACGGCGCACTGCAGCTTTGAAAATATCTATTTTGCGCGTCCGGACGGACTGCTTTTTCATGGAAAAAGTGTCTATCAGGTTCGTACGGAGCTCGGGCGTCAGTTGGCGCGGGAAGCTCCCGCCAAAGCCGATGTGGTTGTGGCCATTCCGGACTCCGCCAACGTCGCCGCGGTCGGGTATGCCGAAGAATCTGGTATTCCCTACGGGTTAGGGCTTATCCGTAGCCATTACATTGGCCGTACTTTTATTGAGCCGGAACAGGCCATTCGCGATTTTGGCGCACGAATCAAATATAACGCTGTGCGAGAGGCCTTGCGAGGCAAGCGGATTGTTCTTGTTGATGACTCGATCGTTCGCGGGACCACCAGTAAGAAACTCGTTCGGATGCTTCGGAACGTGGGTGTGAAGTCCATTCATATGCGCATTAGCTCGCCGCCGATCATTGGTTCGTGTTACTACGGGATTGATACGACCACCA
>CAZDML010000103.1:0-7285 GCA_964506645.1 uncultured Elusimicrobia bacterium | reverse complement strand
GGCTGGATTAGGAATTGAGCTTTATCAGGACAACTCAACATTCAGAATACTACGAATGGTCAATGGTTCTGATGTTGATAAAGCAGGGATTCACTATGACGATACGATTCTTTCTATAAATGGCGTACATGTTCAAGGGCATTCTTTCGCTGAAGTCTTTGAGTTAATGACCGGAGCTGAAGGATCAAGAATAACCCTTGGTATCCAGCATAATCAGGACCCACCTCGTGAGATCCAGCTACAACGAAGCATAACCCATGAGCACTCGCTTCGAACAACTACCGTCACCCAGGATGGACTGGGATATCTCGCGATTGCTCGTTTTAGACCGAGCACTCCATTAGATGTTATCTCCGAATTAAATCGAATGCGTGGAGAGAAAATGCGAGCCCTGGTAATTGATCTTCGAGATTCTCCCGGAGGCCAACTCAATGCCGTCCTTGATACAGCACGAAACTTTCTTCACAAGAAAACAGCGATAGGAGCGACACAGAGCGATGTACCCTATCAGTACTGGGCACAAGAGGAAGGTCACTGTGATTTTCCCATTGTGATACTAGTGAATCATCAAACAGCATCAGGAGCAGAATTATTCGCAGCAGCGTTGCAGGAAAATGAACGCGCGAAAGTGTTAGGGGAAACCACAGCCAGGCTTGGATCTGTATCTATCCTAATTCCTTTAAGTCATGGCTACCGACTTTACCTTACAAACGCGTATTTATACACCCCGAAGCGAAGGCCTTTAAATAACATCGGAGTGATACCCGATATTGAAATAAAAGATATAGCACGCGAGAAATATTTTTTTAATCAGGCTTCTTCAAGAATGCTCCCTCATGGCGCGCTTACACAAGACGCCATGCTCCAAAAAACATTTGATTACTTACGATGGATTTTAAAATCAGGAAATGAAACTCCCATCAAAAACTCTCTGATGTCCCCACAGACTTAGCACTCTTTGATTCTCATACAAATTATCTTGTCCAAGCCGCTGCCTCTTCTTGAATCGTCACGTCTCACTTGTAAATTGGGACCCAAGGCCTATTGGTTCATCTCTCTGGTGTGCTAGCTCTATTAGTAGTCGATACAAACTTTTAGCCTTGTATTAATTGAGGAGGAAATCAAAACGATGTTCACGATCATAAGACACAGATTTGTTTTATTGACTGTCATATTCCTCTACGGGCTTTTTACACCTCATACAGCCTATGCGGAGGCTCCCAATCCGCCCGCCAAGGAACGTTTTGCCTACTTTACTCCAAAGCTTGGATTCTCTCCATTCACTGGAATTATTGGTTTTGAAGAGCAATTAGGTCATTGGGGGTGGAATCTTGGGATTCCTCTTTCAGGGGGAATTCGCTATTACTTTAGACCAAAAAAGCATTCCTGGTATGCAGGTCTTTACGGACAAGGTTTTGGTTATAACCACGACGAGACAAAGGATGGCATTGCCTACACCCATTACTCGCTGATTGGCGGAGGTGCAGGTGGAGGCTATCGGTGGTTTTGGCGCGAACGCTTGAGTCTTGAACTGGGAATTGCCTGTGGCTATGTGGAGGAACACCGTACAAACAGCTTCGGGGAACGCACTGATAAGGGCGTGATTATTCTACCGATGGCGTCCTTAGGGTTTTCCTTTCATTGATGAGCGCTCTGTATCCGGGGGCTAAACCGTTAACCCCATGAAAGCCACCTCCTGCATTTTTCACCGTTACTGCCGGCGCCAGCAAGAGCTGGCCAAACAAGAACTGCCCGTCGTCATTTCGCTGCCTACCGACCCTACGGTCTGCCAAGCCAACCGCGTGGGATGCGATGATCACAAACTCGACATGGACAAGCGCTGCGAATACTTCCTTCCACTCCAGCGCCCTTCCTAAACCCAACAAATGAGCCTTTAGGCCTATTGGGCCCCTTCTCGGGCGTGCTATTACCCCATTAAGCATCTCTGACTCTGCCTTTGGAATAACAGGAGACCCTATGAAGACTCTTAAGCCTTTGGCCTTTTCATTACTCATCCTTCAGACCTTGGTGTTTCCTGCCTGGGCGGGCAACAAGCTGATCAACGTTCAGGGGAAAATCACCGACAACACCGGCAAGCTTCTTTCCGGGGCCATTACTGTCACATTTCGGATGTACCGCAATGTGAACGATCCCCTTGGCAGTGCCGTATGGGTGGAAAGCCAAGGCTTTAATGCCGTGAACGGACTCTTCAACGTCACCCTGGGAAGCACCACATCCCTCGACACGCTTCCGTTTAACACCCCCTACTATCTCGGCATGCAAGTTGCCGGCGACGCCAATGAACTCACGCCCCGTCAACTCCTTGGGGCTTCCGCCTACGCCCTAGGTAGCTTGGGGGATTTCAATGTGAAAGGAAATTTAGTGGTCAATCAAAATATCACGGTGTCCAGTGGTGCTATTTCCCTGCAAGGGAAAGATGTTGCCAGTTATCTCGTTCCTGTCGGCGGCATCATGATGTTTGATCAAAATTGCCCGGTTGGATGGACGCGGTTTACGGATATGGACGGTTACTTTCCGATGGGCAACGCCAACTACGGATGGACCGGCGGCTCCGCGACCCATTCCCATACCCTGAGCGCCGATGGTCAGCACCAGCATTCAGGAACATCCGATGAAGCAACTCTGTACGGTCGCATTGGGGTCACTGCAGGGTCCGGACCCTTTAATCCCAATGTCTACTTTATGGACGATGTGGGGGACAGTCGCTTAGCCAAATCAGGGCAACGTCATACGCATCCTTTCACGACCAATCAGGCCGGCAATCACAATCATGGGGGTGTCACTGGCACCAGCAGTACCCTCCCGCCCTTTCGAAATGTGGTGTGGTGCAAAAAGAACTAACCCTATATGAAACGCTGAATTGAGCCCATGGTCTAACGGTATTGGACAGTTGTAAGAAATTTTCCTACAACACTTCCTATATGACCTCAGCCTCAGAGAAAAAACACCCCTATCTAATAGCCATTCTCGCCGGCGGTATTTTCCTGCGCTTCTTCCATTTAGGCCAGCATAGTTTCTGGCTCGATGAATTTATTAACTTTTTCGATGCAACGGCCCCATTCCCACAAATGCATCGCGTCATCCTAGCCTCTCCTCCTATCTATCACTACATCGTCCGCTGTTTTTATCTCCTTTTTGGATACAGTGATTTCTGGCTTCTGGTTCCATCGGCAACGTTCGGCTCATTGCTCGTTTTATTCACTTTCTTTGCCGCCCAACGTCTTTTTTCAAGAGAAATAGCCTTATGGGCGACTCTTCTGATGGCCGTTTCACCCATGGATGTCCTGTATTCGCAGGAACTTCGCATGTATTCTCTGGTCCCGCTCCTTTCGCTCGGATCACTTTTCTTTTGGGAGCTGGCCATGCAAGAAGACCGGCCGCGTGACTGGCTCCTGTATGGACTCTTTTCTCTTCTAGGGATGTACACACACAACTGGTTCCCGATGCTTGTCTTTTCTCAGGGCGCATGGTCTGTGGGCACCTGGATTTCCCAAAAACATCTCTCTAGGCTAGGCTTGTCTGTCTATGTAGGCCTGGGGCTCCTATACCTTCCTTGGCTACCGGTGTTACACGACCAACTTCAAAAACCGATTTACAACCACATGAGACCGACCTCCCTCAAAGATATCTTGATTACGGTAGGGGCTCTCTCTGGAATAAAAGTCAGTGCTGGGCATTCCTGGGTTGGTGTAGGAACGGATGCGCGATGGCCCATCGTACTTTTCACAACCGCACTTCTTGTTTATGCCATGGCTCGAAATAAAACAGCGTTTCGCATCGCGATGACGGCCCTGATTATTCCGTTTTCCCTCGCATTTATCATTTCTCGTTTTCGGCCCATCTATAATGGCGATCGCTATACCATCTTAGGGCTTCCGGCCTATCTCATCGCGATCTCTACCGCTTTTGTCTTACCGCCTCACCATAGCGTTCGACGTGTTTTTACGTTTTTAGGTCTATGCTGGGTTGGAGGATGCCTGTTTTTATTAAGTCATTACTATTTTCATTACCAAAAAGCTCCGTGGAAAGTGATGCATCAATACATTCAATCGATGGCGTCACCAGACGATTACTTCAACATTTCCACTCTGGATTACAATTCGATGGCCTTTCGTTACTACCGGGTTCATGCCAAGGAATTCACAACCTGGGAAAATGTTCAGCCTAGTGCACACGTCTATATTCCGATTCGAAATACGGACATTGGCCTTTTTGAATCTCAGCTGCCCGCTAAAATTCAAATCAAAGACCGAAAAAACTTCGGTGACTTTTCAGTCCTTACGGCAGCACTTCGCTAAGTTCACTCAACTCAACACACACCCTCCTTCTTTAAAATAGGCCCTAAGGCCTATTGGGCTTACCCTCCTTGAGTGCTATTGCTCCAGTAGCACCATGATTCCAGAAAAGCCATTCAAGATGATCTATCTCGTCAAGGATCTCGCGCGGGCGACCGGGCATTCGGTCTATACCGTGGAGCATTATTTGAAAGAAGGACTTCTCCAGGAGTGCGGACGGGGCCCCCATACGCGGTACCGCTATTTTGACGAGGGAACAGTAGAACGACTTCTTAAAATTCGCCAATTTAGACAGGAAGGCAAGGGGCTTAAGGAAATTCGCTCATTGATCGGCTGATTTTTTTTGTCCAGCACACTCTCCATGTGGATACAAGGATGAAACAATGCCTACGCTTACGAAACCGCAAATAATGAATCGGGCACTTCTCGCCATGAGCGGTCTTGCGATTCTTGCGCTTGGGGTAGAAAGTCTAAGGCCCACGCCGCATCGAGCGCTAGCGCGTCACTTGCCCCAGGGGGCTGAGCCTTCTGTCACGAAGAAGAAAAGCCGTGTCCTCTCAATGACAGACGTTGTGCAGCGCAACCTCTTTCGCCCGCTCATAGCGCCCGAACCGCCCGCGCCGAAAATAGCTGCCGTGCCGCTTCCGCCTCCACCGCCCAAGATTCCTTTAAGCCAGCGTCTGTCGCACTGGCGACTCGTCGGCATTATGGCGGAGGAAGCGGTTCTGGAAGATTTAAACAGCCAGCAGACCCACACCTTTAAAACAGATCAAACCGTGGAAGACGATGTGAAGATTTCCGCCATCTCCAGCGGCCGCGTGACATTGAGTTCAGGTGAGGACCGCTACGATTTAACCTTGTGAGGCAACTATGAGAAATCTGAAATGGCTTTTAATTCCATTGCTTCTCTGTGTCTCTTGGCTCCATGCCGAAGAGGGGGGAGCACTTCCACAAGGCGTATTTCCGGTGGTGATTTCAACGTACGGGGTTGTGCCGGCCGCCGAAGGTCAAGTTGTCGCCCCGGCGGATAGTAAGCCGGGGCCCACGATTCCTGATGGGTCCCGGATAACACAATTCCGGGACGACGGCACGACCGAGGCGACGTCACAAACACTCACGCCTCCCAGCATCACTCCCGGTATGGCCATCACACCGACGCCGTCCCTGGCGCCCGTAGGAAAACCCGTCTCTCTGGATCTTCGAGAAATGGATGTGGTGGAAGTTTTAAAAATGCTTTCAAAGCAACAGGGGATTAATCTGATTATTGATCGCAATGTCAGCGGGCGCGTGACCTTACTGCTCAACAATGTGGAATTTTGGGAAGCGCTCAAAGCCATTTTAAACAGCCGCGACCTGGCCTATGCCAAAGAGGGAGACCTCGTTGAAATTATGACGAGCCAAGATTATGAAAGGATTTACGGTATTCCGTTCGCAAAAAAAACGGAGAGCTACAGTCTCGTGCTTTCTCACGCCAAGGCCAGAGCCGCCAAAGAGATGCTGGAACCGTTAAAGAGTAAAGTCGGATCAATCACGGTAGACGAAGTCACCAACACACTCCTCATCGAGGATACGCCCGCGGCCCTGGCCAAAATGAAAGAAAAGATATCTCCGTTTGATGTGCCCAAAGAGATGCGCGTCTTTCGGCTCAATTATGCGACCGTGGACGACTTGGAACCTAAAATTATCCCGTTTGTCAGCAAGGAGTACGGCAGCATCCAATTCGATAAACGTTCGAACAGTCTTTTGGTCGAAGACAACCCCGCCCGTCTGGATCAAATCGCCCAAGTCATTAAAACCTTCGATGTGCGGCACAAATCTGTGCTGATTGAAGCCAAAATCATGCAGGTGGTACTGAACAAGAGCTCTCAATCAGGTGTGAGCTGGCAGGGGGTTAACTGGACCACGGTCTTAGGGCAGCTCAACGGCTATCGCCTGCTGGGAACGCTCACGCAGAACACCATCGCCAAAGCCCCCGTGACCGCCGGTGCGGTCACGGCACAAGGCATCACCGCTAATATTGGAATCCTGGAAAAACCCAACTTCAACGCGGTCATCAACCTCCTGGAAACGATTGGGAAAACCAATCTCCTCTCTGCACCGCGTGTTATGGCACTCAATAATCAGGAAGCGAAGATCCATGTCGGCAGCAAAGCCGCCAAAATTACAAAAACATTGCTCAACGTTGGGAGCACTACCTCCAACCCCATCACCACCTCCAACGTCGAATTTCTCGATACGGGAGTCAAACTCTCCGTAACCCCATCCATCGGAGACGACGGAACGGTCACCATGAAAGTAAAGCCAGAAGTCAGCTCGGTGGAAAGTACGATTACGACCGATGACGGCAGTTCCATTCCCATCATCCGTGTCTCGGAGGCCGAAGCAAGCCTTGTCGTGAAAGACGGTTTCACCGTGGTTCTTGGCGGGCTCATGGAGAACAGCAAAGTGAAAACGGATACGGGCGTTCCCTTCCTGCAGCGAATTCCGTTGCTCGGCATTCTCTTCCGGAGTCACTCCGTTACGGATCAGAAAACTGAACTCGTCATCTTTTTAACGCCGCATATCGTGAAGGGGGACGAAATTACGGAAGAGGTGCAAAACCGCCTCGATCTCCAGCCCGATGGCACCCCCAAGAAAAGAGGATTCTTCAAACGGCTTTTTGGAGGAAGAGCATGATGGCCCTTTCCATTGATTCTGTTATCACCCAAGAAGTGTCTGCCAAGATAGCCACCCACTATCCCCTCGTTCCTTTGCGTAAAGAAAACGGGGTCTTGACCGTGGCCGTGACCGAACCGGACAATGCTGAACTCTTGGATGAGTTACGCATCGTGCTTCGCCAGGAGATCGCGGCAGTCTTCGCCTCCGAATCTGACATTCGCAGCGCCATTAAAATGCATTACGGCATTGGCGCCGAGACGCTAGAAAAACTGGTTGATGCCAGTCCCTTACCAGTCATCGAGGGCGTCGCC
>CAZDML010000102.1:0-7381 GCA_964506645.1 uncultured Elusimicrobia bacterium | reverse complement strand
CTGGGAGCACCGCAAATGTTCTTGGGATTTGGTGAGCAAAAATGGAATCTTCCACTCGTCCTTACTGGTCTGGCCCTACTCGCCTATTCTGCTCTCCATCAATATCATTCGCACAGTCGTTCGATTCTCCTAAAAACCGCCGCATGAGACGACCGCAAAAAATCATTGCAGCAACACTCGTGCTCGCAATGATATTTCATCCCGCTCTGGCCGGTGCTCAGGGTTGGATACAGAGTGCAACACCCGCAGTCTCCTCAGCACACAACACACAACACGCAGAACTCTTCTGGTCTCAAGCACTATCACTCGAAGCACTTTCTGAGCTCCAACGTATTTTTCAAGTCCGCCCTTTCTGGCCGCAGCTCGCGACTGCGCATGGTATTCCTATTCACACAGGACCGCTGTTCATGGGGGCAGAATCCGGCGGGAGAGGAGGCCCCAGCGGAGAGTCCCACCGCCTGAACCCACCGATCTCTCAAGAAGATGAATTTAACGGCACCTTAGAAAAAGAATATCTGCTCAAGGCCCTCGGGGTGGAATGGCAATCGACTGCCGCCGCTCATCCGAAGGGATGGTCGTTGGTTTCCATTCCAATCACGGAAGACAACGATACGCTCTGGGCAGGGTTCATGGATCCGGTGGTTCTGTTTCCCGGCGACACGTTGTCGTTGATTCTGCAAGACGGCCGGCCTCGTGCCATCTATCACGGTCCGCAGGAAGGAACTCGCGCATTCGCGATTGTGCTGGATCAGCGGTATTTTAGTCCCGATGAGGCGCTCAACAAACTGCTAAAGAATAAGCTTCCTTTTATGTACGGCCCCGCCTATGAGCTCGTACAGACCCCCTGGTTCAATAAACCGATTGTGACGTTTCGTGGCGTTTTTCGCCCGATGTACCCTGGAGAGGAGGGAGAAGAATTCAATTCCAGCGGCCAATTAATGTTCTATTTTCCCAATGTGAAAGATAAAACCGGCCTCGACGCTGGAACCGGAACTGGGATCGCCGCTTTACGCGCTATCCAGAAGGGCGCACGCCATGTCGTAGCTTACGACGCAAACCCGCTGGCGGTCTGGAACGCGCGTCTGAATGCCGCTCGCATGGGTGTTGCGCCTGAGCAACTAGACATCATCCCCTGGGAAGAGTCCTCGACAGAACTCCCGAAAGAGGGAGCTCCCTACGACTTTATTCTTTCGTGTCCTCCAGGACCGAAATCCTTCCGAGAGCATGAGCGCATTTCACACCTGGTGCGGCAGAACTATGGCGACCCGGATCAGCACCTGATTAAAACGCTTCTCAGAGAAGGCGCGGCGTTATTAAGAGCAGGAGGACGTCTTTACCTGTCATATACCCACGATCTCAAAGTAGTGAACCCACTCTTCCAACGCTTTCCGCAGTGGACGCTTGTGGAGACCAAAGACACCATCACGATGCGTGATCGCTACGCGCTCTACACACTCGCTCCAAAGACGGAGGGGAGTGCCGCTCTAGAAAACCCGGAATCTTCGCACATAGAGTCGCCCATACCAGAAGATAGATTCATGGGCTTTTTCCACAGGATTGCCGCGATCGTGCTCTCACTCTTCAGAACGAGCCAGCCGGTTTTTCGTCAATTGCAAACTGCTGCCTGATCGCCGTCTCTTGACGGAAGAGTGAAAAACTTACGATAATACGTCCAGTTTTGAATCGCTGGAGCTCGCGCTCCGGTGATTTTTTATTGTCTAGAAACAGGAGAATGTCATGAGCAAAGCGTATCACGTCACTTTAATTCCCGGCGATGGGACAGGTCCAGATCTGGCGCGGGAAGTTCAGAAAGTTGTCGCCGCCACGGGCGTGCAGATTCAGTGGGAACAAGTCGAAGCGGGCGTCGACATTATGAAAACAGCCGGCACACCGCTGCCGGACAACGTTGTTCCGTCCATTAAAAAGACGCATGTTGCTCTGAAGGGTCCGATTACGACTCCGATCGGCACGGGATTTCGTAGCGTGAACGTGGCGCTCCGCAAGCAGCTTGAGCTCTACGCCTGCGTGCGCCCCTGCAAAATTTACCCGGGCGTGAAAACCCGCTACGAAAACGTCGACCTCGTGCTCGTCCGCGAGAACACGGAAGATCTTTACGCCGGGGTCGAATGGCCAGCGGGATCGGCCGAAGCCAACAAAATCATCGATATGGCCAAGGACAAAATTTATCCAAACGCCGCGATCTCCATTAAGCCGATCTCACGATTTGGAACAGAACGCATTGTCAAATACGCGTTCGATTATGCCGTAAAGCATAACCGTAAAAAAGTCACGGCCGTCACCAAAGCCAATATCATGAAATGCACGGACGGCCTCTTCTACGAAGTGGCCCGAGAAGTCGCCAAGAAGTACGACGGGAAGATCGAGTACGAAGAACGCTTGGTCGACAATATGTGCATGCAGCTGGTGCAGAAACCTGAACTTTATGACGTGATCGTACTTCCGAACCTCTACGGTGACATTCTCTCGGATCTCTGCGCCGGTCTCATCGGCGGTCTGGGCATCGCCCCAGGCGCCAACATGGGCACGACGGATGCGATGTTCGAAGCCGTTCACGGTTCAGCGCCCAAGTATAC
The DNA here is from genome assembly GCA_964506645.1 of uncultured Elusimicrobia bacterium. Lineage (GTDB taxonomy): Bacteria > Elusimicrobiota > Elusimicrobia > 2-01-FULL-59-12 > 2-01-FULL-59-12 > CAZDML01. Next base: position 4,787 of record CAZDML010000102.1, on the reverse strand, counting down.
GGGCATGAACAAAGTTAATCCCACGGCCCTACTGCTCTCTGCGGTATTGATGTTGGAACATCTCGGCGAAGCGCAGGCCGCCAAGAACATGGAAAAAGCGATTTCCGATGTCATCAAAGAAGGCAAACATGTCACCTACGACTTGGGCGGCAAAGCCGGGACGAGCGACATGGGATCGGCGATCGCAGATAAGCTGGCCAAACTCACAGCGGTGGCCCACTAATGGCCATCGAACGTACCTGCATCCTGGCCAAACCCGACTCCATCTGTAAACACAACGTTGGCAGCATCGTGAATCGGTTCGAATCCAGCGGGTTTCGTCTCCTGGGCCTGCGCATGTTCCGCCAGACCCGCGCACAAGCCGAAGGGTTCTACGCCGAACACAAAGGGAAGCCGTTCTTTGATGGTCTTGTGACCTTTATGACATCAGCTCCGATCGTGGCGATGGCCTGGGAAGGGGAAAACGCGGTCTTAAAAGCACGTGAACTCCTTGGGGCAACCGATTCCAAGCAGGCGGCCCCTGGAACGCTACGTCAGCAGTACGGAACCGACAAGAGCTATAATGCCGTTCACGGCTCCGACTCGGTGAAATCGGCGGATCGCGAAATCGCTTACTACTTCAAGCCGGACGAACTTTTTAACTACAAACAAGAGGACTACCATGGCAAATCCTAAAAAACACCATTCCGCATCCCGTCGCGACAGCCGTCGCGCCCACTGGAAGCGTCTGGAGATCGGCAACTTCTCCAAATGCAAGCAGTGCGGCTCGATGCACGTACCGCACCGGGTCTGTCCAGGCTGCGGCTTTTACAACGGCCAGCTCGTCGTCGCTGTTAAAGAAAAGAAATCCAAAGGGCAAGAAGGTTGACCCAACCGAAAGACATCCGAATCGCCGTAGACGCCATGGGGGGAGATTTCGCCCCTCAATCCATTATTGAAGGCGCGATTATTGCCGCCCGCGATTTTGGACACCAGATTATTCTGGTGGGCGATACGGACACCCTTCGTAACGAGCTCAAGCGCTTAAGCGCTCCGTCCTCCCTGCCTATTTCCATCGAGCATAGCGATACCGTCGTCGGCATGGACGAAAGTCCAGCGTCCGCCTGCCGTCAAAAGCCCAATTCCTCCATCATGGTCGCCGCCCGTCTCGTAGCCGAACATAAGGCCGACGGGATGGTGTCTGCCGGCAATTCCGGCGCCGCCATGGCTGCTGCGCTGTGGCATCTGCGCCGACTTCCCGGCGTCCACCGCCCGGCCATCACAACACTCATGCCTACGGTGAAAGGTCTGTGCGTGGTCACGGACGCAGGCGCCAACGTCGACTGCAAACCGAAGCATCTTCTGCAGTTTGCCGTCATGGGCAGTCAGTTTGTGAAACATATTTTTAATCGCGAAAACCCGAAGATCGGCGTTCTCTCCATCGGCGAAGAACCGACCAAAGGCAATGAACTGAGTCTGGGCGCGGCAGAACTGCTTCGTGAACACATGCCGCACTTCATCGGCAATGTGGAAGGCCGCGATATTCCCAAAGGCACAGCGGACGTTGTGGTCTGCGATGGATTCGTGGGGAACATCGTCCTCAAGTTTGCCGAAGGCATGGCCGAAGGCATGATTTCTATTATTAAGGAAGCCATGAAAGCCCACCCGATCGCCATGCTGGGCGGCCTCTTTCTCCGCGGCGCTTTGAAAGACGTTCATAAGCGCATCGACTATGCCGAATACGGCGGCGCCCCGCTTCTTGGCGTGAATGGCGTCTGCATCATCTGCCACGGCAAGTCGAACCCCAAGGCCATCCGCAACGCCATCCGCGTGGCTGGCGATTTCGTACAAAAAGATATCAACCACGAAATCCGCAAAGAACTCGACCGCGTTCACAACTCCCACAGCATCGTTTCCAATCTTCTCAAATCTCTTTAATTTCCATGTCGACTCCTAAACAACGCGTCCACATCATCGGCACCGGCGCCTACGTGCCGGCGCATGTGATGACCAATCACGACTTAGAAAAGATGGTGGAAACTTCCGATGAGTGGATTGTGACTCGGACTGGTATTAAGGAACGCCGTATCGCCGCCAAAAGTGAAACCACCGCTGACCTCGCCATCAAAGCCGCCCAAAAAGCCATCGAAAACGCAAAAATTAAACCGGAAGTTATTGATCTTGTGGTGGTGGCCACGGCCACACCGGAAATGTTTTTTCCGTCTACAGCCTGTTTCGTTCAGAAAGCGTTTGGCATTAAAGGCGCGGCGTTCGACATCTCGGCCGCCTGCAGCGGATTTCTCTTTGGTCTGGCCAACGTCCGCGGGATGCTGGAGAGCGGACTCTACAAAACCGCTTTATTGATCGGCGCCGAAAAGATGTCAGCCATTACGGACTGGAAAGACCGCAACACCTGCGTGCTTTTCGGAGACGGGGCAGGCGCCGCCGTTCTTCAGCGCAAGGCGGGTCCCGGCGGGATCCTCTCAACCTATGTCGAATCCGATCCCACGCACACCGATATTCTTTGCGTTAAAACAGGCGGAACGATTCACATGGAAGGCAAAGAAGTCTTTAAGCTCGCGGTCACACGCATGATTCACGCTGTCAATCAGGCGCTTAAGCTGGCAGACAAAAAAGACACCGATCTCGATCTTCTTATTCCACACCAGGCCAATCTTCGGATCATCGAAGCGATCGCCGAGCGCGTGAAGGTGCCACGTGAGCGGGTCTTTGTGAATCTTCAGAAATATGGCAATATGTCGGCCGCAACCACCATTGTCGCGCTGGATGAAGCGCGACGCGAAGGGCGCGTCCGTGAGGGCGACCTCATCGAACTCGTGGCGTTTGGGGCCGGGCTTACCTGGGGTGCCAGCGTCATTCAATTTTAAGGAACTGACTATGTCCAATACTGCGTTTATCTTTCCCGGACAAGGCTCACAAGCCATCGGCATGGGCGTCGCGCTGACCGACACCTACCCCGAAGCTAAAGCTATTTTCTTAGAAGCCCAGGGCATCTTGGGATGGGACTTACTTGCCGCATGCAAAGAAGGCCCGGAAGACCGTTTGCGTCAGACCGACGTCGCGCAGCCCGCGCTCTACACGACTGCCGTGGCCACCTTTGAAGTCCTTAAAAAATTGAGCATCGTTCCGGAAGGAGCGTATGCCGTTGCCGGTCACAGCATCGGAGAGTACGCAGCCCTGACCGCTGCGGGAGTATTTTCCTTTGAAGAAGGACTCAAGCTCGTGCGCGAACGCGGGCGACTGATGGCCGAAGCGGGACAGAAACGACCGGGTGCCATGGCCGCTATTTTGGGTATGGATGAAATAACCTTGCAAGCCGTGTGCCAGGAAGCCAGTGCTCAGGGAGTGGTTGTTCCCGTCAACTTTAACAGCCCTGAACAGATAGTGATCGCGGGGGAAGCGGCCGCCATCGAAGCAGCAAAAACTCTGGCCAGCCAAAAAGGCGCCAAGCGCGTCATTCCCTTAAATGTCTCCGGGGCTTTCCATTCTCCTTTAATGAAGGAAGCGGCGTTGGCCATGGCTGAAATCCTCAAAAAAACGCCGTTTCGCAACCCCTCTGTACCGATCTGTATGAACGCTGATGGCATGCTCCATTCCGATGTAGGCTCTATCCAGTCGACCCTGATTCAGCAGCTCGATCATGCCGTGCAATGGGTCAAAACCATGAACACTCTGGGCGCTCAGGGTTATACGACCTTTGTCGAAACCGGCTCAGGCCGCGTCCTCGCTGGGCTTGCCAAGAAAATTAACAAGCAATTTCAGGTTCACACGACCGAATCCGTAGAATCTATTCAACAGATAGGGGTAAAAGCATGAAACTCAAAGATCAAGTTGCACTCATAACGGGCGGAGCGCAGGGAATCGGCAAAGCCATTGCGCTGATGCTGGCCGCAGAAGGCTGTAATCTCGTCCTTTCGGACGTCAATGAAGAGTCCGTTCAGGCCACAGCCAAGGAAATTGCCCAGTTAAAAGGAATTCAAGCCATCGGCGTAAAAAGCAACGTAGTGAGCTTTGCGGATTGTGAAAAGCTCGTCGAGCAGTCGCTTGACAAGTTTGGAAAGATTGATATACTTGTCAACAACGCGGGCATCACCAAAGATAATTTGCTGATGCGCATGGGCGATGATGAGTGGGACGCCGTTTTAGGTGTGAATTTAAAAGGCGTTTTTAACTGCACCAAAGCTGTATGCCGACCCATGATGAAGGCTCGTAAAGGGCGGATTGTGAATATCGCCTCCGTAGTGGGCCAGATGGGAAACGCCGGACAGGCCAATTACTCCGCTTCCAAGGGGGGAGTTATTGCCCTCACCAAGACATGCGCGAGAGAGTTCGCCTCCCGCAACATTTTAGTGAACGCCGTGGCACCGGGCTTTATTCGTACCCGAATGACCGATGCCTTGTCGGATGAGCAAAAGAAGAAGTTGACTGAGCTTATCCCGCTGGCGAGACTTGGAGAACCTGAAGATGTCGCACGAGTGGTTCTTTTCCTGAGCACCGAAGATTCGTCTTATATGACGGGTCAGATTTTGGCAGTGAATGGCGGAATGTATATTTAGTCTAACCTGAAGGAGGCTAGCAAATGGCGCAAGTACAAGATGTGGAAGCTCGAGTAAAAGAAATTATCGTTGAACAATTAGGCGTGGACGCCTCAGAAGTGAATCCCCAGGCCTCCTTTGTGAACGATCTTGGCGCTGATTCGCTCGACACCGTGGAATTGGTCATGGCGCTCGAAGAAGAATTTGACTGTGAAATTCCCGATGAAGAAGCAGAGAAGATTCAAGCCGTGG
>CAZDML010000101.1:0-7536 GCA_964506645.1 uncultured Elusimicrobia bacterium | reverse complement strand
CATATGCTAGTACGAAAACTTTCGAAAATCCCCACCGAGAACCCGGCCCGCATTTTTATGCAGCATGTGGCTCAGGGATTTCTCTTTGCTGTTCCGTTCATGTCGTGGACAATGCTTTCCCATTCCGACGCCCTGCTGTTATCGATCGGACTCCATGCGCTTTATAACGCTTTTGCCTTGCGTAACCATTGGCTTGTAGCCAGCATCGCCGCCAGGGTGCCGGGCGGAACAAGCGAGCAGAGGCCGCGAGTCGGCGTGACGGGTGCTGCGGGATTCATCGGCGCCGCGTTAACGCAGAAACTGCGTGCTCGCGGGATGACAGTCGCTGAGTTCACGCGTCAGGGGTCTGGCGATCTCTTAAATGCAGATGCATTGAAGGCGTTTGCCGCTCAAACCGATCTCATTTACCATGCCGCGGCCATTCAGCCCGCCGTTGCGAACAAAAACCCCGCAGAAGCCTTGGCTGTGAATGCACTGGGAACGGCATTGGTCGCAGTGGCAGCGGGCGATAAACGGTTAATTTTTCTGTCGTCGATCGGTGTCTATGCGGCGAACGGGTTTCGCGATATCAGCGTGGCGGAAGAGGATTCGCTTCCTGTTTTTGAGGAGCCGGAAGCCGCGGCGTGGATTCGGGCGACCGAACAGGAGTTTGAGGCTTTTGCCTATGCGCTGATGCACGGAGAAACAAAGCAGGATCCGAGGGATTTTGTCCGCAGTCATTTAGAACGTTACCCCCTGCCTCGTTTGTTGCAGCACGACATATACGGTCTATCCAAGTATCTCGGAGAATATTTTGTGGCTCAACAACCGCAGGGTATATCCTTGAGGCTGGCGCATGTGTACGGCCCGGGAGATCGCGCGGGATCCCAATCGTCTTACTTTATTGAACAGGCGCTACGCGCGGGTCCGATGGCGGTGCGGTTGGAAGAGCGGCAGTACAGTTATCTCTATGACCTCGCTAATTTCTTAACCGGAATAGCCGTTCGGCCGCGGGCTCTTCCGCGCGTGATTAATATTGCACTTACCAAAGCGGTTGGTTCACTGAGGATTGCTCGGATCATTCTTCAACAGCTGCACCGGGACACCCCGGGCAAGATCGTTAAGCAGGCTGCTCGCTACGGATTTTTAATGAACACGGGCCTTCAGAATAAACTCTGGGGATTGCCGAGAGCGACGCCGTTAAATGTGGGGTTGCGTGAAACGGTACGAACATATATTTCGAATCTTCCCGAGGAGCCTGTGGTAGAGCCTGAGTCCAGCGATGTGCTCGATACGCTTTTGGTGGGTGCGGGTCCTGCCAGTTTGATGCTCGGAAAATATCTGACGGATCACGGTATGAATTTTGTCGTTCTTGAAAAAGAGGAAATTGGAGCCTCTTGGAAAAAAATTCCCCAGGCGCTTCGAATTCGTTTTATGCCGTCCGACTTTCCCGGAAAACGGTTTTACCACGGTCGGGAATTAACCAAGGTCGAGAGTATCTTGGCGTTTATGAACGAGTACGTGGCGCAGCGCGGGTTTAAGCACCGGATTTATGAACAACACAAGGTGGAACACATCCTCTGGGAGGGAACGCCCGCCCACCCGCTCTGGCGGGTGGTCGCCACGGATCTTGCTACAGGCGAAACCAAAGAATGGAAAGCTCGTACGGTGGTGAGTGCCATGGGCGTGATCAATCATCCGCGCCATCTGGGAATCCCGGGAGAGGAAGAATTTCCAGATAAAATTTTCCATCTGGCCAACGACAGTGATCTTCCCAAACCTGATGAAATGTCGACAGAGCGTATTGTCATTCTGGGGGGCGGCGCCACAGGGCTCCGCTTGGCACTGTTTCATTTCCGGAAAACAGTGAAAAGCGTGACGCTGATGGTTCGCGATGTCCTGCGCTGGAAAGACAAAACCGGTGTGCCCACCGATCCGGACCCGGAGTACCGGCAGGGCAAGAGGGGGGAGGTGGCAGGAGGGCTTTTTGGTTGGCGCGATCAGCCCCACACGGATGATGCGCAATTGACGCTATTGACCCACGTCAAAGTAACACAATTTACGGAAAACACGATTCACTACGTGGACGAAGAAGGGTTCGAGCATACGATCCCTTACGATAAGTGTTATATCTGCGCGGGTTTCAGCCCTCCCGTAGAGTTTCTGAAGCAGCAGAAATTGGGAATTAAAGATGGCCAGGTCATGATGAATACCGATTTGTTAGAAGCGCAAGGGTCGAGAGGGCAACGCCGTTACGGATTCTTCTATTTAGGCATCCATCCGGTGACACGGGAAGGGGTGACGATTCCACTGATGGCCGATCAGGCCAAGCTCATTGCAGCACAAGTGCTTGCTTTCAAGCACATCGCGGACAAGCAACAACAGAAAACACAGGAGACCCTTCATGCGATGCGCGAGGTCGCTACGACAACCCAGATCTCTGGCATGATGGGCGGCTTTCTTTCCTTTTCGATGGCCCCCGGGTCTTCCCATGCGCCAATCTGGGCCCTTGCGCTGATGGCGGCCTTCGTGGTTTTCTATACCCTCCCACAGCTCAAAGAACATCGATGGACTTCCCGTTTAGCGAGCGCTGCCTAATTATTACTATAATGGTCAAGATTCACTTTTTTCCAAACATTTAGGAGGAACCATGGATACAGAACGTAAAGGCGCAGCAACTTTCAAAGGCAATCCCCTGACCCTGATCGGTCCGGAGATCAAAGTCGGTCAAAAGGCACCCGAATTTACGGCATTAGGCGAAGGCTTAGCGGCCGTCAGTCTGGCCTCGAGCAAGGGCAAAACCCGCTTGATCGTCGCGGTTCCTTCCTTAGATACCCCCATTTGTGACGCCGAAACTCGTCGTTTTAACGAAGAAGCCGCGAAGCTCTCGGGCGTAGAAACGCTCGTCATCAGCGCGGACTTGCCGTTTGCCCAGGGCCGATTCTGCCAGACGGCTGGCATTAAGAACCTCAAGACCTTGTCTGACCATCGCGACATGTCGTTCTCAAAGGCCTACGGAACGCTTATTAAGGAACTGCGCCTTTCCTCGCGCGCGATCTTCATTGTGGATGCTTCAGACACCGTCCAGTATGTGGAGTACGTGAAAGAAGTCGCCAGCCATCCGAACTATGACGCCGCTTTGAATGCGTTGAAGCAAGGCGTTAAAGCGTAGAACGTTTCAGAACATCAAAAGACCCCGTTGCCGGATAGGCATCGGGGTCTTTTTTTATGTATGGAAATTAATTTAGCGGATAACGGCGAAGGTGCCTCGCGATTTTTGTCCTTGGACGTTATGTGCTGTAAAAAAATAGAGTCCAGAGGCCACCCGCTCTCCGTCGCTATTCGTCAGATTCCATGGCGTGGTGAGGTTCCCCGCGCGAAGGGTATTGACCCACTGGCCGGCAATGTTAAAAATTTTGACTTCATCCTCCGGAGGTATTCCGCTAAACGTGAGCGCAAGTCCTGCATGACGACGGGCGTCCCAGGGATTGGGATATACAGAGACCGGCGCGGCTGCGCGTGTGTCTACCAGTGGAGGGTCGACGGTCGGGTTAATCAAATCGAGAGAATATTCATAAACGGTGCAATCGGACGCGAAATAAAAATGATTCCCTTGAAGCGCCATTCCACTCATGTCGGAGCCCGGCCGCGGGACTACGACCTTGATGTCCTTGCTGACCGGATCAATCGTGAAGAGTCCTTCCGCGGAAATACCCCAGACCCGTCCGTCAGGCCCCAGAGTTAAGCTGCCGTATACTGGCGGACTGATCGTGGGAATAGTCTGGAGATAGGTGATGGAACGTTGGAGTACATCGAATGTAAACAATTTGCGATCGGCAAATCCGAAAACCAGGCCATCGGGTGTCGTGATGAAATTATTGAAGGTATTAACGCCCGGCACGCTGAAGGCTTCCATCAGTTTCGTCTCAGTGACAGGATCCCAGAGAAACAGTTTGGCTTGCGTTTCTGTCGGTGTCGTTCCACTGCCCCCTTTGATACTGGTTCCGCCCACGAGTAGACCGTTCGAAAAGGTCAGCGCGACGACACTCTGAGAGGTAATGAGGTGGTCGAAATTTTTCACCTGGTCATTGGCGGGATTCCAGATCGTTAATGGACCGCCTAATCGACCATATCCCGCCAAAGCTCCCACGTACACGCGGTTGTCCGGTCCTGTGATCATGGCGTGCGGCCGCCACGTGGATTGTTCTCCAGAAAAATGCACCTCCATCGGGTTTGAGGCCGAATACGGAAGGGCTGGATCGTAGCGCATCAAGGGGGCCAATGTCCCGTATCCTGCAGCCAGGAGATGACTCCCATGCTTTAAAAACGTATAAACCTCGCCCTGTCCAAGCGGCCCGATCACCGACAATTGGCTGGATTGCGGATTCACCTGCAGGAGGCGTCCAGGAATGACGCCGCTGCCGTAAATCCGTTGGTCTGGACCGGTCCCCAAGCGAAAGATGCTCAAGGGGCGTCCCGTATAGTTTAAGGGAAACTGTTGAGGGGGATTGCCGGGTGTTGTCACGCGGATCGTTTTGGCTTCTGTGTCTACGGCGATGGTGCGGCCGTCTGAAAACCGGTTTTTCACTTCCGCGGGCAAATTGCCTGCCCGCGGCGTCAGCGTCCATTGATTGACGGAGTAGACTTGCGATCCGACACGGGCGTAAACTTTTCCATCCGAGGCTTTGACTACAACGCCAAACCCGACGACCGGACTACCGATTGTAATGTCCTGTTTCTGACCTGTCGCGATTTCGTAGGCGACGATGGCTGCGCGGGTGCTGCCGATGCCGACATAGACAAACCCGTCGTTGCTGGCAGCCACGTAGCGGGCATATTTTTGTGCATTATCCATGCGGCCCAGGTCTTCTTTGAGTTGCGTGCTAGGGGTATAGCGGATCAATTTGGCGTGTGGAAACGTGCACCCATAAATTTTCTGGTCGCTTCCCACGGCCAGCTGCCAGATGTCGGACTCGCTGACGCTGGGTTTTCCGAGATCTTCCAATCCGCTCGAGCCGTTTGGATCCAGCCGAAAGAGTCGTGCACCGGGTTGCGTGCCTAAATAAAGAAGATTGTCGGGTCCAGTGACGACCGCCCAGGCGCCCGCTTCGCGCGGTTCGGGGGTGGGGGGATTGGGATACACCTGAACCTGGCCGTTGTCCGGATTGATGGCCAGTAGTTCCAGGGTTTCGGGGGTGTACGTCAAACTGACGTAGTAACGCTCGCTTCCCGCCGGGCCTGGTCCCACCCGCGCGTTCAAGACACCGCCGATGCCCCTATAGGTCGCAACATTCCGTAGTGTGCCTGCATAGGTCATGGAACTGTTGCAGGTCAGTTGAGTGATCAGGAAGAGGACAAAAGCCCATGGGTGTTTAAGCCGTTTCATGTTCAAAGTGTGCCTTTTTATTGTTACACCGCAGTTACAGTACTGTTAAATCAATGCAAATTATAGAGGTGCTTTTAAATTCGGCATGTGCTGGAGATTTGTTGCTGTTGAGACGGTGAAAAGTTACAATATGCCCCTCAGTGGCTATTCCGCTCAACATAGGGGCCTTGAAAGGGATGCATTTTCGTCGCGCTGTATTGCTTGTTTGTCTTTTTCGGTCGAGTCTCCCTGTTTGGGGGGATAGCAGTCTTCAGAAGGCCCTTGCTGGCTTAAAGTCCACTAAAGTCGTCCAACGCCGGGAAGCGGCCCAACAGTTAGGCGTTCTTCAGGACAAACATGCGGCGCCCGCCTTGCTGGAAGCGCTTGCCGATCAAGATTCTTATGTTCGGGTGTTGGCCGTTCGTGCGCTTGGATATATGCGCCGGACCGAAGCCATTGCGGCTTTGACGCAACTTTTGAAAACAGATCCCGAAGCGGAAGTCCGGGAAAGCGTGGTTCAGGCCCTGCAGCTCATGGGTGGACCGGCTTCCTTGTCCGCTCTGGCGGAGGCCACGCACGATAAGGTCGAGACGATTCGAGCCAGCGCCTTGGACGCGCTGGTGGTGTTTCGCAGCAGCGCGACATTGGCCACATTGTCCGAGGCTGCCCGCGATCCATCGCCGATGGTCCGGCGTATGGCGGTCGTGTCTTTGGGACGTTACGGCGACCCGGTCGCAGGCCCTGTTTTGACCGCTGCACTGAAAGATTCCGATGCGGCCACTCGCGCCAATGCAGCACAGATGCTTGGCCAGATCGGCGGGCTACAGGCCCGACCGGCTTTGCGGGTCGCGCTGAAGGATTCGGAGAAAGCGGTGCAAGCATCTGCCGCGCGTAGTTTGGCGATGCTCCATGACCGGGAAGGATTTGAAACAGCAATGAAGCTGGCCAAGGATCCGAACCGCAGTATCCAGCTGATGTCGATTGATGCGCTGGGATTTATGCACGATCCGGTGGTTATTCCGTTTTTAGAGTCGTTGACGCATGGGGCTGATCCGTATGTGCGTGATGCGGCGGCATCAGCGATACAGCAAATTAAATCAAGTCAGGGTAAACAGAAACCTAAAAAATGAAAAAACAACTTCGTCTTGCTCTTTTCGTTCTTGTTGGATGGGTCCAGATCGTGAAAGCCGAACCTGCGTCGCTGGAAAGGGCCCGCGGTACCGGGGAAGCGCCGATGCTGGAAGCCGTCGATACGCCGACGCCGGATATCCTTGACCCGATGACGTATTCAGTCAACTTCCGTTTTTATAATGAGGGGGGAATTACCTCTCGCCTGGTCATCGGGCCGTTGCGCCGCGTCAATCTGGGGTTGTCGTTTGATACGCAGCATATTGTTGGCTCCGGTGATCCGCAGATGATTCGCCCGTCGGTCTACTTCAAGCTGAAAGTTTTTGATGGCTCCGATATTCTTCCGGCGCTGGCGCTCGGTTACGATAATCAGGGCCAGCTCTACGATAAGGGAACGCGGCAATTCTTTAATCGCGAGAAAGGACTCTATTTTGTGTTTGGGCATGAGATTTTCATTCCGAACCTGGAAATCCATGCCGGTGCCAACGTCTACGATTTTGATAATGCGAAAAAGTCGGTCGGCGGTTTTGTTGGATCGACCTTTAAAGTGACGCCGTCGTTTGCTCTTTTGGCCGAATACGACAACATTCACGATGGGCCCGAAAATCGCGTGAATTTCGGTGGACGCTACTATGTGGCCCCCTACTTTTATGTCGATATCGCCGCTCGTAATGTTGGGCGCGGCACCAACCGCGGCGCGGAACGGATTGTGCGCCTGAATTACTGCGGAAACTTCCCTACTTTCTAATGGCTGAAATTATTGGACTCGAATTCGAAAAACCCATCACGGAGCTGGAGAAAAAAATCCAGGAACTGAAGTCGTGCGCCGCGACGGAGCATCTCGACTTCACCGATGAACTTCGTGTACTCGAAGAAAAATGTCTCCAACTGAAACACCAGATTTACGGTAATCTAACCCCCTGGCAGCGTGTCTCTATCGCGCGCCACCCGCAGCGGCCGTACACCCTCGACTACATCAAAGCGCTCTGCACCGATTTTATCGAGCTTCATGGCGATCGCAGCTTCTCCGACGATGGGGCAATGGTGGGTGGACTGGCCCTGTT
>CAZDML010000100.1:0-7826 GCA_964506645.1 uncultured Elusimicrobia bacterium | reverse complement strand
TGCCCTTGTCCCGTTCGATTTGTTCGAGGACTGGGATGAGTTCGCCTTTTTCTGACACGTCAATATCCTCCGCTGTAATTTAAATCTTAATGTCCGGATCGAGATGGGCTTTTGCAATCCCGCTGATGGGCAGCGTATACACCCGATCTTCCGAATCCTGCAGTGTAATCTGGCCTTGGGCGGCACCCTGCAGGGTCCCTTTAAAGTGCCTGCGGCCTTCGATCGGACCGAACATGTTCACATCCACGCGCTCACCGATAAATTTTTGGAAGTCTTTTTCTTTTTTAAGTGCCCGATAGATGCCCGGAGACGAAATTTCCAAAGAATAGGCCTGAGCAATAATATCGGCGGCGTCTAGGGCCGATCCGATCTTGTCGCTAAAGAGCGCACAATCGTCCAGCGTAATTCCCCCCGTCTTGTCCAGGAAGAAGCGGAGCACCCAACCCCCGTGTTCATGCACAAACTGTAAATCCACGAGTTCCGCTTGTTGCTCGAGCAACACCGGAGCCACAAGTTGCTCAATTTGATCAATAAGTTGATTCTTTGGGACTGAAGCGCTCATGAAACCCTTCAAAATTAGATACAAAAAAAGAGTGGCCTGCTGCGCCACTCGTAACAGACACTATTCTAGCAAAGAAAGGAGGCTTATGGGTAGACGTTAGCCAATCTTAGATAGAAACTAAGCTATGCCGCTCTCTGAAAGTGTTTTTGCTGGGAATGCGAGCCAGCCGTGCTGGGCTTCTCTGTTTTGAAACTATTGCCATTGCCGCTATCACCAAACCAGTTGGTCTCAACATGGCGAGGCAAACGCGACCAGAAATTGCCCGTCCACTCTCGATGCTCTTTATAAGGCCACGATGAAAACGTGCGATGATCGCTGCGTTGCCATTCACGAGAGGGGCGTTTGTAAAGAATTGCGAGTGACTTAAGCAATTCCGGATATCTTTCAATCTTTTTCAGAATTTTGGGCTGCTCAATGAGAGAATGATAGCGCTCCATCACAACTTCAATTCCCAGCTCATCAGCCACACGCCCAATTTCCATGAATGTTTTTTGAATCCATCGATCTACACGTAAACGCTCTTTCTTTGACAGTCCCTCGTAATATGAATGACGGCGTTGGATGAGCGACACATACCAGATCGGCATTTGGCTCACAGGATCCCAGACAATCTGTGTGCAAAACATCCCCACTCTTTCATCCTGGCCATTTGAAAATGCAATATCCAGATTGATCGTAGGATCTGGCAAGGCTGGTGCCATCGGATCAGAATCATACCGAGAATCGTTTGGATCGAGCGATAAACCATCACCTCGCAGATAAATTAGCTCCTTTGGTCCTTCCGTAAACCGATAACTATTACTGTGGTAGTAGTACAAATCATTTTGTGCATAGGCTCCAATTAATTTAAGGATTTCCAATATCTCCTCGGTTCGGTTATACGGTTTACGGGCATGCACATAGGAAAGCTTTCCGCTCTTCACTTTTTTTCCATTAGAGAAATCGCCCTGAACAATGGCTTCAAAACCGAGGGAACGAGCGGCGTCGATGAGCGCATCCGCTAGAACTGCTTTGTAACCGAATTCCGGCGCCTCATAATATGCGTCCGTATGATCTAACAACACAAGCAGAGTTCCCCCAGGACCCAGGACTCGCCACGCTTCCTGCAGAGCTGCGGGCACGTCCATATGGACCAACGATTCTGAGTAAAGGGTCATGTCCTGACTTTCTGAAACGATAGGTAACGCATGGCCATCGCCTTGGACGGCGGAGACGCCACGCTTTCGAGCGAGTTTCAGCAAGTGGGGGACGAATTCCACCCCAAACACATTCCAACCTTTCCGACGTAAGTACGCTTCAAGATGCCCTGCCCCTAGGCCAATGGAGAGAATACGCGATGGCCGTGCTAAACCAAGCGAGCCAATCAGCCCTTCTACCGCTTTGCGAGCCCACAGATGACGACTGACCCAACTTAAGGCATAGCGCTTGCCATCAAAATGAACAATCCCTCCAGCCGTCCCACCATAAAACTCCGTGAGAATACGTGTACGATCGGAGCTTTGCTCCCCCCAAGCTCCCTGAACAACAGAGGTCTCTTTGAGTCGCTGACGAACGTCCGCCCACAAAACACCCTCTGTCGCCGCAAGATCATGGTCGTCTGTATGTGTGGAGCTCATCCCCACACCCTCCGAGGTAACGACATGATCTGCCTCAGCAGAACGCTTCAACAACAGAAATCGGAACGAACGACCTCGAGAGTCCGCTTGAACCTGCTTCACCAAATCAACAACAGCGTGCTCTTCCTTGTCCAAATACGAAACAACAAAAGCATAGTCCGCATTAGGATCATCCGTCAGTTGTTCGGCAAATTCAAAAAATTCTTCCTTTTTTCCATCGATATACGATTCCCAGTTTTCATCCGTACGTGCTGATATTCGCTCATGCAACAAACCTATTTTTTGAAGTCCTTCCTGCCACTTTAGCCCAGCGATGGCCATACACACCGAGGCTTCCGGAGTTCCCAACACCTCTGTTGAATTGGGAGAAGACAGTACTTTAAGATTGCGTGTTACAGGCCCTGGAAGATATTCCATCGGCCAAGCAACATTGTGAATGCGATACCCTTCAGAATGTTTCATCCAGGGAGTCTCTCTATCCACGAGAGTCTCTTTTGTACGCTGAGAAAGATACAGAGCCAGAGCTTTCTTGACTTGCAAGATGCCAGTCACTTTTCCTTTGGAGGGCATACCGCCTCCTCCTCCCCCCATCGCTCCTAAAAAGGGAATGGCCATTCCCAGAAGAAAGTGAGTCCAAAGGACGGAACGGAAGGCTTTTCCCTCCTGCCAGCGTTGTTGCCAATTTTTTCCGGCAATCGGTTTTTGGACTTCCTGGGCAGGAGCGGAGAAGGCTTGGGAAGAGAAGAGTGCTGAGGAATGAGTGCTGAGTCCTGAGTTTACGACCGGAAATGGCTCAGCACTGAGCACTGAGCACTCAGCACTGGAGCTGAGGAGACAAAAGACAAGAAAAAGCGAGATAAGCCGTTTTAACACCTTCCTATTTTAAGGGGTTTGAGACGGTAGTACTATGGGGCGAGAGGCTAGGAATTAGGGGCTGAAGGGCCCAAGAGAATATTGGGTCCTGCTCTAGAAATAGAGCTGTTTTACTTGTTTAGGGGGTCTTTGACGAGAAAGAATGGATGAATAAATTCTCTCTTAACGACTCTAATCAAAGACCCTCATCAAAACAAAGGAAGACTTTATGGAGTCGAAAGAGCTTGAAAAACAGATCTATAAAATCCGCGGGAAGCAGATCATGCTGGATAAGGACATTGCAGTACTTTATGGAGTGCAAACGAAGTCTTTAAATCTTGCTGTTAAGAGAAATATGGAACGATTCCCTCCTGATTTTATGTTTCAACTCAATCCTATAGAGACCGAAAACTTGAGGTTTCAGTTTGAAACCTCAAGTTGGGGAGGACGTCGTTATGCCCCCATTGCCTTCACCGAACACGGCATCGCTATGCTCTCAGGAATTCTGCGTAGTCCCAAGGCAATCCAGGTCAATATTGCCATCATCCGTGCTTTTATTCAGCTGCGACATGCGGTATTGGTACGAAAAGATCTTGCAGGGAAGGTGGAGCGGCTAGAAGGCAAAATAAATCTTCTGGAAACCGATGTGCGCTTTATTCAAGAGGATTTAAAAGAGAAGAAGACTGCCCCTGAAATTACGGGCCCCCGCGTAAAGGGGTTTCAGAAGGGTTAATAATACGGCCGGTCTCTCGATAGAACTAAGAAAGCTTGAGGACGTCTTTTACTCGGGAAAGAGCGGCTTCGGGGGCGAGGTCTTCGGCGGTTTTGGAAGAGCGCAGCTTAAATTCGACTTTGCCTTCCCCCATTTTGCGCTCACCGATGGCGATACGAAGTGGGATACCAATAAGGTCGGCATCTTTGAGCTTCACGCCCGCGCGTTCATCCCGGTCGTCGTAGAGGACACGCAGTCCTAACTTCTGGGCTTCGGCATAGAGTTTCTCCGCTGTTTCTTTCACCTGCGGATTGGAGATATCGAGCGGCGAGATGATCAAATCCCAGGGCGCCAGCGCTGGCGGCCAGACAATGCCGCCTTCGTCATGGCACTGTTCCACGCAAGCCGCGACCACACGCGATACGCCGATGCCGTAGCATCCCATAATCATCGGATGCGATGCGCCTTTCTCGTCTAAATAGTTGGCTTTCATGCTGGAGGAATATTTGGTTCCCAGCTTAAAGCAGTGTCCGACTTCAATGCCACGGGCGTAACCCAAAGGCTTAGAACAACGCGGGCACGGATCGCCAGCGACGGCTTTGCGTAAATCAGCGTAGGCTTCGGGCTGGAAGTCTCGGCCCGGCACAACGTGTATTGTATGGGTATCTACTTTATTACCTCCCGCCACACCGTCCGTGATCGTCTTGATGGAATAGTCTGCGATGATCCGCGCTTTCGATCCCACCGGACCAGCAAAACCCACCGGAGAGCCGGTGGCTTCGGTATAGGTGGCTTCGTTGGCTTTGGCCACCCAACCGGCTTTTAAATAGCGTTTGAGTTTAATTTCGTTGATCTCGTGATCGCCGCGAACGAGCACCACCACCGGTTTATCATCAGCCAAGAAAACGAGCAACTTAATAAATTGATCCGTCGGCGCCTTCACGATTTTGGCCACCGCTTCGACACTGACCGCTTTGGGAGTATTCACATCTTGAAGCGCTGGGGTTTTGGAGGCGTCGCCTACTTTGGGTTCTGAGAGCTCCGCACGTTCCACATTCGCCGCATAACCACAGTCGCTGGAGACAATACCCTCTTCCCCGGTATCGGCGAGCACCATAAATTCATGCGAGGAACTTCCACCGATTGCGCCGGAATCGGCTTCCACCGGGCGGAACTTGAGGCCGCAACGTTCAAAAATCCGTTTATAGGCGCCCACCATGACCTGATAATAGCGGTCGATATCGGCGTCGTCTGTATGGAAGGAATAGGCATCCTTCATATAGAACTCGCGGGCGCGCATCACGCCGAACCGTGGGCGGATCTCGTCGCGGTACTTCACACCGAATTGATACAGCATGAGTGGGAGCGAGCGGTAAGACCGGACTTCTTTACGGACCATATCCGTAATCACTTCTTCGGCTGTGGGCGCGAGACAAAATTCGGTATTCTTCCGGTCTTTTAAGCGCATCAGCTCTTTGCCGTAGACGTTCCAACGGCCGGTTTCTTCCCAGAGCTCTTTGGGCTGGATTTGAGGCAACCATACTTCCGCCCCGTCGGCAGCATTCATTTCTTCGCGAATAATGTGTTCCACGCGCTTGAGCACGCGCAGACCGAGAGGAAGCCACTCATAAATTCCGGAAGCAACCTTACGAATGAGCCCTGCGCGCAGCATGAGCTGATGCGAGATCGTTTCGGCTTCGCGCGGGACTTCGCGCAGGGTCGGGATGAACGCTTTGCTAAATTTCATCTTATTTCATGAACCCCAGGCGCAGACGCAAGATGTCTTGATAGGACGCATAGAGGAAAATGGTCAGCACAATCGAAAGGCCGATGGCGTTGGCCACCTGCATCGTCTTCTGGCTGAGCGGCCGGCGAATGATGCCTTCGATCGTATAGAGAAAGATGTGCCCGCCATCGAGTATCGGAATTGGGAACAGATTAAAGAGCCCGAGACCGGTCGAAATAATCGCCATGAGATACAGCACGTAGGAGAACCCTTCTTTGGTCGCCTTGGTCACCATCTGTGCAATGCCGATAGGACCTGAGAGTTCTTTCGGACCTTCGAAATGGCGAATTTTGGCAGATAAATAGGTAATCGGTTGCAGCGTCCAGATTTTGATGTCACGCCATGCCGCTTTAACGCTGCCGCGGACACCCACATCCACCTTATTCACCTTTGGAACAATACCGATGAGTCCGATGTTGCGCTGGGTGTCTCTCTGCGGGGTTAAGGCAATCGCAAGAAGCTTGGTCTGACCTTTATCATCCGTACGTTCCACTTGAAGGCGCAGTTTCTT
Source organism: uncultured Elusimicrobia bacterium (assembly GCA_964506645.1). Lineage (GTDB taxonomy): Bacteria > Elusimicrobiota > Elusimicrobia > 2-01-FULL-59-12 > 2-01-FULL-59-12 > CAZDML01. The sequence continues at coordinate 1,787 of CAZDML010000100.1, read as the reverse complement.
TTCGGGGCGGTCATGAATATATTTGGCAAGCTCTTCCCAACTGGCAATGGACACGCCATCGATCGATTTGACGAGATCGTTAATCTCGAGCTTGGCTTCATACGCCGGAAGGCCTACCACCATATCACCAATGATCGCTTGGTCGGAGGGTTTGAGCACCCCCCATTTCCAGGCGACAAGGGCAAAAAGAATAAAAGCGAGCGCATAGTTCATGACAGGGCCGGCTAGTGCAATGCCAGCGCGTCCATACCATGGCTGCGAGAAGAATTCGTCGGGCTTGTGCGTGCTTTCTTCGGGAGCTTCACCCGCCAACTTCACCATACCGCCGAGCGGCACGATGCAGAGAGCGTAGCGTGTATCCCCGCGCGTCCAACCAAAAATTTCCGGCCCGAAGCCGACGGTAAACTTTTCCACACGCACACCCAAGCGGCGCGCCACAAGGAAGTGGCCCCACTCGTGGAAGACCACAACAAATCCCAGAGAAAGAACGGTTAACACCATACGCAGAACAAATTCCATTAGAGCAGCTCCTTTGCAAACGCACGCGCCCAAGTATCGGCTTCGAGGACATCGTCCAAGGTCGGCTGGGATGTGCCCTGATGCTTGTCCAGGGTTTTCTCCACGACCTTTGCGATGCCTGTGAACGTATTTTCGTGATTTAAAAATGCATACACCGCTACTTCGTTAGCCGCATTGAGAACGGTCGACCAAGTTCCCCCTTTGCGTCCGGCTTCGCGTGCCAGGCTTAAGCAAGGGAAACGTCGGAAATCCGGCTTATAAAATTCGAGCTTCTGTGCCTTGACGAGATCCAGCGGTTCCAGTCGACCCGGCACACGCTCCGGATAGGTCATGGCATATTGAATCGGCAGACACATGTCCGGCCAGGAGAGCTGCGCCAATGTCGCACCGTCGACATATTCTACCAACGAATGGACGATCGACTGCGGGTGAATGACCACATCGACCTGATCCATCGGAATGCCGAAGAGGATGCTGGCCTCGAGGGTTTCAATCCCCTTGTTCATGAGGGTCGCGCTATCGATCGTAATCTTTTTGCCCATTTTCCACGTGGGATGGGCAAGCGCTTGCTCCACCGTGACCTTCTTTAAATCTCCCTTGTGACGATAGAACGGCCCCCCAGAAGCCGTTAAAATCAAACGCCGGACGGCCCGCTGGGGTTCCTGTCCGAGACACTGAAAAATGGCGGAGTGTTCGCTGTCTACCGGCAGCAGCGTCGCACCCGAACGTTTGGCTTCAGCCATCACAACGGAGCCCGCCATAATAAGCGCTTCTTTGTTCGCCAAAGCCACTGTTTTGCCAGCGCGCAGGGCTTTGAGCAACGGTCGAAGACCCACGGCGCCAACCACCGAAGACAACACGAAATTAGATTCTGGTAAGCCGGCCATCTCGACCAGTCCTTCGATACCACTTAAAACAGCGAGTGGTTTTCCTTGAACCTTAATGTTTTTGGCGCGAATCGCCTGCGCAGCCGATTCTTCCCAGACCGAGATCACCTGAGGTTCGAATTCTTTGACCTGTTGAAGCAGCCGCTCGACGTTGCCATGCGCACTGAGTCCCACGACTTTGCATCGCGGACCGAGAAGCTTGGCTACACCCAAAGCGTTCACACCGATGGAACCGGTCGACCCCAGAATAACGACGCGACGTTCCCCATCCGTCACCCCGGCGGATTGTTGTCTCCCCGGCGAAGGCCGAGGCCCAGAACTATGATTCGACTGGATACCGGCATCCGCCGGTATGACGGTTTTAGTTTTCATTAGTGTTTA
>CAZDML010000099.1:0-7878 GCA_964506645.1 uncultured Elusimicrobia bacterium | reverse complement strand
GCGATAACGTTCAAACGTCCCGTCGCCGTAGTAATTGGTGATCGTGGCATCAATATTGTTGGCATCCACTTCCACGGCCGACACCACAAATCCGCCCGCATAGGTGTAATTCGCATCTTGTCCCGGGGCAACAGACAGTGTGTTGACGCCGGTTGTTTTCTGGGAATAGGAAATTTTTGTCGCACCATTCAACACGTGGTCGTATGAATTAAAGCGGGTCTTCCAGAAGGTGTCGCCAGGAGCAAGATCACGAAAACTGTCATTTTCGGGCAGGTAGATACCGAACTTGGAATAATTCGCCAGGTCACTGGCGGCGACTCCGGTGGTAAACGTATCGCTGAGCGGATTGTAGACGGTATAGGTCCCGTCCAACTGCAGGTCTGCCACCGTAACCGTCTTGGTATTACTGGGATCGGCTCTATCGGTGAGGGTCACGGTGCCATCGTTGTTGTAGACGATACTCACGAGGTGCCCACCGCTGGCCGTGTCATGAATCGAATCCTGCGTATTGGACTGACCCATCTCGTAGGACGTCAGATAATAGTCTGGCGCCGTTGTCCCGTATTTCCCTGAAAGGTCGCGCAGGGCAATGGACAGGTCCGCGGGGAGGTTTTGATTAAACGTCCCGGCGTAAAAGAAATAGTTCAGGCTGTCTGCTCGTTCGTTGAGAACGACAAACTTAAACTGATTGGCCGCCGGGCGAACGATGTATTCTTCCAGACGAACCCGTTTCCCTTCGACATCGACAAGGCTCTTTCCTTCCACATACTCCGCCATGCGGATTTCCTCCGCAGCGGCTTTCATCACTTCATTTTGTGACATCCCGAGGGAAACTTCACGGCGCGCCTGCCTGGCGAGCGCAGAGCCGGCGCTCTGGGTGCTTTCGCGCGATTGCGGTTGGGCCGGTTCAATGACACCGTCATGCACAACCGTGGATTCCCCCGCATGGACCGCGATCTCGTGGCCTTCGCCGTTAGTCACGGCCACGAGTCCCTTAAACACATCAACCCGGGTAATGCCCGGGCCTGTTCCGTTGGCGTGATATTCCGTATTAAATTCCGTTCCGCGGACGGCACAGACCGCCGTCGGGGTCTGGACCGATAAATTTTCCTGGGATTTGAGATGCTGGATTTTAGAAAGGACGCGGCCGGAGTCTAAAGCGGCTTTGGTTTCCTGAGCTTTGATGGCGAGTAGGCGGAAGACAGACTGCGAACCGACGCTAAAACGGTGACCCTGAGCGAGGACGACATCCACGGAGGCTTTATCCCCCGTTCGAAGGGTCGCTCCTTCTTGCAGGAGAGTGCCTGGATCAACGGCTTTCCAGGTGACTTCGGTGGCGCTGCGTTGTTCGACGGTCCCTTTGAGCCGCTCCACTTTAGCTGTTTCTGCAGAAACAGAAACAACCGCAGAAGCGGTCAATACACAAGCCACACGAATCAGGCGTGTTAAACGTTTTTTAATCATTCAGTTTCGGTAACCCCGCTATCCTCGCACTTGCGCCGTTCGGACCGGAAGCTTTGCGTACGCCGCACCCTTACGGATGCGAAGCCATTTTCGACCTGACAGACACCTACCCAACTGGCATCCTTATATAGTGATTTTGGCTCCCCTTCAAGGTCTTTTTTGGTGTGTAAATAGATATAAAAAGGGCCCGCCAGTTGCCTGGCGGGCCCGTCGGAAAGTCTCGTTTTCTAGGGTTTAGCGAAACTGCACGCGTAAGCCAATATCGCCCGCAAGTTTTCGGCTGCCGGCATACTCGCCGTTGATGCCCAGTTTCACAAACGGGAGGATGGTAATTTCACACCCTAACAAGGCACGAATATCCCACTCGTTGGGGGTTGCCGAACCCGATCCAGACAGCGTGGTCGCGCCCAGCGGGTTGGGGGTTCCGTTGACTGTCACTGTCCCTGTTTCTGAAACGGTGGTCGTCACGTTACCAAAGTTCTTATTGGCAGAAGCACCGATGTACGGATTAAAGATGAGGATCTGCTTATTCAAGATGGCTTGGACCCCTACACTTTTGGTATCCCAGTCACTTCGGGAGGCTACAGTGCCATTCTGCAGGGTCGCGGTATTGGCACCGCTGGTAAAGCTTTTAGTCGTTACATTTGAAGACAGATCCAGGGAGCCTTTCGCACGCGTGAAGTTGGCGCCCACGGTTAAACCAAATGGCTTGGTTGCCCCTTCTTCGATGATCACTTTGCGCACATCCAGGCCAAAGATGGTGTTCTTAACCCCATAATGCGAGGTTCCATCATCAAAGGTTTTTTTGGGAATTCCACCCACGCGGACCCCTGCGTCTAGACCAAATGGCAATCCGACTTTGGCATGCGCGATAATCGCCGGAAGAGGAAGCCGGTTGTACATCTTAATCTGCGTCGTATCGACGAGAGACGTACCGAGATTGTTAAACGAGTCAACATCCAGCTTGGTCCCTGACACCGCCGCATTCACACCGACTTCCACTCCGAAAATCTTTAGCTGTTTCGGAACAACGTTACCCACAGTGGAATTGAAGGGAATAGCGATTTTCAACTGATCGGTCATCCACTGGCTGATGAGCACACTGTCACGGACAACCTGCGCTTCAGCGTCCGAGATGGCATCGGCCATCACCACATCCGACTGCGAAGCCAGCAATCCGATACTGCATAAAACGGCGGCCATTTGTCTCAACGTCATTGATGTTTCCCCCTATGCTTGATTTCGTTCCCAGAGAAGCCGCAAACCTTCCAGCGTCAACTCCGGCATGATTCGGGCCTTGGGACGAAGATACGGGCCGATCACTGTCGATAATCCGCCCGTCGCTACAATGAGAGGAGCTCCTTTCATTTCTTTTTTAAGACGAACCAGGACCCCTTCAATCAGACCTATATAACCCCAAAATAATCCACTTTGCAAGCTTTCTTTCGTGGTTCGGCCGAGGGCTGTTGTAGGAATTTCGAAGGGCACACGCGGAAGTTTGGCCGTGCGTGTGGAAAGTGACTCGTGGGCGATCTCCAAACCCGGGGCAATCACACCGCCCAGGTAATCGCCTTTGGCGCTGACACAGTCGAAAGTCGTCGCGGTTCCAAAATCGACAACGATAGCTGTTTTTTTAAGAAGTGAGTGAATCGCCACCGCATTCACGAGCCGGTCCGCGCCGACTTCTTCAGGCTTTTTATAGCGGTTATGGATTCCCAGCTTAATACCGGGTCCGACAAACATCGGTTTTTGCCGGAGATAGGATTCGCAGGCCTGACGCAGGGCACGATCGATGGGAGGAACCACGCTGGCAATGCAGATCCCGTCAAAGTCGACAGCAGAGAGCGAGGCCGAGGTGAACAACTGCGTCAGCTGGACACCCAGCTCATCGCGCGTGGCATGGCGGTCGGTGCGCAAGCGCCAGGAATATGCCAGGCGCTTCCCATCGTAAGCGCCCAGGGTGATCTGCGTATTGCCGACGTCAACAACGAGAAGCATGGGGATTAAAGGCCGGTAATTTTCTGCAGTTCGCGGACCGACTCGGCTGATTTATTAAGAGCGGCCTGTTCGTCTGCCGTCAACTTGAGTGGAAGGATCTGTTCAACACCCTTTTCCCCGAGTTTGACAGGGACACCGACGAAGACATCTTTGAGATTAAATTCCCCTTGAAGGTAAACCGCACAGGGAAGGATTTTCTTTCGGTCGAGGAGAATGGCTTCGGCCATATCCACCGCCGCAGCACTGGGCGCATAAAACGCACTTCCGGTTTTAAGCAGCGCAACGATTTCAGCGCCACCGTTCTGGGTACGAGTCACAATCTGCTGAATCTTGTCGACCGAAAGAAGTTCCGGCAGCGGAATGCCGGACACCGTGGTATAGCGCGGCAACGGAACCATGGTATCGCCATGTCCGCCTAGGACAAATCCTTGAACATTGTCGACGGAAACTTTCAGTTCCTGCGCAATAAACGTCAGCATGCGGGCCGTATCGAGTACACCGGCCATTCCGATCACGCGCTCGCGCGGGCAGCCTGTGACTTGCTTCATCACGTAGCACATCGCATCGAGCGGATTGGACACCACGATCACGATGGCATTGGGAGAATGGGCTTTGATCTGCTCGCCCACCGCTTTCACGATCCCGGTGTTTGTTTTTAAAAGATCATCACGGCTCATTCCCGGTTTACGGGCGATTCCTGCTGTCACAATAAAGAGATCGGAGCCCTTGGTGGGCCCATAGTCATTGGCCCCGGTCAGCTGAGCATCCGAATGCAGAAGTGCCCCGGTTTGCAGCAGGTCGAGGGCCTTCCCCTGCGGCATGCCTTCCACAACATCGATCAAAACGACATCCGCCCAGCCTTTTTCCGCCAGACGCTGGGCCGTGGTCGCCCCAACATTGCCTGCACCGACAACTGTAATTTTCTTACGCATAAAGTCCTTCCTATTAATGAATTGGGATTAGAACGAGAGATTCGTAAGAGGATTATATCAACTACGTTACGCGGCTTTGGCGTTTTCTTGGAGGAGGACTTCGCGGTAGGACGCAGCAACCTGGGGATGGAATTTCTTGCCGGCCTGATTGCTCAGCTCGGCCAGAATCTGTTCGTAGGCATACCCATTCATGGACATCTCTTCACAGGCCTCGATCACCGATAAAATGTGTCCACCGAGCGGTATTTCGTCGCCTTTAAGGCCCTTGGGGAAGCCGGTACCATCATAGGCTTCATGGTGAAACGCAATAAGTTCAGACGCGCCCCGCAGAATATCAATCCCGCGGATAATTTCCACGCCAATCAGGGGGTGTGTCTGTTCCAGATGCGGAGATTCCATGATAAGGACGCGACTGGCGTTCCAGCCGCCGGCCACTTTGAGAAAGCCAATATCATGCAGGAGAGCGGCGTAATACAAATCCTTCAGAGCTTCACCTTCCAGTCCCATTTTTCGGCCGAGTGAACTGGCACGCTGAGCAACGCGCCAGCAGTGGCCAGCCATACGCGGGTCCCGGGCTTCGATCGCAGAGATTAGAATTTCTATCGTATTGGAATAAAAATTTCGGAAACCGCCTAACACACGGGCGTTCGCGATGGCAAGACCGGCCACACTGGCCAGGCTTTCGAGAAGGTTCCTATCGGTTTCGCTAAATCCCGCCGTTGATTTCTTATTGAGCAATTCAATAATGCCAATCAGTTCCCCACCGGCGAGCATGGGAACGCATAAAATGGATTGGGTTTTGAACCCGGAGGCCTGATCGTGCTGGCCTGTAAAACGTGGGTCCTTTGTAGTGTCGTTCACCATAACCGGTTCACGTTTCTGGGCGACCCAGCCGGCAATACCTTCCCCGAGTTTGATCTTGTAGCGGGTCACAACGCCGCCTTTTTCGCCGGTAGCAACTTTAAAGAAGAGATGGGTTTTTTCGTTGTCGAGCAGCATGATCGAAGAGGCTTCGCAGCTAAACATCTGCTCAGCCGATTGCCCAATACGTTTAAGCAGGGCATCGACGTCCATCGTGGAATTGAGTCCACGCGCCAGATTGAGGAGGCCCTGTACAAAATTGGCTTCGCCGTTTGCCGACGACCAGGTCCCGTCCATCGGCATGCCGCAGTGATGGCAAAAGTGCGAATCCCCCGCCAGAAGCGTTTTGCAGTGCGTGCAGGCGACGGGTGTAGGTGTTGTTTCAGGCATTGGAGGCCGCCAAAATTTCTTCGATCGTGGTGAGTCCCATCGTGACCTTGGTGAGTCCGTCCTGGAATAATCCGCGCATCCCCTGTTGGATCGCCAGCTCACGAATCGGACCCGAAGCAATTTCCGTCAGCACCAGCCGCCGGATTTCCGGCGAAATCACAAGAAGTTCATGCACTGGAACGCGTCCTTTATAACCCGTTAGGCTGCAGGTGCCGCATCCCTTCCCTTTAAAAAAGGTTGCTTTAGAGACATCGATCTTGTTATCCGCAAAAATTTTGAGCATTTCCGGTGAGGGTTTAATCGGCTCTTTGCAATCCTTGCAGATACGGCGCACGAGTCGCTGGGCGAGCACGGCTTCGACAGCCGAAGACACCATAAAGCTCGGAGCGCCCATTTCATGCAATCGGGCGACAGCGCTGGGCGCGTCGTTGGTGTGAATGGTCGAGAACACCAAGTGACCCGTCATGGCGGCTTCCATAGCGATTTGCGCCGTTTCTTTATCACGGATTTCTCCGACCATGATGACGTCTGGGTCTTGGCGGAGGAAGGCGCGCAGGGCGGCCGCAAAATCAAATCCAATTTCCTGATTCACGTTGACCTGCACAATTCCCGGCAGGTTGTATTCGACGGGGTTTTCCGCCGTTAAAATTTTCATGTCGGACGTATTGATCGAGTTGAGTGCTCCATAGAGTGTGGTCGACTTCCCGGAACCGGTCGGCCCGCAGACCAGGACGAGGCCGTACGGCCGCTGCAAAATGTCTTTGAGCCCCACCAAGGTGTCCGGCAGAAAGCCCATCTTGTCCATATCCACTTTGATGGAACTGCGGTCCAACACACGCATGACACAGGATTCGCCGAACACTGTTGGGACAATATTGACGCGGAATTCAATCGGATTGCCTTTGGCCGTGACCTGAATACGGCCGTCCTGCGGTTTACGCCGCTCTGTAATATCCATTTGGTTGGTCATGATTTTGAGCTTCGCCATGAGCGCGTTGCGGTAGCTAAACGGCAAATTGAAGGCCGCTTCCCGCAAGTTCCCATCGACGCGATACCGCAGGAGCAGTTTCTTTTCAAACGGTTCGATGTGAATATCGGATGCTTTCTGCTGCAGGGCGCCGAGAATAATAGCGTTGACGAGCTTTTCAACTTCCGGGGCATCGGCCGAGACATCGGCCACATCGGAGACCTGCTCTTCTACTTTGCCAACCGTAATATCGTCTTCCGCAGAACCGGCGTTGACGCCCTTCATGATTTCTTCGACGCTGACTTCCGTCACGGACGCCGAAGCGTTGGTCACAACCCCGTAGGCTTTATCCAAGAGTGCCGTGATATCGGCAGGCAGGGCCAGGTAGGGCTGAACTTCAAAACCGGTACGCAGCTGAATGTCTTCCACGGCGAAGAAGTCGCGCGGGTCAACCATAGCGACAAAGAGCACATTTTCTTCTTTGGCAAAGGGCGCGGCCTTGTGCCGGCGGGCCGTGGTTTCTGGAATCACCTTCACCACATCCATATCGACTTCCATGTCGGCCAAATTGACCGCTTTGATCCGCCATTCTTCGGAAAGGACTTTGAGGATAATGGTTTTATCGAGCAGGTTCTTTTCAACCATGACCTGCTGGAGGGATTTGTCGCTCTTGTTGGCCTCTTCGAGCGCGGGCAAAATCGTTTTTTCATCGATCAGCTTGCGAGCGATGAAGAGATCTGCGATGTTGCGGCCTTTGGGGGGTGCGGCAGCCATTATTTCTCCTTCAGCGACACCACATCGCCGACTTGTGTCCCAGTCTCGGCAATCACGCCCGCATGGAGCTCAAGGGCGCCCTTGGCCCGGGCATACCAGCCCGACATCCGCCAGGGACGATACGTCTTGCCGTGTACGACAGTACCTTCGGCATCTAAAAAGAGCACATCAATCGGGTACCGCATGAAAAAGGTGTGAATCGACTGACACGGAGTCAGCCACAACCCGGCATCCCCTGGCATCGAGGAAGTCGATAACAAACCCACAAGACGGCTCCATAAAGAGGAAGCCATCCGCACACGGGAAGCTACGACCAATTTTCGCGTCTCGTTTCGAGCAATCAACATAAGCTTAAAGACCCAACCTTTGGCTCTAGGGCCTTACGAGTATAGTGGGGTTATTTCCAAATGCAATGGTTTTTACGGGGTGTTTTAAGGGGTTGTTACAGGGGTGAAAAGGCAGAGCAGCGAATTCGAAAAGTGAGAAACGAGA
>CAZDML010000098.1:0-7911 GCA_964506645.1 uncultured Elusimicrobia bacterium | reverse complement strand
TCGCAGGAAAAGGTCAAAGCCGCTCAAACCGAATTGGATCAGGCGCTGGCCGAGCTTCGTGCTAACGCACCGCTTGTGGCTCAAGCCGCCAGCGTGGGACTCCTGTCACTCGATGAACGAACCGAAGCCTTGGCGACGACCATTGCCAGCGCGCATGACAATGCTGCGGTTGAAACCGCCCTCTCTACCTATTTAAAGGCCACAGCCCATACGCAGGCCGATATCGCCAAGACCGAAGGCTTAAATGCGAAGGCCAGCGAAGCGATTCGCAATGAAACCGCCCTCTTTGCACCCATCACGTATACGGCCGCGTCTCCGGTCGATGCGCTGCTGTCTGCGCTGATGGAACTTTCCATCGAAGGCGGCAAACAAGCGGGCACCGCCAATGCGCTGCTCAAACAGTTTATGGATCATTTATCGTCGGAATTGGGCAAGAATACCACCCTCGATGTCGCCGATGCCGCCGCGGTATCGTCCTTCACGCGCAAAACGCTCGATCGTTTTGGCCGCAAATTGAAAGGCGATCAGGCCAAGGCCTTTGCCCGCGTGCACAGTCTGGTCTCGAGTACCGTTAGCGACGTTCTGCCGGCGTCCGGCGCCGATCGTGCACTGAAATCCGCGATCACCAACGCCGTGGATGCCGCAAAGGGATCCAAGAGTGCCAAACAAACCCTTATTCTCGTTGCGCCGGACGGTGTGTCCGTTCAAACGGTTGCCAGCGCGGCGAATTACGCCTATGCCGTGATCACGGCGGCGCAATACAGCACCTATCAAGCCGCTATTGCCAAAGCGCATGAGGCGCGTTCCAAGGCCGCTCAAGAAGCGATTCCGGCCGATCTGCGCGCACGTTCCCCGATTATTCCCGAAGCGCTGGCAGTAGGGGTGACGCGCGACATCGCCACCGTCGCAGCGGCGGTGACGAGCGTTGTTCTCCTGGCGCATGGAGCGCCGATGCTAGCCGTGATGGCTGTCGGTATGACGGCCCAACTTTTGGCAGCGGGCGTGCGGAAAGTGATGGGCATTCCGTCGGCTCCAGCCAAGAAACCTTCCTTCAATTTAGAAACCGGCATTCGCTTCCTGCCAATGATCGCAGGCTTGTCGATTCCGCTGTTGGCAGCGCTGGGTCCGATTGTTCCGATGGTGGTGCAGGGGGTGGTGGTGGCCTCGACGATGACCGCGTCGGCCTTGGCGTTTAAATCCCATCGCGCAGAAACCATTCAACCGGTGGCCGCACGTCGTGACGAGAACGACGAACCGACCGCCAAAGCGCCCGCGCCGCTCGTGCTGCGTGCGGCTCGCAATGCGTTTGCCGGAGCCGGTGGCGTCATGGCCATGTTTGCCATTATGGGGGCGGCACAGGGATCGCCGTGGACGGGCATTGTCATTATCACGGGAGTTGCTGCGATCGGGTTCTTCGGAACCTTGTGGCGCGGTAAAGCGCCTTCGGAAGACGGTCAGAAGCGCCACCACGGCGCCTTCAAAATTACCGCGTAAGATTTTTCACACATCCTCGTTTTTCGGCCGGTGGACCTGACCCCGTTCACTGGCCGTTTTTTTTTTTGAGGCTTTTTTTGGTTTGGGGGGTTTTGGGGTTTGGAAGGAGAGTTGAAATCCGAGGGCGTGTAGGATTTTATTGATGGTAAACCACTCGGGATTTCCTTTCTTTGAAAACAGAACATAGAGGTGTTCGCGGGTAATCCCTGTATCCCTCGCCAGCTGGGTCATGCTGCTGCGTGCCATCACCACATCTTTTAGTGCGAGCAAAAATACGCCTTGATCGCCGTCTTCAAAACAGTTTTTCAGATATGAGGCGGCGCATTCGGAATTCTGAAGATGCTTATAAAGATGAGGCAAATATGGAACAGCGCCTTTTATGGATTTTTCCATTTAAAGTCCTCCCAAGATGTGATGGCCTGAATAATATCTTTCGGTTGTGAATCCTTAACTCCGCCGTTTAGCAGGACAATTAGCACGTTCTTATGAATAGCGAAGTAAATCCGATACCCCGGCCCGATAAAAAAACGAGCTTCCCAGACTCCAGCTCCCACCGGTTTGCAATCACCCCACAGACCACGTCGGAAACGGGCCAGTCTGTAGTGAATCGCATCTTGCGCTTCTCGATCCTTCAGTGACTCAAGCCATTCACTAAAAGGACAGCGCCCTGACGGCGTCGTATAGTAACAGAACTCTCTTTCTATGGGTTCCAACGAAACCTCCTTGAGTGTAATGTATAAATTACATTCTGTCAATCGTTCAACAGGCCTCTATGCTCGTGTTAGAGTCGTTGGGCATGAAATTATTCGTTTTGGGAAAGAGGGGGTGGGGCGGGGGAGGGAGGGATGGAAAAGCATCTAAAAATCAATCTATTTTTGAATGTGTAAGACGTATATCCCCTAGTCGATCAGTCCCACCAAAAAGACGTAATTTACAGCTAATTCACAACAAATTTACCTGAACGTAACACCCGTCCGTTACCCTTAAGTGTTGACAATTTAGAGCGGTTTCGTGACGTTTAGGCCTACGGTTGCGCTGGGTCTTTTGGGCGCCAATATTTAGCCCCAATGCCCATTGTTCCACTGTCGGAGGAGAGTTACGCTAATGACGAGGAAAAACTCCCAAAATTCATGAAGAAATTAGCGCTTCGTACCATCTCTTTGGCTCTCACTGCGACGATGACGATTGGCGACCCTTCCTGGGCGGCCGGCGTCTCGGATCTTTTCCGTGGCCAATTTTCTTCCGATCTTCGCAACCTCTCGATTCCCTCCAAGCTGGGTGAAATCACCGACCGCAGCCTCTCAGCAAAGCCCGCCGCCACCGTTATCCTGATCCAGGACCTCCACGCCAATGTCAGCGTGCAGCGCAACATCGCCAGCCTGATTGAGTACGCCTATCGCCGTTTCAAAGTGAACCGCGTTTACAGCGAAGCCGCCTTCGGGCGCTGTGACGTTTCGCTCTATCGCTATCTCTCCTCTCGGCAGAAGTCGCAGTTGATGGACGCGCTAAGCGCACAGGCCCTGGTCTCCGGACCGGAAATGGCGCTCGCCCGATCCGGTAAAGGCCTCCTGTCGCCGCTCACGCTCGAAGGGGTGGATGACCCCGCTCTCTATTTCGCCAACGTCCAGGCCTTCCGCGATTTGAGAGGGATAGGCCCGCGCGTGGCTGACGAATGGGTGTCGACCAAAGGCCTGCTCTTGCCCGGTGCCAATAGCGCACTTCGCACACATCTTGAACTGACCGAAAAACTGCTTTCGCTTCAACTGATGGACGCCGAATGGCTGGCCTACGCGTCCCACCGCGAGCTGACGCCGCAGGGCAGCGTGGAATTTCGTCAGGCCATTGCGGCTGCGGAACGTTTCTATGTGGCGGCCGAAGCCCGCAACAGTGCGATGGCGAATAACATGCTGGCGCATCTCAATCACAACGCTATTCTCGTCACCGGTGGCTTCCATACCGATGCCATTGCCAAGAGCCTCAAAGCACACGGCATTTCTTACGTCGTTGTCACGCCCAACGTCGATCAACTCGACCAGGAAGAACTCTACGCCCGCAGTTTGACCGAGCCGCCGCACGAAACGGTAGCAGCCCTGGTGGCTTCGCAGGTGATCCCGCAAGGCGCACCGGTGTGGTCGATGGCCGCCTTAGCCGGTGGCATTGCGTTGTCAGTGTGGGGACTCAAACGATTCAGTCTCTCTCGGCGCGCCGCCGGACGTGAATTGGCGGATCACCGCACCATTACCGACCGGCCGTCGTTTGCCGCAAAAGCCCTGCAATGGCTAGGTCGTCAGTGGGCCAAGCCGTGGGTGCGTTACACGACGGTCATCGTTATTGCCCTGGTGGCGTTTTCACAGGCTCACCAGGTACTCGCCCAGGTGCACCAAGGTCCTTCCGGACTCTACGCCACGTTCCAGGGCGATGGCACCGCCAACCCCGTGGCAGGGAGCTTGCAGTATCTCTGGTTTCAGCTGCACAAAGCCGGATATGCCGGAAGCTTTGCCGACTTTACGTCCTACGTCCAGCACGTCCCCACTTTTCACCTGCACGTCGGCGCTCAGCTGCCGCTCGACGGTCTCCATCTCACGCCAGATGTCGTGTCGCGCATTCATATGGTGCAGATCAATACCCCTTCGCATCCCATTTCCTCCGCGCTCGATGCCTTTGGCACCTGGCCGGTGTGGATCGCAGGACTCACCATCGTGGGGGGAACAACGTTAAGCTATCAGTGGAACTCTCTGCAGGCCTGGTGGGAACATCGTAAAGCGATTTGGAACGAACAGCGTCATGCCGTTCGTGTTCCGACCTCCGTGAAAAGTCAGGCGCCAATACGCGTTTTGACGCTATCGCGCGCTATGACGCTGGGCCTCTTGGCGGTCGTTCTTTTGGGGTCGAGCATCGGGTTTGTCGGACTGGCTCAGGCCATTGGTCACCCGATGATGGCAATGACGGCTTCGCAGGTCGGACTTACGCCACAGGCCTTCGGCGTATCGTTTGTGGGTTTTGTGTCGTGGGCACTTCAGTTTATGGGTGATGTGGTTGCTCCGCTGTCTGCGCTCACCGTGCTTGGAAAACTTTTCAGTGAGACGCCGATCTTTGCGATGCTTCGCGCGCGTGTTCAGCCGCGCGTCGACGCGTATAAGGAGCGTATCGAAAAGGTCAAAGAAAAGCACAAGGTCACCGCCTGGGTGATGCATTTGCCTATCGAGCTCACCCATACGCTCTATCAATTCGCGTTTGAACGAATTAACCGCTTGCTCGATTTTGTCATTGCGCCCTCGGGTCAGGCGGGCACCGCGAGCATCGATGTGGCTCCCAAGGCCAATGACGGTAAATTAATTGAGCTCTTCGGTCGGGCTCCACCGGCCATCCGTGTTCTCTTGTTGCCGCTTTTTGCATTCTCCGCTCTTTTAGGCCGACGCTTATCCCTCCTCGTCTACAGTACGTTAGGCAAAGTCATCTTGATCGCCGCGCTTTCACTGATTTTGCCGAACGCCCTTCCGCATTTTGTTCATTTCACGCTAATGGATCCGCTGACGCACGTGCCCTACATCGGAAATGTGATCCAAGCGATGCATCACAGTCCGTTGGGCGTGGCGTTCTTGCAGGTGTTTTCCATTTTTGGAGCCATGAACTCCATTATGCTCGCCTATTTGTTGAGCGTGGCCGAAAATTTCAAGGCCAACCGCGCTCTTTTGAGAGAGCAAAACAAAACCGGTTTCCGCGCGGGACAAGTCGCCCTGATTTTTGCCCTGCGTGGACAGCGCAAAGGCTCGCCGATGCGCGGCGTCATGCTGGGAGCGGTGCTCTCTCAGGCCTTTGGTATTCATACGGTCGGGGTTGAGATCGAAGGGCTAAAAACCCTGGCCCACATTCTGCCGATCCCTTTCCTGAACTCCCTGATTCTTAAAATCGAAGGCGAACAAGGCGTTATTGGTGCCGGTCATCAATTTGTGGAGAAGGTCCTGCATCCGTTGGGGGCTGATCCCGAACAACTCGTGGCTCAGTTAAGCAAAGAGCCCGTCCCCAGTGGTGCGGCTCTGGTGGCCCAGGACCAGATCCGACATGCGCAAGAGAAGACAAAAGAAGCTGCGTCGAAAGCCCCCAAATCGCCGCTGACGCCAGAACAGCTCTTGAAGTTCATGAAAGTGCGTGCGCAAGAGAATGCGGAAAAAGCACGTGCGGAGGCGGCGAAACGTGTTCAAAAGGCCCGCGACGATTACCGTAAGGCCGAGACACGTGTCGAGAAAGCCAGCGCGTATCGCAGTTACAAAGCCAAAGAAAAGATTAAAGCCGATCGTGTGGCCCTCTCTCGTGCCGGAGCGATTGAGGAATTAGAGAAGTCGTTTGCTCAACTCTCGGCTCTGGCCAAAGACAATGAGCGGTTGATTAGTGCCGTGTCTAAATTCCGATTGACTCAGGCGCTGGCGGATGCAGCCAAAGACAAGAGTGCTGAAGGCAAGGCCGAAGAGCAGCTAGATCAGCTGACTGCCGCCCTGGACCTGCTAGACAAGTCGCTCAGCCGCGCCAAGCGTGATCAAGCGGTGTCCATCGTCAAGGAATGGGACGACCTGTTGCTTACTGCGGGAGACGCGGGTAAGCCGTTCGTGAAGATTCAGGATTCGCTGCATCGCTTGCGTGCTGTTTTTGAGAAGCTTGGCGATTTGAGCAGTATGACGGTCATCACACGCGATGACATTAATATTCAAGGATCTACGGCGGAAGACATTCTGCCGTTACTCGAAAAATTTCAACGCTCTGCACATGCGTTCGCCGTTGCTCAGCGCGAGTATTCGCAAACAGCCGATACCCTCAAAGCAGCAATCGCTGTGGAACTCGATTCGCCCGAGGTCACAGCGATCATTGAGCGTGCTGGTAAAGACCCCAAAGCCATGCGAGCAGCCCTTCTCCGCTTGGGCAATGTGGGCGGTAGCTTGGAAGGGCTTGCCGAAACCGCTGCAAGCGCAGAGCGTCTTTCGGGCGAGATGCTTAACCCGCGCAGCCTACGTGCTCAGGAAACGGCTGTGGCCGATAAAAAAGAACTCTCTCAGGCTGAAAAGGCCAAACTGGAAGAAGCCCTGGTTCAGGCCAAGGGCTACCGTACGTTGTCTCGCGAAGAAGTGCTTCGCATGCAGCGCGAGCTCAACGATTATTTTAAGGGCGTCGACCTTCCGGCCCTGACGGGACGTATCGAAGTCCTTTCCTCGCAGATCAAGGCCAAATATCCCACGCATCCTTGGGGAACGACCTTGTCTAAGATGGTGGAGGATCTTCAGGTGGTCCAGGCTTCCACGCTCCGGGAAGGCATTGCCAAAGCCGATGGCGGCCCGGCGCAGTTTGAGGCTGCACACCGCCTGCTTGTGTCTTTGCAAAACCTGGAAAGCGCAACGCGCGCTATTCAAAGCGCCACCCCAGCCGACCTGCAAGTCTTCCAGGACAATCCAGATTTATTAAAAGCAATTGGATCGGAACTTTTGTCGCTCGATGCGATGACGGTTCGCGGTGCCAGCATGGTCAGCCAGCAGGTCATTACTCTGCTGGAAAAGCAGGACAACATTCTGGTGGATATTCAGCGTAATCTAACGGGTCTCGAGATGTATCAAAAAGATTTAGAGGCATTAGATCGTGCGCACCAGGCCATGCAGGACATGATCGGTGCGTTGGAGAAAAAACTAAAGCAGCGCAGCGATGGGTTGAAGGCTGCTTCCTTCCATGTGCAGAGTGGTAAGCCCGTGGAACGCATGGGGATGGCCGAATTCAATGCCTTTACACAATCGGTGGCGGGCCATAGTGCGGATCGTGTCACGGAATTCCAAGAACGGATTTTCGCTCAGGCGCCAGCGGCGCTGCAAGATGTCTCTGATGCACTCAAGCAGGCACTGCCTGCGTTGCGCACGGTTGAAACGGCCGATCCCAATTCTTCGGAGTCGGCCCAGGCGCTTAAGGTCGCTATCCAGGCGTTACAGAAAGCGCACGATACGCTGGCCGGGATGGATCCTGCTACGTTAGAGCAGTTTTCGGTAAACCTTGTACGAAAAATTGATCCCAGTATTAAGGACGAGAACGCCCCCTATCTCTTGGCGATGCTGGATGTGAAGTTCCAGCGGATGCTCTTCCATCTTAAGCCCATTGATCTGCGCCGGGACCGTAAAACCTATGCGCCCGGAAACGTGCCGGAAGGGCCAACGCTACGCAATCAGGTGAACAATGCACAGTCCACCGTGGACGATTTGGGGTC
The DNA here is from genome assembly GCA_964506645.1 of uncultured Elusimicrobia bacterium. Lineage (GTDB taxonomy): Bacteria > Elusimicrobiota > Elusimicrobia > 2-01-FULL-59-12 > 2-01-FULL-59-12 > CAZDML01. Next base: position 182 of record CAZDML010000098.1, on the reverse strand, counting down.
TTCGTTTGCGCGCTCGATGTCTCAGGAAGACAAAATCCGCCGGGATATTAAGTGGGGACTGGACGATCTGATGGATGGCGTGGGAACCGTGATGAACATTTTGCGTTTGCCTAATTTCCTGACATCGATGAAAAATATTATTGCGCCGCCCAAGGTGAACCGTATCATCACGGAATATCCGA
>CAZDML010000097.1:0-8327 GCA_964506645.1 uncultured Elusimicrobia bacterium | reverse complement strand
CCAGCACCATCTGAATGGAGCGATCGTCTTCGACGACAAGCACTTTCATCTTTATAAGCACCTCTGGGTCAAGTGTACCGTAGCCCTGTAACGCCAGAGTTATCCGCCTGTAAATTAGTTGTAAAAAGACCCGAAAAAACAACCAAAAGTGTCCTCAAGAGCATTGACCCCCCACAGACGACCAAGTATAATACGGCACGATTTAATTCTATTTTCCCAATAAAACCGATAGGACATCATTATGAAAAATCGCCGCACTTTGCTTTGCTTGACAACTATTTTTTGTGCCCTTCCGCTTTTTTTAACGTCCTGCAGTTCTGACAAGGGCCCCCAGAAGGGGGAAATCCTGATCTGGCATTGGATGACCGACCGTGAAGAAACGCTGCAGCAACTCGCCGATGCCTATCAGAAAGAAACCGGCATTAAAATCCGTCTCGAACTTTATGCCCCTTCCGACGCTTACGCTTCGAAGATCCGCGCGGCCACACAAACCAACACTTTGCCCGATATCTTCGGCGTGCTCGGAGAATCCCGCGACTTTGCCAGCTATATCAACGGCGGCCATGTGGCCAACTTAAATGATGCGATGTCGGCCAATCATGACGAATGGAAAAAACAGTTCTTCCCGAAAGCACTGGCCAACAACACCTTCAACGCCGGGAATCAGTACAAGGTATCCCCCGGTATTTACGGCGTACCCATCGACGTCACGAATATTCAAATGCTCTACAACAAAGAGCTCTTCAAGAAGGCAGGCCTCAATCCCGATCGTCCACCCAAAACGTGGGATGAGTTCATTACCGCCAACCGCAAGCTCAAAGCCGCGGGCGTTCCCGGCATGGTCGCCGGATGGGGAGAAACCTGGATTATCGACTGTTTTGCCAACAACTATGCCTTCAATATCATGGGAGAAAACAAAGTCCTCGACACCTATCGTGGCAAAGTGGCTTACACCGACCCGGATTGGATCAAAGTGCTTAAACTTTTCGAAGTGCTCCGGGATGAAAATGTCCTGGTCAGCGGAGTGGTCACGATGATCAACAAAACATCCGAACAAACCTTCGCCAATGAAAAGGCAGCGTTTACGTTCAACGGATCCTGGTGCATCAATGTGTACAAGGGCATGAACCCGAACCTCTCGTTCGGCGCCATGCTCCCGCCTGCGCTTTCCAGCAGTTACCCCATGAAAATCTGGGGCGGAGCCGGTTCCTCATTTATGGTGAATGAGTCCTCTGTTAACAAGGAAGAAGCCATTCGCTTCCTGAAATGGCTCACCGCGCCAGCACAGCAGACAGTGCTTTCAAAGGACACACTCAATCTGCCCGCCAACCGGCGCAGTGTCAATGATCTGCCCGCGGCTTTAGCGTCGTTTGCTTCCCAAATGGACGCAACCACACACCCCTCTCAATGGCCTGTTGTCGAACTACCGACCGTAACCGAAGCACTGGATAAAGGAATTCAATCAATCCTGATCGGCGAGAAAACCGCTGAAGAGGTGGCACGAGATGTCCAGACCCTGAAGGAAAAACAGACCGCTAAATGACCTGGCAACGCTTTCGCGACCTTTTCACAACCTACCTCTTCATTGCACCCGCAGTTGTCCTCTTCTGCGTCTTCAGTCTCTACCCGTTTATCAAAGTCTTCCAGCTCAGTGTCTATGAATGGGATGGGATCGCCCGAAACATGCATTTCGTCGGGCTGGGGAACTTTAAAACGGCATTCGTTCAGGACGGGTCCTGGTGGATCTCCATGCGCAATGCGGGGGTCCTTACGCTTCTGGCGCTGACCGTTCAAAACATGGTAGCCCTGCTCCTCGCCCTCATCGTTGACCGTGAGATTAAAGGGAAAAATTTCTATCGCGTTGTGTTTTATCTGCCTCCGGTTCTTTCCGGTATTGTGGTCGGCCTGGTGTGGAATTGGATCTTTGACGGCTCTCACGGTTTATTGAATTACGTTTTGGAGCTCACCGGCCATACCGGTTGGGCTCGGGCCTGGCTGGCGGATCCGAACACGGCGCTGCTCAGCGTCTCGATCATTCATATGTGGAAAGGGTTCGGATGGGGATTTGTCATTCTTCTGGCAGGCTTGCAAGCCATTCCGCGTGAGCTCAACGAGGCAGCACGCGTGGACGGAGCGGGGGAATGGAGAATATTTTCCAAAATCACTGTCCCACTGATGTTACCGGTCTTTTTTCTGGTCTCCATTCTTACCGTGCTTGGGACCATGCAAATCTTTGACATTATTGTTTCGACAACGAACGGCGGACCGGGGTATCACACGGAAGTACCGATTACCCGTATTCTGGCTGCGATGGTGGGCTCCTCTCGTTTTGGCTATGCCTGTTCGCTGGGCATATTATTCGGTCTAATCCTGCTGGCCGTTTCTATGGTGCAAATGCGCCTGTCGAAGTGGTCGGCCAAGTATAACGCGTAACACATGGCTTCTACCGCCGCTCTAACACCTGAACGTCCGTCGACCGGTTTCCAGCTGGAAGGATGGCTCTATCGCGCCAAGCGATGGGGCGTACTTGCCGTTGCGCATGGCATATGCTTGGCCGTGGCTGCAGCATGTTTGTTCCCACTGGTATGGATGTTTTCTTCCAGCCTCAAGACCCAGAGCACCATTTTCTCCGACATGAGCCTGTGGGTTCATAATCCACAGTGGCAAAACTACTATCAAGCGTGGACCAAGGGAAATTTTGAGCAGTATTTCTTTAACAGTCTTTTTTATACCGCGGTCGTTGTGATCGGCGTGATTTTAACCGCCTCTATGGCAGCCTACGCTTTTTCTCGCCTCAAGTTCCCCGGACGCAATATTCTCTTCATCCTTTTAATTTCCACCATGATGATCCCGATTCCGGGGTCCTTCATCGCGCTCTACGTCCTTTTGGTCAAATTGGGTTTGGTCAACACGCGGCTCGGCTACATTCTTCCGCAAATCAATGGCGGGCTGGCGCTGGGGATCTTCCTATTAAAGACGTTCTTCGACAAACTCCCCCAAGATTTGGAAGATGCAGCGCGAATTGATGGGTGCAACAAGTTTCAGGTCTATATGCACGTCGCACTTCCACTGGCCAAGCCAGCCGTGGCCGTTCTGGCCGTTTTTAATGCGCTGGCGGTCTGGAACGAATATTTACTGGCCATGCTCGTCCTGTCCGATCGCTCGCTCATGCCACTGCAGCGCGGCCTCATGGTGTTTCAGGGGGCGCACATTACCCAGTATCCACTCTTAATGGCGGGCATAACGATTTCCATCGTGCCGATCTTGACACTTTATTTTCTGATGCAGCGCTATATTGTCGCAGGGATTACAGCCGGCGCCTTAAAAATGTAAGGCCCAAAAATACGAGGGACTTTTAGTCTTTATTTTTACCTGCTAGTCCTATATCACATACAGAGGCAATCTGCTATTTTCAGCATGATGCGCGCACCAAAATTCGCTGTTCTCTTCCTCCTGGGGGGGCTTCTCTTGGCAAGCCGTTACACGGCTGCCGAAGGCTCCTTTGTCTTGCACGATGCCGGATCCGAAAATGTAGTGGATTATGAAAAATACGGCGTCTTTACAAACACCGGCACACGCAAGTACCGCTATCTCATCCGCGACCGCGAAGGCCTGAGCCGAGCCGCGGGAGAGGCGATTTACCCCAATGTCACAGCCCTGCTTAAAGACCCTGCCTTTGTCCAAGCCCGCTACAACACCAAGCTTGAAGGACCCGTATGGAACTATGTCAACACGGAAGAAACACAGCTCAATTTTTTTAAATGGGCCTCCAGCCATGAGCCCCTGGGCATCCGCCAGTTTTATGTGGGGGAAATGCTTGAACGCGCGGGGCTGATCACTCAGGCCATCAAAGCGTACTATGCCTGTGTTGTTCACGATCCTAAAGCGATCGGCAGCACATTCTGGAAAACCCCCTGGTATGTCGGTCCGACCGCACTCGATCGGGTGGGCTATTTGACACGCACACATCCAGAACTCGGCATGGCCCTGATTGGCGGCCGCGTAAAGATCCAGAACCGCTACGATGACAACCCCAACAACGATATTTTTGAAACGGACCCTGGCCGTCTGACACACCTTACGCCGGAACTCCATCGCCAGTTCACCAGGCACGTGGACGTCCGCGGCATGAACGTAAAGCGGAAACTCGGCAAAGGGAAAGTGCGCCTGGTTCAATATGCCAACAACCACTGGCAGCTCCTGATCGACACAAGCCCCTATATCGTACGTGCCATTGCTTACTCCCCAACGCCGCTGGGGCGCACCCCAGATAACGGGACGCTCAATGTCCATAAAGACTGGATGCTGGCCGATGACAACAAAAATGGCATTATCGATGGCCCGTACGAGTCCTGGGTCGACAAAAACGACAACAACAAGCAGGATGCCGATGAAAAAACCATCGGCGATTTTCAGCTGATGAAGGATATGGGCGTCAACACGGTCCGTCTGTATCACCACGGCTACAGCAAAACTGTTTTGAAGGATATGTATGAAAAATACGGCATCCGAGTGATCATGGGGGACTACTTTGGTGCTTACGCCATTGGCTCAGGGGCGGACTGGTATGCCGGAACGGACTATTCCAATCCAGAGCAGCAAAAGAAGATGCTTGAGTCCATCCGTGAAATGGTGTTGGAATACAAGGATGAGCCTTACGTGGTTTATTGGGTTCTGGGCAACGAAAACAACTACGGCAATGCCAACAATTCTCGTCAAAATCCACGAGCCTACTATGAATTTGCCGATCGGGCAGCGCAGCTCATCAAGTCGCTCGACCCGAATCATCCCGTAGCGCTCTGCAACGGAGACGTTCTTTTCCTCGATCAAGCCGCCAAGTACTGTAAACATATCGATATTTATGGGGCGAACGCCTACCGTGGCAATCACGGATTTGGCGACAGCTTCTGGAAAGACATGGCCGATGAATGGGGAAAACCCGTTTTCATTTCCGAATTCGGCTGTCCAGCTTACCATCACCACCGCTCGGAGGCTGAAGCCGAAGTCATGCAGGCCGACTATCTCAAGAGCAACTGGTTGGATATTGAATATAATAGTGTTGGGTCTGCCGGCGTAGGAAATGCCATCGGAGGGGTCCTCTTCGAATGGCTCGATGAGTGGTGGAAAGCCGGCCCGCCACCGCAATACGACCCCACAATTCATGACATTGTGGGCCAATTTGGCGGACCTTTCCCTGACGGATGGAGTTATGAAGAATGGTACGGCGTCGCCAGCCAAGGTGACGGAAAGAACACTCCTTTTTTACGTCATTTACGAAAAGCCTATTTCTTATTTAGAGACGAACTCTGGAACACCCAGAAAATAGCGGAGCGCAACGCACCCACACCGTCATGAAACGGCTACTCACAACACGAACTGGTTTTATGCTTGCTGCCATTGGCCTAGCCGCGCTTGTTCAGCGCCCAGCCAGTGCGACGACTGCAGAGTTTTACAATCCCAGTTGGGCACACGAATTGGCATGGACCAACGACACCCTCTTTAATACACCCCTCGGCAGCCGCGCCTGGCTGGAAAATCTGCACGACCCCTGGTGGCAAACACAAGTCGCACACCCCATCGGCGATTACAGCGGATCCAAATTAGCGGTTGGTGCTGTCCGTTTAGACACGGCGCTCATTACCGAACTCACGATCCACCGGCTTCTTCAAGGCTGGAATGTTGCCCAATCGCCGACCCGCATCAATAATATTTACACGTTTACTCCCAGAGGCACGCAGCATGAGGCCCGTACGGCGCGAGGAAGTCAGAATGCCTATCTCAATTTTGGATTCCATCCGATTAGCACGATCTCTGGAGATGTGGGAGCCGAGCTACAGGGGAATTACGACCAACGCTTCTGGTTTCCTTTAAATGACGAGCACCGCCAGTACAACAACGACCGCCGCGCAAAAATCGTGCGCGGCGAGCTAAAGTACGAAGACGACAGCATCCTGCTGCGGGGCTTTGAAGGCACACCCAACTACAGCTGGATCTATCAAAACGACCTTTTTGCACTCCTGCCCACCCAAATGGATGTGGAATACTATCGCCGCTCTGAAGGTTCAGAAACACCACGCGGGGGTGAAGCGCGCTTTAAAACGCCCCTGGGCAACTTGAATGTGCTTGGCGGTACCGAGCCCAAATACACCTACGGCTCCAGTCTCTACGCCAAATACGATACCCCAACGTACGGATCCTGGGAAAACACCTTTGTCTACCGCAACGAACAGATCCCTTTTGGTTCCGCCAACGAACGGCGGTGGACAGCGTCTTACAATACCAGCTTCTCTCCCGTCGAGAATCTCCAGTCCCATCTCGGCGTGCTCTATCAACCTTACCGCCTGGGCCAGACCTTCACCAATGTCGACAGCGTGCCGGCCGGACAGGGCGTACTGGGATCGACTTTCCAGCCGCGGCAGCGCCGTACGATCTGGCGTGATGCGATGGGGGTTACCGCACGCTCCGAAGTGCGTCCCGCCAATGGAATCGTCGATGAAGTCGGAGTCGGTTACACCGCTCTGGGCGCCGTCGCGGGGGATAAACAACAAGCCGAAGGCAATGTGAGCCGCACGCTCTTCACCTCCTGGAATCTTTCCGGCGCATACATATATCGCCAACCGATTTATAACGCCGTGCCGCTGCTCTATCAGGGGACATCTTCCAACCCCGGTGCGCTGATTACCAGCCCGCGCGGTCCGGATGATCCCTTCCGCGTGGAATGGGATAACCGCAAAGCGCATATCGGTGAACTCACGCTCGTCTACGATCCAACCCCAGCCACACCGTTTTTCAAATTTACCAAGAACACCCTCACCGACTGGAACCTCAACACCGAAGAAGATTCTCCCTGGACGGCGGCCCTGCAGTACCGCATGGTCCAGTACCTGGATAACACGGACCGCATGTATTACTTCGATGAAAACAACACCTTACTCTTCGATCCCATTTTCCATGCGGGGGCTCTGGCCAGCGACGGCGTCACTCATTCCGGGACTGCGATTCTTCACTGGAAGCACCATCAGTGGAATCTCATCGCAAGCTGTTCCGCGGGCGAAGCGCTCGCGGGCGCAGCCGTCGCGTATACCACCTCCACGGCGTACTACAAACCAACCACCATTTACATGCAGAGCATGCTCTCCGCGGACAACGGCGTTGTGAAAGTGTTTGGAAGTTACGCCCGAGACGTCTGGGGCCCGCACGACTACCACGCGCAGCTCGGTTGGGCCTACCATTACATTTATCAGGCCGGAATTTCGGCACGCTTCCTGCGCGACTTTGAATCCGGATTCCGCTATGTCGGCACACGCATGACGGACCAATTTATCGGTACCGATATCGGCGCGTTCAATGAATACCGCTTCTACCTGAGCTATCACTTCTCGCTGGAAGGCAACGTCGGCCGCCGCTTTGAACCGATCGGGCGCCCAATTCCACTGCTTCTACCGGAAGCCAGCTTGTCGCTGAGCGACAGCCGCTTCACACCGGATGGGTCCAGCCCAGTGAAGTCGATTAATCTCTATCCCAAAGCAAACGCTAGCTCCGGCATTCTCTCGTGGCACATCCATGCCAAGAACAGCCAGGGCTCTATCGTCAAAGAATGGAAAGGCAATGGTGTGCCGCCCAATACTCTCCTCTGGGACGGCTCAGGCACGGACAGCAAGGCATTGCCCTGCGGCCCCTATCGCCTCTCGCTCACGGTGATTGATCTGAATGGCAACGAAAGCACGACACCGACCCAGGCCGCAGAGATTGTCTGCCCGGTCATCCCTGAGCCCGTGTCGCCAGCGCCGAAAGATTTCAGTGTCACCGCCACTGCCGAAGGGCTGCGTGTCACCCTGAACTCTCTGGTTCTTTTTGATACCGGCAAATACGACCTCAAGCTGGGTGCCAAATCGACCCTCGACAAGGTCGTCGAATTCTTAAAAGCGTATCCGACCAACAATATCCGCATCTCCGGTCATACGGACAATCGCGGCAGCGATACGCTCAACCAAAAACTTTCCGAACAACGTGCCCAGGCTGTGGCAGACTATCTGTTCCGAAACGGACAAATCAGCCGTTCACGACTCACCGCCGTTGGATACGGAAAACGCCGCCCCGCGGCCAGCAATGCGACCGAAGATGGGCGCCAGCTGAACCGCCGCGTCGAGATCGATATTCTGAAGTAAGATTCGCAAAAAGGAAAAGGAGACCACACCATGACCAACGAACAACGCACATGGGTTGCCCTTGCTCTCACCATTGGGCTTGCCCTTCCCGTTGCAGCAAAAGAAAAGAAAGCCGCTGACGGAAGCGTCAAAGGGACTTTCTACGTGTACTCAGACAAA
>CAZDML010000096.1:0-8385 GCA_964506645.1 uncultured Elusimicrobia bacterium | reverse complement strand
CGGGATATGCTCGTTTGCTGGAAGAATGGCGTAGAGATAAGGAGCCTGTGCTGGCTCGGGGAGTGATCGTTGCTGGCGCCTGTGCCTGTCTTTTTATTGCGTCGCGGGTCGGTGCTTATCAAGCGCACTTGGCTCAGATGGCCTCGACCATTCAAGCCCAGTGGCCCGCGAAGGAACCACTGTCGTATGATCCGGAGGCCATGAAAGTGGCCATTATGATTCGCTCCCCCGAGTACCACCCGTTGCTTGTCAAGGACGCCAAGCCGCAGAGCGCTTCCTATCACTACCTGGCAGCCAACCAGCTCTTTGCTTACCGTTACGGTCGTATCCCTCTGGATCCGGGCCCCCTGGGGGAAGTGCTTTTCCGTTCGGATATGGTCACTTTGTACCGGATTCCAGCGCTTCACGAGGACCTTGCGGGAAAGCAAAAGGGATGATAAAACCTCATTCGATCACCTTATGAAATCTATTCTCGTCACAGGCGGAGCAGGATTTGTCGGATCGCATCTCGTGGATGCGCTGGTGCAGGCGGGATACCGTGTGCGTGTTCTCGATAGTCTCGAACCGCAGGTTCACGGCACAACGAAACCTTCCTATTTGAATGCGAAGGCCGAATATGTCTGGGGAAATGCGGGCGACCCGGCGCTGCTCGATAAAGTTTTTCAGGGCATTGAGGGTATTTTCTACCTGTCCGCATCGGTGGGTGTTGGACAATCGATGTATGAAATTTCCCGCTACGTCCAAAACAATACCGGAGTTGCCTCCGTCTTTTTGCAGAAACTAGCCGATCTCCCCGAGGCTCAACGACCCCGAAAAGTGGTTGTTGCCTCTTCCATGAGCATTTATGGAGAAGGGGCATACCGATGTGGACGCTGCGGCCCTGCGGCGCCGCCTCTGCGGACGCCTCAGCAGCTCGAAAAAAAGCAGTGGGAGCTGGTGTGCGAGTCGTGCACGTCCGTGCTCGAACCTATCCCAACCCCGGAGACACGTGCGCTGCGTCCAACCTCGGTGTATGCCATAACCAAGCGGGATCATGAAGAGCTTTTTCTCTCAGTAGGGCAGGCGTATGGAATGCCGACCACCGCACTACGTTTTTTTAATATTTACGGCGAGCGGCAGTCGCTTTCGAATCCCTATACCGGCGCGCTGGCTATTTTTAGCTCTCGGATTTTAAATGGAAATGCCCCTCTCCTTTTTGAAGACGGCCTGCAGACCCGTGATCTGATCCATGTGTCCGATATCGTTCGGGCCTGTCTTTTGGCTTTTGAAAACCCGCAGGCGGATTATCAGGTTTTCAACGTCGGCACCGGCCGTGCGACGTCGATTCGCGCGTTGGCCGAAGCCATCCAAGACGGTCTGTCAAAAAAAGTCGGTCTTGAAATTGCCCATCGGTTCCGCGAAGGCGATATTCGACATTGTATTGCCGACGTCAGTAAAATTCAGAAGGCGTTGAAATTTACAATTCAAACCCCGCTCGAAAAGGGGATGCCTCTGCTCCTGGCTTGGGTGCGGGAACAAAAAGCCCAAGACCATGTCTCGAGTGCTGCTCAAACCTTGGAACAGCGCGGACTCGTTCGCTAATCCTTTGGCCACTCCGCTTGTCTCCATCGCCATTCCGACCCATCATCCCGAACGTCTTTCCTATTTAAAAGAAGCCGTGGCCTCCGCACAGGCGCAAACCTATCCATCGCTTGAGATTGTCATTCAGCAGGATATCCGCCCGGAGGGGAATTTGGATCCAACGATAGCGGCCTGGGCGCAGGAGGCGGCGGGTCGTGATTCTCGCATTCAGTACCGGGCCAATACGCAAAATCTTGGGCTCGGGGGCAACTGGAATGCGGCCGTCGAAAGCGCCAGGGGCCAATGGGTTGTGGTGATGGGGGACGACGATCGACTTCTACCCTCGATGATTGAAACGCTCCTGGTCGGTGCCACACCCCAAACAGCTGTTTTATTTTCTAACCATTTTTTGATCAATGCTCAGGGGCAGCGACTGGAGGCTGATTCTCTGGCGCTCTCGCAGTACTATGGGCGTGATCGTCTTGCACGGGGACCGCTCTGCGATCCAGAAGTCTGGGTATGGAAAAATGCCGTGCCGATCACCTCTGCGTTATTGCGCACCGAGGTGGTTCGTCGAGTGAAATTTAAATCGGATCTGAATAATCCTGAGATTGAATTGTACGTCCGGATTGCTCAAGAGGGGCACGGCTTTTATTTTTCACCGGAGTATCTCGCCGAATACCGTGTGCATGGCAATACGGCCACTGCCATTGGACTCAAAGCGGAGAAACTCGCTGCCCATTTGGTGGATATTCCGGTCTCGCCCAGGATCGAGCCCTACAAAAAAGCTTTTTTAGGTACACTTTTGCTCGGGGCTGTCAGTCGTTGTCTTCAAGGAGGGGACGTGGTGAAAGCATCCCAATGGGTTGGCCATGCGTATTATCCATCCCTGCTGCAGTCCGGCGTCACGGGTTTCCTGCAGCGCGTGTGTGTGCGGCTGCCAGCGTCTATGGGAGTTCCTCTTTATCGTTTAAGCCACCGGATGCGGAGGTTCTTTTGAATCGATCGGATGTTTCGATGGCGTTGCGCTTGGCGCTGAGCGCTGCACTGATCTATTTAAGTATTATCCCGCCCTCCATCTATTCCATTGATGGCAATGCGATGTTTGCTCTGGCAAAATCCATCGCACTAGATCATTCTCTGGTTGTTCCTCCGGATTTCGGACGTCTCGGGCGACAGGGGCTGTATTACTGCCCCTGGTATCCGTTGTTATCTGTGTTGGCTGTTCCTTTTGTAAAACTTGCCGCATTTTTTGCGGGACGACTGCATTGTCCCATTCATTTCGCGGCCACAACGGCTGTTCACCTTTTACAAGTCCTGTTAACGGCTTCCACGGTGGGGTATGTCTGGCTGCTCGCGCGCCGCTTGGGCGCATCGAAAGCAGTGTCTTTTCGTGCGGCCCTCTTGTTCGGATTTTGTTCACCCGCTTTGATCCATGCCAAATCCTTTTATTCGGAACCCCTCATGGCTTTTTTAATTATGAGTTCCCTCGTCCATATTCTTGGAAATAGCCGGCGCGGCGTATGGGTGGCTTGCCTCGCCAGCGGGTTGGCGGTTTTAGCGAAACCCTCTACGCTCTATATGGGTCCTCTTCTTACGTTTTACTTGTGGCGCAGGAAAGAACCATTCTCCGAAATGCTTCGTCCTGTGTTGGGCACGCTCATGGGGTTGGGGATCTACTTGATGTATAACCAATATCGTTTTGAACATCCGCTTATTTTCGGTCACATGTCCTATTTTGGACTTCGCACCGCTCCGGAAGCTGTGTTTGGGATTTTCGCAAGTCCTGGATATGGATTGTTGTGGTTCTCTCCTGCTCTTGTGATAGGGTTTCTGGCGTTATTGCGGAAGTGGAAAAACCATGAGCCCGATTCAGAACTGCTCTTCCATATGTGTCTGGGTGTCATTGGTTTTTGTGCGTTGTGGTCCGCACGACTCGCGTGGACAGGTGGATGGTCATGGGGTCCCCGACTCTTGGCCCCGGCATTTCCGATCATGGCTGTTGGTACGGTTTTTCTCCCGGTCCCCTGGAAAAAAATCATTGTGGGATTATCCCTGTGGGGGTGTCTGATGCAGATTCCCGCCGCTCTTGTCTTCTTTGAAGTGACGTATGCTGATTCAGAAGCCCGCGGTAAAACGGCTCAGGATTTTACGTGGGACCCGTCTGAGTCTCCTGCGTTTCGAATATGGCCTAAGTCACGAGAGGTGATCGGCCAAGCCATACAGCTTTCAGGGGATGAAATGCGACAGGCCTTTAAACAAGAGAATCATGACTCACTGACCACGCGCATTCTTGGAACGTGGTGGTGGGTGGTGCCGCTGGTCGGAATTCCCCGAGGGGTGGGTGTGATGATGGCGCTGCTGTTTCTCCTGAGCGGTTTAGGATACTTATGGTTTTTACATCGTTCGATTATCTCTTCTACTTCCCTGTCGTAACCGCAGTCTATTTTGCGCTGAAGCCTTCGCTGCGCTGGGTCTGGCTGCTCGCCGCTAGTTGCTGGTTTTATGCGGCTTTTATTCCAGCCTATCTCCTTATCCTTTTTCTTTTGATTGGAATCGACTACAGCGCAGGACTTCTTATGGAGTGTGCAGACCGTTCATGGCGCCGGGTTTGGTTGTTGTTGAGTCTTGCGTCGAACATCGGGATTCTGGGCGTTTTCAAGTATTACAACTTCTTTCATGGAAATCTTGCTGCAGTGATGTCCTGGGTGGGCGCGACAAACCCACTGCCAATATTTCATTGGGTGTTACCGATTGGGCTTTCCTTTCATACCTTCCAATCGATTGGCTATGTCATTGATGTGTATCGTGGGCAGCGTTCCGCAGAACGTCACCTCGGCTACTACGCTCTGTATGTGATGTTCTTTCCGCAGTTGGTGGCCGGTCCCATTGAGCGCTCGACACGGCTTTTGCCGCAGCTGCGTGCAGCTCATGTGTTTGACTCGCGCCGGGTTGTCTCCGGTTTGCGACTTATTCTCAGTGGATTCGTCATGAAGCTGGTGGCGGCGGACCGCCTGAGTCTTTTTGTGGATCGCGTGTATAGCGCACCCGCCGGATTTGATGCCCTTTCTCTCCTTATCGCTACGGTGTTTTTTGCATTTCAGATTTACTGTGATTTTTATGCGTACTCACTCATCGCCCTCGGCAGTGCACGGTGTCTGGGCATCGAGCTGATGGCCAACTTTAATGCCCCATACTCGGCGGTCTCCGTATCCGACTTCTGGCGGCGGTGGCATGTCTCGCTGTCGAGCTGGTTCCGTGACTATGTCTATGTCCCTTTAGGGGGCAATAAGGGGCCGCTCGGTTTGCACGTGCGAAATCTGTTTGTCGTTTTCTTGCTCAGCGGGTTATGGCACGGGGCCAATTGGACTTTTGTCATTTGGGGACTGCTGCATGGCACTTACATCTCCACGGCTTCGCTGTGGAACGCCTGGGTGTCTCCGTGGAAAGAACGGCTGTCCTTAGGCGCTGGGGCTGGGGCGATCTTTTTTCGCCGGCTCAGGACGTTTGCCCTCCTCTGTCTGAGCTGGGTATTTTTTAGGGCGGACTCTCTCCAGCAGTCCGTGGCCATTTTACGTGCGGTGTTCTCCGGTTTTCTGCATGGCACGACCTTGTTTTCACATTTTCAGTTCGCTCGTTTTGAGATGTCCGAGATGGAGTGGGGGATTGCCGTACTTGTGTTGGTGGTGATGATGGCCTTAGAGCTTCGTCCGGCCGGGATAAGTTGGGATGCCTGGCTAGAGGCGCGTCCGCGCTGGCAGCGCTGGGGAATTTATTACCTCCAGCTACTGCTCCTCTGTTTCTTTGGTGTTTTTCAAACAAAGCCTTTTATCTACTTTCAATTTTAGAGATGAAGACCTTTCTTTCTCGCCTGCTGCTTTTTCTTTTGCCCTTTTTGCTGATCTTGGGGGTAGAATTTTACGTGTTTCCTATCCACCGTTTTACACGGCTTCCTGAGGCGCTCGGTGTATATAAGATGCGTCGTTATTTCCCTGGAAGCTATTACCCCAACTATCAGCTGACGCGCGTTGATGCCGGGGATCTGGGTCACGACAGTTCGTATGCTGAGCCGAGACTGAAGCGCTGGGTCACGGATGCCTATGGGAATCGTTTCGATGGGCCTGCGCGCCCGTTCAATCAGTACGACATCATTCTGGTGGGGGATTCCAATCTCTCACAGGGCCCTTCACAGGAGGACCTGCCGTATGCACAGCTCAACCGTAAGACAGGGTGGTCGGTGTACTCCTATTCGGTTCATCATCTGCGGGATTTTTTGGAGGATCCGGTTTTAGCCGATGCGCGTCCCAAGGTCGTGGTCTGGGTGCAAGTCGAGCGTAGTCTGCATGATATCGCTCCTGCGCGGGAGGGTTTTCGTGCCAAAACACTTTGGGAAAAATCGCCTTGGGCTGTTCGCCGCAGCATGATTGTGCTCGATCGCCTCTGCAAACAAGTGCTTTTAAAACGGATGCGCAGCTGGCTGCGCAGTGGTATGCGGCATGTGTACGCCCGTATCCGAGGTCAGAGCGAATACAATGTGAATATTCTTGCCTATGTGGGAACCCGACCGCCCATGTTGTTTATGAAAGAAGACTTTTTTGTGCCCCCGCAAAGCGCAGCGGATATTCGCCGGGATGCGCATACGCTGCGGGAGTATCGGGACCGGGTACGTGCACGCGGCAGCGAGCTGATCTTCTTTCCCGTCCCGAATAAAAGCACGATTTATTACCGATCCCTGGGATTGGCTCAGTCTCCAGGCCATTGGGATCAGAGCGTGGAGGCTATTCGCCAGGAAGGGGTGCGCGTGCTAGACATCCTTCCGCTTTTTTCTGCCCATGCGGAACGTTCCCCGGATCTGCTGTATTATGCCGATGACAGCCATTGGAATGAATTGGGGATTTCGATAGGGATGGACTGCTTAGAGAAGGAAATCCGCCAGGTGTGGAAAGACGCGCCGTCTTTGGCTATTTCAAATCGATAACGCGTACCCTACCGCGAAGGAAGGGGCCTTTCCACCGGCTTCCGTAGGTCACATCGTTGGGTTGGTCATACATCGTTTCACCGTAGGTTTTAAACAGGTCTTCCCACAGTGGATCCCGGTCGTATCCCCAGAGGATTCGTGTATAGCCCGCCTGCTTTAAGGTTTCTGCCAATTCTGCCGTTGATGTAAACGATGAAATGAGACGTCCCAGGACGAGAGTCGTTTCAATATTTTGGGAGCGCGTATAAAGGAACGTCTGTTGGCGGAAGTTGGTAAGGACCCCCACACCGGGCTTGGGATGTTCCAACATCCATTTTCGTGCATAGGCGGCTTCACTGCGTGGGGCAAGGTATTCAAAAGGATCTTTCGGGTTGAGCGTTTGCTGCACAAAGGGCCGTAGGTAGCTGTGCAACCCTCCCATGAGGAGGATGCCGTAGACGATAGCGCTCCATACGAACGTGCGTTGGGGGAGTGGGTTTCCTGCGAGTCGTTTTTTCCAGAGCATAAAACCCAGTCCAATCGTGACGCCGCCGTAAAAGCGCGGGCATTGTGGCAGTGCAAAGGTGAGCGCCAGGACACAGGCCAGTAGAGTGGCTGACATGAGAAGCCAACTTCCTTTCGGCAGGCGCTTCCCTGCCGTCCATATCCCATACACCAAAAGAGGTCCGACGCAGACATTAAGCCAGCCGATGGGGTTGGCAAACAAGAGCGGCATCTGCAGCACTCCGGAGAGTGTTCTTGGCCAAAAGCGGTTCATGTAAAGCGCGGACCCCAATGTCCGCTTCATCTCGAATGTGGGGAGATCATGTATGGAGGCGACAAACGCTAGCGGGTCGGGAAAAAAGACACCCCAGTCTGCCCACGATTTAAGTGTGAAAGGCAGAGCAAGGACAATCCCTCCTGCTAAGGCGGTGATCCAAAGTTTCCCTTCTTGTTTCTTCAATAGGACAGCGGTCAATCCAGCTCCCATCACTCCCACGGCCGCCATCGCGCTGCTTTTGCATAAAAACGCAACGACGCTGCACCAGACAAACGGAATAAAGCAGCGTGAGTCTTCCAGCGTTTCAATCGCCAGTAGTGTGGCCATCGTGAGCGCGACGGTCGCCCAAGTATCATTGCCGGGGGCGATGCTCCATACAACCGCCCAAGGTGTGAGTAAAAAAAGAATGCTGGAAGAAAGACGTACACTGCCGGGACCTTCCGGTGACAGACGTTGTGTTTCGCGATTCAACACACATGCCAACACGATGAGGGCAGAGAGCGAAAGTAAGACTGGGCCCCCCGAAAATCCAAGCGCGGCCAGAGGAATAGCGAACACTTGTACGGCCAGCGGCTGAAGCGCTTGGAAGGGCCCCGCATAGCGAACAAATCCACCATCACGCAATGCCCGTTCAATAAACGGAAGATGATACCCCAGTTCATCGGATTTTGTTGGCGGACAGAGGCTTGCGAGCAGGAGCAGCAGTAGGCCGGCACTGGCGAACGAAAAGAGAAGTTTCGTCTCCCACCCTGTTTCCTTTAAGAGACTCCGGATATTCTCATAGACGTCGCGAAGACTACACACCCCCAGAAGCATATAAGCGATTCCGAGAAAACGACTAACGCCGACAAGTGCTGGAGTAAATCGTCCGGCCAGAATAAGAATGCCGCTGGTGAGACCTAGCGCAAGCACACTGTCGATACCGTAGGCCCAGGGCCATTTGTTTTGTGTCCCCCAGTGCTCACGTACCCATCGACCCACGTGGTTTGCTCCCAGGAGATAAAGAAAAGTTGCGGGGATGGAGGCCCAGAGCCAGACATCGGGATAGAGCGGATAGGCTTGGGGTGTGGGCCAGGAGATCAACATG
>CAZDML010000095.1:4814-8398 GCA_964506645.1 uncultured Elusimicrobia bacterium | reverse complement strand
AACGCGTTCCGGGCATTCGGGGTACTTTGACGAGAGTCGGACGCGGGGAGCCATCTTGTACTCTGGTCAAAATTGACCCCGAATGCCTCCATCGGCCGTATGAGGTCGATGGGGTATAGCCCCAAGGTGATCTCGGACTTGGCTCCGTCGTAGATCACTTCTTTCACCAGGAGCCGGATGTACTCCTTCTGTTCGCGGGGCATGAGCCCCTTAAAAACGTCCAGGAAGTTGCCAAGCAGCCTCTGAACGAGCTCGGCGTCCATCTGCCGGGTTTCGAGCTGGGCGATGTCGGATTCGAGAAGAATCAGCCGCTCCTGTAGATCTTTGCGCTTCTTGCCCAGTTCGTCCAACCGTTCCATAAGGAAATCGCGCCGAGGCGAGTTGGTTCCCTCCTGTCCGAGAATAACCGTCCAATTCTTGCCCTCCGCCTCAATCTTGCCCAGCTCGGCCGACATAACACTTTTTTCCTGACGTCTGCGCGGGAGCTCATCCCCCGTAATGGTTTGCGCCATCGCGATAATCTTGGCCACGACGTCCTTATCTTGACTCAAGACCTCGATGCGCTCTAAGACAAACTTTTCGAGGGCTCTCGCCGGGACGCTGGCTACGCTGCAGGCCGTTTTATCCATTCGGTTGACGGCCGTGCACTTGTAGTAGAAATACCGCTGACCTAGTCGCGAGTAGCTGAAGTTTGGCGTCATGAATGATCCGCACACTGCGCACTTAAGCAAGCCCCGCAAAAGAAAATCGTGTTTATCCTGGCATTCGGATTTTTTCTTCTCATTGTTTTTCATGAGCAGCTCCCGGACCTTTTTGAAGGTGTCCTCATCCAATATGGCCTCATGCTCGCCCGGATACTCTTGGCCGCGGTAGCGCACCTTGCCAAGATAGAGCGTGTTGCGCAGTAAAAAGCTCAGATTGGTTTTGTTAAACAATCCACCCCCGCGCTGCGCATCCTTTTTTGTGATCCATTGTTTTAATCGGCGGCCCCTACGGTTGAGGGAGTGTGCGGTCGCACTCAAAGATTTCTCGACCAAGTAGGTTCTGAACATATCGCGCACCATGTCGGCTTCTTGTGGATTGATCTTGATCTTTTTGGTGTCGCGCTCAATGTCATAACCCAAAATGGGTGATCCTCCGGTGCGCTTGCCCCGCTTGGCCATTGCCATCATCTTGTCGCGAGTACGCTCGGAGATCATCTCGCGCTCGAACTGGGCAAAGTCCATCAGAATCGACCGCATCAGACGGCCAATCGAAGACGACGTGTCGATGGCTTGTGTAACCGAGACGAAGGCGACCTTCTGCTTATCGAACTCTTCGAGGATTTGAAGAAAGTCTTTAGTGTTGCGGGTCAGGCGGTCGTATTTATATGCAACGACCACCTGGATCTTTCCTTGGCGAGCATCGGCCAGAAGCCTGCTGAGACCAGGGCGGTTCATGTTCCCACCGGAGAAGCCAGGGTCGTCGTATTTCTCGGGGTAGACCTTCCAGCCCTCGCCCCCACGGGCGTTGACGAAGTTTTCGCAGTAGTGCCGCTGGGAATCGAGGGAGTTAAAGTCCGAGTTCAGATTCTCATCGGTAGATTTACGGGTATAGATCGCACACCAGACCGTTTTCTTCTCGGTTTGGCGGTCAAGGAGTTCCATGCTCATGATCAGACACTACCTTCCCTGGCTCGAAACTCTCAAGCGAATAGTGAGCGGCGCTGGCCAAACGGATGCAAGAAAGTGCCAAGAGCTGCGTCATCCGCTCAAGCCGTTCAGCTGAACTCAATGCGGCAGGATCAATGCAAGGCTGGGTGGGATCCATCACTCCACACAAACGAGATTGTTTTCAAAGGTGGCACACTAAAGCCCATACCGCTTTCGGTATTCAATGAATTTATCGGTAGCCTCAATGGCTTTGGCCATGCGTTCGGCTTGAAGGATCGCCCGAGTCAATTCTTGCGCTTCGTCCGCTTTGCCGGAGGAAAGCAGCTCGGCTTGTTTTTCTCGTAATGTCTCTGCTCCACGTAGGTATCCAGTCCATTGACGATAGAGGTCGGAAGGAGATTGGCCGTCCGCAATGTTACGAATGAGCTTTTCAAATTCGTCATCATTGAGTTTATGCATGACGTACCCCCAAATATGCCGGATGCCTATTTCTATCTGTACCAAGGAATTGCTTGGGGTCAATTTTACTCTTTTATACACTCGTACAAGGAAAGCAGGGACATGTGAATAAAGATTCCTTCGCACAATTTGTGGAAGAACAACTTCGGGGAATGGACAACATCGTTTTCCGTTCGATGTTCGGCGGCTGGGGTATTTACCGCGATGAGACCTTCTTTGGGATCGTGCATGGTGGGAAGCTGTATTTCAAAACTTATCCGGGAACGCGCGCCGAATACGAAGCCAGGGGAATGGCACCTTTCGCCCCCTTTGGTCTTAGGCGAACCGCAAAGCAGAAGAAACCCCTCATCCTCAAGAACTATCTCGAAGTGCCGATTGACATATTAGAGGATCGCGATCAGCTCCACGTTTGGGCGAGCGCAGCATCCCGGAAACTTTCCTCCAAATAACAACCAAGACCTATCGCCCCGACAGTAGTTTGACAAACATAGTAATGATTACTATATATCTATGGTTCGCTAAATCAATCGTTGTTCAGCAGAAATAAACTATGCGCCCACTCTCGAATCGTCAAAAACAGATTCTCGATTTCATTCAGAACGCCTTAAGGCGCTCGGGCACACCGCCTGCTTTGCGCGAAATCCGCGACCACTTAAAAATCTCATCCATTGGATCGGTCGGCAACATGCTGGATGTGCTTGTTAAAAAAGGATTTCTAAAGCGCGGAGGACCGCGCGGACTTTCCTTGGCTAATCCCGAGACCGAAGAAGCGATCGATCCCATGAGTCCTTTCAGCTACCCCCTGTTGGGGCATATCGCAGCCGGCACGCCGATCGTTGCTATCGAGAACATGGAGCGCTACATCAGCGTTGACCGCACCATTACGAAAGGCCGAGAAGGTTTTTGTCTCCGCGTCAAAGGGGACAGCATGGAAGGTGCCGGTATCCATAATGGAGACATCCTTATGGTCTCGCGTCAACAGTCGGCAAATCCTGGCGATATCGTTGTGGCTCTCTTAAATGACGAAGCAACCGTAAAATATTACAGGCCGAAACACGGTGATGTTTATCTCGTTCCCGCCAACCCGAAGTATGACCCACGGCGTGTTCATAAAGACGACCATTTCCAGATCCAGGGAAAAGTGATCGGTGTGTTTTATACCGGTCAATGGAATAGTGCCGTGAAAAACTGAAATGACGATTCCGCCTATCGTCCTGCCAGGGATATGACGGGGTTGCAGGGGAGGAGCTACGGATGGACGATTACAAGGATGAGGATCTCAGCAGGTTCGGTGACTTTGTTGTGAAAGACGGCGGCAGTTCGTTTGACGCGAATTGGCTCAAAGTCATCGGATACTGCAAGAAAACGTTACGCTACGGGGACATAACACTGCATATTCATGATGGGCGTCCCGTATCGGCCGACGACATTAAAAAGAAGCTCAAGCTGGAATAGCGGTTTTGTAGCACCAAC
>CAZDML010000095.1:0-4804 GCA_964506645.1 uncultured Elusimicrobia bacterium | reverse complement strand
GAATCATCGGAGGCTGTTGCCTGAGGTTAACTCCTCGGGCAGCAGCCTCCTTTTTTTATGTCAACAGACGCAACGGACATAAACGAACAGCTCAGGAGGGCAACTGAGGTGCAGTGTGCCTCATGTCATAAGTCCTCGGGTGTGTTCCTCGAGCATGGAAGCGTGCTCGTTTTTTGCAAGAGGTGCCGCGCCATATCTCGCGCATCTTGCGAAGTGGTCGTGCAGCCCGAACGGAAACGAAATGTAAACGATTTAGAAGTCCACGCAAAAGATGAAGGCCAGAGCCTCGAGCCCGCGCCTTCTCGGCTAAACACTTAGCGACTCTAACAGAGCCACGGGTAGAGCGGCGTCGGGTTAGCCAGTGCCTACCAGAGCCTAGTCGCGCGAACCAGGGATCATTCCCGGGACGCGGCTAGGCTTTTGCTTTTTAGGAAGGCCGTCCTCCGTCCGGGTGTGACCCGGAGGAGGCGACCATGCCCCAGGACCGGGTTGGTTACGCAGCGTTTGCTCAGTGGGAAGTCGAATTGGCGCAAGGCAAAGCAAAAGGGCTCATCGGGAAATACGGGTTCACCAAAAATGATCAGGAAGATCTTGAGCAAGAGTTGCTCATTCAGATTCATCTCAAACGAAACGTGCGGAGCACTTGGACGGAAGTGGGTGCATCGGAGCGGACAGTCATGAGCCGAATCCTCGACAACTGGATCCGCGATCTCATCGATGGGATTCTGGCGGATAAGCGCCGAGTTCACATCGAAGCGGAATCACTTAACAAGGAAGTCTACGGCTCTCACGAACACGAGATCCTTCGATACGAGGACCTCCTTCGTGAAGAAGAGGCGCTGGGACGTCCGGCATACCCGTCCGACGCATTCGAAGCGCAGCAGGCCGTCGACTCCGCGATGAAATCAGAGAGTGTCTTTCAAAAGCAGGTGCTCTCGCTTCTCCTCCAAGGGTATTCCGTTCAGGGAGTTGCCAAAGAGTTGGGCGTGCAGCGCACGACCGTGCGCAGGGCTATTGCACGGATACGGAAGTCTCTCATCGAACGCGGGTTGGATATTTAGGTGGGGTGTGCCACTTCGCCTAAATATCCCGTTTGTTTGGGGTAGGTGCCCATGATGAAGTCCCTGTACCGTTTCCGTTTCAGTTCTGGCCTCGACTCCAAGGAGATCGAAGACGCGCTTTTCTGGGCTGTCTTCAATGCAGAAAGTTGCTTTGGGAAAGCGAAGGTCCGCTTGGACTCTTCATTTGAGTTCGACCGGCGCAAAAATATCTGCGACATCGATAGCGCCACGGCTGTAGGCCGGCACATCGCGCAGGTTTTTACAGCGCTCGCGGGCAAGAAGTTCGGCGAAACGGCCTTTAAGGTTGAGCGTCTGGGAAGAAAGGGCGACCGTGCGAACGCATGACCGCATCGTGCGCGCCGAACGCAAAGAAGATGGCTCGGTATATCTCACCTTCAGGGTCCCCCGCGGTCTCTTGGAGGTGCAGCACCGGCAGGCGGCCACGTTTCGCTGTCAGACCTGCAACAAACTCTTTCAGAGTCCACGCGGTCATTTTAAACGCGTAGGCGAAACGATCGTGCGCCGAAAGTTCTGCTCCCACGCCTGTTTTATCGAAACGCTTCGCAAACCAAAAATAACCAACGGAGGACACCATGAGCAACCCAAGTGACGTCGCACCCAAGCCCACCTACGGACCCTTCCAGGAAGCAACCAACCAGCAAGCTTTTCTCAAAGCTGGTGTCCTGGGATTTGCTGGATCCGGAAAGACGTATACCTCAGCCTTGATAGCCAAGGGCATCGCTGAACGCCTGAAAAGCCCGAAGCCGGTGTTCTTTCTGGACACGGAAACGGGTTCTGACTTTCTCGTGCCCAAATTCAAAGAGTGGGGCATTCCGCTCTACGTATCCAAGAGTCGTGCTTTCACCGAATTATTGGAAGGTGTCAAAGCGGCTGAGCAACACGCCTCGGTGTTGATCATCGATAGCATCAGCCACTTCTGGAAGGAAGTGCAGGATGCCTACAAGAAAACGCATAACCGCACGCGTCTGCTCTTCCAAGATTGGGGCCCGATCAAAGACCAGTGGGGTCGATTTACAGACCTCTACTTGAACAGTCGCGTTCACGTCATCATGTGCGGCCGCGCGGGGTATGAGTACGACTACTTCCAGGACGAGTCCGGCGCCAAGCAACTCGAGAAAACCGGCACCAAGATGAAAGCCGAAACCGACATGGGGTATGAGCCGAGCTTGCTGCTCGAGATGGTGCGTGAGCGCATTGAGACATCGGATGGACGCGTGGAAGGTCAGCTTTGGAACCACGTCTGCTACGTGCTCAAAGACCGGACCACCCTCATCGAAGGCAAGAAGTTCGTTAATCCGGACTTCAGCTGCTTTGAGCCTGTGTTCAACTTTCTGAACATCGGCGGCGAGCATATCGGTATCAAAACGGACAAAGATTCGACCAAACTCTTCGAGAAGAACTCGGAAGAAAACTTCTACGAGCAGAAACGTCGGAAAGAAGTGCTTCTTGAAGAAATCCAGGGCGAGATCACCTCCGCATTTCCCGGCCAGGCGGCAGAGGATAAAAAGATCAAGACCGATCTTGTCTTTGAGGCCTTCGGCACACGTTCTTGGACAGCCGTGGCCGACTTTGATCTTCCGAAGCTCCGAGAAGGACTCGAGAAAATCCGCGCCAAGATCAAAAAGCTGCTGGCCGTCACCCCGGGAGGTAAAAAATGAGCTTCCGATACGACGCAACCGGCATTGAACCCATGGGTGGGTTTGCGCCCATCCCCAAAGCACGGTATCTACTTCGGATTGAGTCGGCGACGCCGAAGCGCTCAAAAAATGGCGATCCGATGGTGGTCGTGGACTTCAAAGTGCATGAAGGACGTTACGCAGGCCGGAGACTTCGGTTTCACAACGTCACGTTCCTCCCGGCGGAATCAAAGGGCGCCGGCATGGCGCTTCATTTCTTGAAGAGCATCGGCGAGCCTTTTGAAGGGCCTATCGACATCGCACCTGAACGTTGGATCGGGAAGCTCTTGGTGGGACATGTCGATCAGGAGCCGGACTTTAACGGAGTTATTCGCAACGTCGTCAAAGATGTCGAGATCTACGATGAAAACGCCGAAGGGGTTCCCTTCTGATGATCCAATTCTTCGTCAAAGGCATCCCGGTTCCACAGGCACGGCCGCGGACGTTTCTTCACCGCATCTCAGGGCGCTACGTCACGATGAACCCGAAAAAAACGGAGGCATGGAAGCGCAGCGTCTACGCGCAGGCCTTCCAACATCGTCCCCGCGCGCCATTGGAGGGACCTGTTCATCTGGCGCTCGAGTTCTTTTTGATGAAACCCCGTGGGGAAGGTGGCCGAGACGGCGCTTGGGCGACACAGCGGCCGGATTTAGACAACCTGATGAAGGCGGTCATGGATTCGCTCGTATCAGCCGGGTTCTTCAAAGACGATGCGCTCGTGGTCTCACTCGAGGCCTACAAGCGTTATGCGATGGATTCCGGTTGTGGGGTAATGATCGAAATATCAAGACCGACGCCTGGTTAACCCATGGCGTCGCCGCAGCCAGATAAATTTGTCCGCCTATCCACCGAACTATTTGAAGCGATCTTGCGAGCCGGGTTCACGGGTGTCCAGCTCCATATCGTTCTTTGGGTGGTGCGGAACACCTATGGCTGGAACCGAAAGCTCACCACCTTCAGTTGGTATCGCATCGCCAAAGATCTGTCACTGGATCGCGGCGGTGTAGTCCGGGAAGGTAATCGCTTGCTCAAGGAGCAGGTCATGGTTCTCATCAACCAGCAGATTGGGATTCAGAAAGATTACGACCGGTGGCGTCAAAAAGGACTCGCATCCAGCCAAGCTGATGACCCTCGTCAGCTATGGATGACAGGAGTCAGCGCTGAGCCCGCTCATCGCGAACCGATGACTGGAATCATCGTAACCGATGACTCTACTCATCGCTTGCGCAGACAGGCGTCATCGCTTTCCCGTCGGGCTAAAGACAGTAGTAAAGACAGGATAAAGACAAAGAAAGACACATCCCCTATCGGGGATGGTGAGCGCCAAGAAACCCCGCTGCAACAGGTCATGAATCACTACATCACGTTTAAAGGCGAAATCCTATCCAAAGCACAAACGAACGCTTTCTATAGCCGCTACGGCAAAGCGGCCAAGGGACTGCTTGAGGCCTGTGGCAAAAATGCGGAAGAAGCCAAAGCCGCGGTCACAAAGATCGGCACGCATTTAAACGAGCAGAAGTTCTCCTGGACGCTGGAGACCATTTTACGCTGGTACGTTGATCCGTCGCTCATGAAAGGAGGTCCAAATGGCTATCACCCCGCCGGAGCCGCCAAGCCCGTCCCAGGAAAATATGCCCAGCTCGCCGATCTCTGAGATCTGCCTGGGATGCAAAAGGGGAGTTCCTTGGGAATGGATACCGCCGATTATTTTGGGCGTCCGGACTTTGCCAGGCACCGGAGTATGGCGCACCCAAACGATCGATGGCACTTGTTATGCCTGCCTGGAGGCGCAGGAAGAGTCCGAGCGGAGTGCCAAGCGTGCGGCAGCGATTAAATTGCAGCTCACCAAAGCTTTGGGTGGAGAAGCGTTTTATGAATCCGCTGATTTCGGTCAGTTCAAAGTGGTGGATGCTAACCGTTCTGCGTTCGATAAAGCGAAGGGGTTCATACCTCAGTGGCACAACCTTTATCTCTGGGGAGCATGCGGAGTAGGAAAAACAACTCTGGCATCGGCAATCGTTCGGAAACATGCCGAAGCTGAAAAGT
>CAZDML010000094.1:0-8486 GCA_964506645.1 uncultured Elusimicrobia bacterium | reverse complement strand
AAAGGAAGGAGGCTTACATGGCACAGACATTGAAACCACAGATCCAACTCACCACACACGAACTTCAACTGCTCCAGCAACTTCACGACCTCACCGGCAAAGACCATAATGAAATTATCGACAATGCCCTCGCGACCTGGATGGAAACACTCAAAGGGATTCCCCAGGAATTTCAAGCCGTCCATTGGGGCATAGATGCCTGGTAAACTTCTGGAACTGTTTATTGACTGATAGGGGTTGGCTGTCCTAAGCGACGTTTTTCTGCAAATTCAAGCCGTTGGCCCGCTTTGACTTCGGCGTGATGCTTAGCAAGCGTGACCTCAACCGACCCTTCCGTAACCTCAACAACACCCCAGCGCTTGGCTTCTATATAGCGCACATCAAACGCTGTTCCGCGAACAGCGGCTACGGCCACAGGCATAACGACCTGAAAAGACTGTATAGAATTCAGTTTTTTAATCTTACAGGCGATCTGGCCTTCTTTTAAATGCGCGTTATACTGATTAGGCGCACCGACAATGCTTACGGTCGTACCCGTAGACAAATGGATCTCTTTACTCTGCAGATCGACAATGAGTGTGGCCTGCCCATCATCCCCTGTACGGATGGAATCTCCAGCACCAAAAAACACCTTCCCTTTCACAGGGGTCCAGCTGGAAATCCCCGAGTGCTGATAGTCCACAGTGCCTTTGACCGTAGACACATACCCTGCATCTGCAGCCCATAGAACAGAACCCAGAAAAAGGCTTCCGATTCCCATGCTCCAAAAGATTTTGAATTTCATGACGGTCTCCTATGATTTTGATTTTCGGCTGAGCACCTGAAGCATTGTTTTTACATCCGCCGCGTGAGTTCCCGCAGGCGCAAGATCAAGGTACATTTGAAGTGCGGCCCGTGTTCCGGCAGGTACTTTATAGTCGCCGTGTTCATCTTCGATCCCATTCGCATAGAGTGCGGATGCTTTCAAGTAGTGCGCCTCGGAGCTCGTCCTGTTGAGCATCACAGCATGTGTGCAGGCCGCCACGGCCTCTTTCATTTTGCCAATGCCCACATAGACTGAACATAGATCCAAGTGAGCCTCTGAGGAATGGGGGTCAGAGGCAACAGCACGCACGAGCGCTGCAATCGCATTTTGACTCTGCCCTGCTTTCTGGTACACCGCACCCTCGGCTGTTAAAAGTTGCGCTCGTAAGGTGCTTCGCAATGAGAGCTCATGATGCACATTGGGGTCGTCCGCCATCTGCAGACCCTTTTCAAGAACAGTCAATGCTTCTTTCGAACGGCCTTGATGATCCAATACCTTTCCCATCCACAGATAGTATTCCAGGCTATCCGGCATCGCAGACAAAAGAATACGCAGGCCTTCTTCGGCTTTGTCCCAATTTTTAACGGTCATTGCCGTTTTGACATCATCGATTGTCGACCGCATCACATCGACATCCAGGGAGGTTGTCTCTGCACCACAAAAAGTTGCTATCAATAGAAGACTGGGGATAAGAAATTTGTTGATAATAGAAAGTTCCATGCCCCTATTCTACTTCATGTAAAAATGGTTCTATGTAGCATGTTTTTAATTCGCAGGGCATTTTGGATGGTTTTATTGGCCTCCTCTTTCGTGTGGGGGAAGTCTTCGCCTCCGACGGATGATCCCGTCCAGATGGCCTATGAGCGGCACGATATCCGGACGCTTCAAGAGGGAGTCATTCAAGGAGGGGATGAGATCCAATCCCGCTCTCTAAAAGCGCTTATCCTCCTGGCAGACCCACAAATTATTCCTTTTCTACGTAAGCAGCTCGACCAAGACAACCCTAAGATTATTGAAGAGACGCTTTGGGGATTGCCTTCTTTTGGCAGCGCCGCAACTTCTGGAGATATTCCGGATAAGGTGAAGGCGCTGATGGCCAGCCCGCATTTTGGTGTTCGTAAAACAGCCGAGATTGTGTCTTACGACTTGCAAAATTTAGATGAATACGTGCGCATGAAAGGAAATCTGGAGTCTGCATTTGAGAGTGAGCAGACAGAAGGTCTCAATTTCTTCGTCAGCCGCAAAGACCTATCGATTCTTCTGCATAGCCGAACGTTTTTGCAACAAAGCGACGCCCGACAGCGTTTGCTAGGGATTAAACTCGCTCATGAACTTGATGACCGCGATACTTTGGGAGACATGCACAAGCTCATCAGTGATCCCGTCCCCGCCGTGCGCGCAGAAGCAGCCCGCGTGATCGTCGATTGGGAGGGAAGCTTTAGTATTGGGTTGGTGAAGCCTCTGCTTCAAGATCCGAATCCTGCCGTTCGCGGCATCGTCATTCTCGCCTTAGGGAAAATTGCAGATCCTACAGTCTCACAGCTTCTCTCAGAGTTAAAAAAAGATAAGTCGCAAGAAGTACGCCTGGCTTTGGCCAAGGCACTCGGCGGATTTGCTTCCCCGGAGAGCACGACAGCACTTCTCGAATTCTCGGTAGATGATAACCCCTTTATTTATGCTCCAGCGGTAGAGGGTTTAGCTGGATTTAAGAATCCACGAGTGGATGCCTTGATGGCCAAATACTTGGAGGACAAAGAGAGTCGCCGCAGACGTCGCGCCGCTGTATTGTATTATTCGGATTCGCACACGCTGGGAGATCCTATGAAGTTGCTTCCGCGGCTGCATGATTCGGATGAAGAAATTCGCCAACTCGCTGCCGAAGGTATTTTTCGAATGCCGGGGGCACAGGCGAAGAGTCGCCTGGTCTATGTGTTGGATGACAAAAGCCCTAGAGTCCGCAGTGTTGTCTACCAGCACATGGATGAACTTCTTAAACTTCCTGCGCTTAATCGAAAACTCCTTAAGCAAAAACTCGAGCAGCTTTCTAAAGACAAAGATCCTCAAACCCAGCTTCTTGCCAAGCAAGCCCTAACTAAACTCCAATAACAGTTGAATTAATCGCGGCGGGTTTTCTTTAAAACGTCGAACTCAAGACCGTAATGGTAGGTGTTGGTCATTTTTTTTACCCAAACAACGTAGGCCACAATCGTAAGTACTCCTTCTTTGAGGAGTCTCAGTCGAGCACGCACGCGATCTCCTTTATGGAGTACCGCTGGGGTTGAAAACCGGACCCCTACGCTTGAAAAATCAATCAAACGCCCTAGACCTACGATGTGTCGGCCCGCATCATCGTAGATTTCCATCACCGTATCATGCTTGCGGCGCGCTGCGCGTCGACTATCTTTCGAGGTCATTAGTTGCCTTTGGGGACGGCGGGGAACTCGGGAATGAGGGCTAACAACGACCCATATTCATTAGGCCGGGTCTCCGCATAATCGCTCTGTATCGTTGTTACAGGGTTCCAAAACCATCCGCGTTTGTCCCAGAGCTGAGCCAATGGAAAATCTTTCAATATTTTCCTAAACAAGACAATGGCTTCGTCTGTGCGGTGCTCTTCATCAGCGATTTTAGCCAACACAAAATACGCGGCAGCCACATCATTGAGCGCCCAAAAATCATGAATTCGCTGAAGTTGTTCTACTTTTCCATTGTAGGGGAGATAGGTTCCTATTTGCTTTTCCTTTAAAACTTCAAGACCCTTAGCGTCAGCTTCCCAGAGCTTAATAGTTGCTTTGGCCTGGCGGGTGGCGCGTTCATACTCTTTTTTCTCATAAAGCTCCCAGGCATGTACCGTCATTTCTTCACTGGCTCCTAAAAGAAGATCTGTTCCAGGATCCTTAGCGGCCGGGCCTTTCACCCATTTCACGTGCCAGCTTGTGCGAGGATTAATCTGAGTATCGGAGAGCGATTCATACCCCATGCCGGAGAAAATCCGCCAGACCAGCGGTGCGACCGCATCGGAAGGACGATTGCCATTGGGACTAGGCGCCGGCCACCCCCACAGATAAAACTGACCTTGTGTTGCGCAAGGGTAGGCAATTCCCCAAGGCATCTGAAACGAAGCCTTGTCAGTGGCCTGTTCGAGTTCTTTGGCTCGTTGAAACCAAGCGTTGCCCTGTTTGAGAAACCGATTGCTTTCATCTCTGTCTGTGGCAGCGAAAGCGCGTTCAATGGAATAGCGAGCCATATCCTGAAGGAGAACAATAAACTGACCCTGACCTTCGTACCAGATAAGGCGATGCTTGTTATTTTTGGGCCTCAGAAACATAACGTCCTGGACCTTTTTCATTTCCGTGTCCTGGAACGTCGCATCAGCCATTCCCTGGTCTACACAGTCAACGCCCAAACGCCCATCTACGTTTACACAAAACTCTTTATCAGCAAAATGCATCAGTTTGTCGACAGGAATTTTCGCCTTCTCCAGGGCGCGCGGACGGAGCATATTGATGTACCAGGTGTACGAATCCACCGCCCCCACCCTGTCTTTCCCCTGAGGGTTAAACCCGCGTATAACTCTTTGTTCTTTTTTATCGTAAGCTCCGTGGATCAACCATTGTTCGATGGAGTCGCGCTCCTTGCGGATTTTTCGCTGATGAAGCCAGGAAAGATCCTGGATTAACAAGAGATCATTTAAAAAGGCCAGCGTGCTGATATTGTTCTCAGTGGAATGGATTTTATCCCAGGGGCCCCAGTTCCAAGGGATTTCACCCATGGCAATAGCGCCTTCGCGATGTGGCACTTTATCAATCATCCAATCGGCAATATGGGTCGCCAGCTTTAACGCATGAGGTTCTCGCCAACGCCGATAATATCGCGTGGCAAATAAACCAATCCAGGCATTGGGACCGACGTGCATGGTCTTTTCGACACCTTCGACACCAAAATAGGCGTTATAAAAATTAGCCAGGCCCTGATGGCCTTCGCGAGGACCGGATCGGTTCCCTGAGATTTCCCAGGCATTTTCATAAAACTTGAGTAGCTTGCGCGCTTTATCGTGATCACCCATTTTCACCAGCAATACACCTACGATGCCCTGATCATAGGTAGCGGCCTGTTGGACAAGACGTTCATCCCCTGTTCCAGGGAAGCTCAGATACAGGCCTGTCTGCGGAACCCAATATCCCGCGATCAAACTCTGATAGTGAGCCTGAAGCTCTTTATTGGTCATTAAGGGAGGGTAATTCTTCAGCAGCCAGGTAAGGGCAGGGTCTGTTCGGAGGGATTCCGAGATGTGGACCTGGAACGGTCGATCAAAAAGTCCCTGCGCTAAAAGAAGTATTCCAACAATGATAACTGTACGCTTGACGCGCACATCTTTGATGAATTTATACAGTAATGTCTTCATGCTTTGCTAAGATCTTCCTTATGGAACTCGATTTTGCATTTCTCGCTGATGCAGCGGATGTCCCCGCAGGCAAATTGTTTGTCATGGGCGGCGCTTTCGATACAATCCAGGTCTCTCACTTACCTGCTACCCATCCGACACTCGCCGTTGTTTTACGTCTTCTGCTGGGACCCAACGATCTGGATCGCAAGCATCAGTTGGAAATTCTACTGTTGGATGCCGATGCCCACCATATCGCCTCTGCGCAAGGGGAACTTCAGGTTCCCAAATCGCCTGATTCTCCAGCGGGATGGAAACAGGCCGTCATTCTTCCTCTGCGGTTTATGAATGTGCCCTTCAAACAGGCCGGGCATTATTCCATCGAAATCCTCATCAATGGCAAAATCGCAAAGGCTATTCCACTACGCGTTCTGCAGATTACCTCCACACACGCATAAAAAAAGAGGGTCGCTCTCGCGCCCCCATTTCGCTTCAGCTCTGAGATTATAACAACTCTGGCGGGCGGAGTACCTTCTCAATTCGAGAATGGAATTCCTTCAGGTCAACGACACGCACCCAAGAACGACTGGCGCGAGGGGAAGACGTTGCAGCATGGATGAGTTTTCCTTGTCCTAAATAGACACCCACGTGGGTCACGGAATGCTTCCAATAGCGACGATGTGCTTCGCTGGCGGCGCGAATCGTGACGATATCACCCGGTTCGAGTTCGTCCAAGGAGACCTGCTGCCAAGGCTGTTTGTTGATATCCCATGCGTCCAAGACTGGGACGTTGACACCCGCTTCGCTTAAGAAGCGATGCACAAAACCTGCGCAGGAGTACCGTTTAAAAGGGGAATCTTTCCAAAAATCAGCCATCGAATAAATCCTAATATTCATGTCATTCCATAACGGCGCCTGCCACATCCAATAATTGTCATCACGCTGACGCATTTCATTCACTTTGGCCAAACCGATGAATTCTACGGTACGTTGTTGTCCGGGTGTATAAATGCGTACCTGGGTACGGGTCTTATTCTCGACATAGTAAATCTCCACCCTTCGGAATCGCTGTCCGCACACCACCACATATTCGCGACGCCTCAAATTATCTGTTACGACAAACGTGTGGTGATTTTTACGTTCAATTCGCGCATTTTCAGAGAGATAGGGGTATTGGATAAAAAACCAAGCCAGCTGAGCCGGAGCCTGAGCGCGGACAACGGAGGGCATAAGAGCGCGCGCAGGGACCGAAGAATCAAAATTATAGGGGGACCAATGTGGAATAGAGGAAACAACGGCCCACAGGGTCGACCCTATGACTGAGGTAACGCCGACCGTGGCTACAAGAAAGCCTTTCCTAACGTAATAGTTCATCGCGATAAGGTTAGACCATATTTCGCAACATTTCAACTATTAAAAACGTATTGATTTTTAAATCTCTATTTGAGTTGGGGCCTGGGCAGGAGCATCCATCATGGATGTCTTGTAAGCAAGCACACGATTACGCCCGGATTCCTTCGCACGATAGAGTGCCTGATCCGCTTGGCTCACAACAAGCTTTTTATCGAAAGGCGGGCGGAGTTGAGCAACCCCAATACTAACGGTGGCGCGGATCACCTCTCCATCGTCGAGGATGTAGGGTCTTTGCTCGATGGTTTTGCGCAGGCGCTCCGCAAGCACAGTCGCTTGCGATGCACTCGTGTCTGTAAGCATGGCAATAAATTCTTCACCACCGTAGCGTGCTAAAACATCATATCCACGGAGCACAGACCTGGAAATACGGGAGATATGCTGAAGAATTTGATCGCCTGCTG
Organism: uncultured Elusimicrobia bacterium; assembly: GCA_964506645.1. Taxonomy (GTDB): domain Bacteria; phylum Elusimicrobiota; class Elusimicrobia; order 2-01-FULL-59-12; family 2-01-FULL-59-12; genus CAZDML01. The sequence continues at coordinate 1,483 of CAZDML010000094.1, read as the reverse complement.
GATGACCATAGCGGTCATTGACCTTTTTAAAGCGGTCTGCATCAAACAACATAATGGACAGGGGCTGCCCAGTTCGTTTGACGCGTTCCACTTCGCGTGCTAGGGCGTCTTGGAAATAGCGGGAATTATAGAGGCCTGTCAGCCCGTCCCGATTGGCCATCTCAGACACTTTGGCAAAATTTTCTTTCAAATGCTTCGCCATGACATTAAACGCTTGCGCCACCTCGCCAAGCTCATCACGACGATTTAGTGGGAGTTGAACATCGTAATTTCCCTTGCTGACCTCAGAAGCCGCCTGGGCAAGGCGCTGCAGTGGCCGAGTAAGCGATTCCGCCAGTTTGATAGCAAGCAATATGGAGAGGAAAGCAAACGGCAAAGCAAAAAGGGCGACTTTCCAACGGATGCGTGGGCCGTTCGCCAATAAATACTGTGTCAGAGAGACCCCAATGCGTAGCGTCCCTCCACGTTTACCATGCTGCCAGATCGGTACCGAGACATCGCACAAATCGGTGTATTCGCCCTGGCCTTCTAGGTCGACTCGCTTAAATTGAACTCTATTGGTATTGGAAGAGATGCTTAAACGCGTCAGAGAGTCGGCATATTGACGACCGACCTGATCCGCATCACTATGTGCAAGAACCGTGGAGGCAGGATCTAAAAGGAATACATACACCACATCGTTTCGACTCGAGGCCAAGCGGCGAAATGTCAGATTTAAATTGGGAAAACTTTTATTTTGGAGACCGTAGGAAACTTCACTTTTGAGTGCTTCCGCAATGGCCTGACCTTTATAGATAGCGCTGATTTTGATCTCTCGGGTGGTTTGGAAAACAGAAAACACATAAAAAAACGACGTCATGAGGAGAATCAGACTGGCGAACAACAACGAGAGTTTGGCGCGAACAGGGAAAGCGTTCCAAATATTTTCGAGCCAACGAAAGTAAGGAATGAGTACGGTTCGATAGTGGGCTATTAATGTTCTCAGCTTTCCCATGCATTTATCATAGCGCTTCCGTCGATGTAATGCAATCGGGGATGAGAAACTAGGGGCCTGAAACACCCGGAAGGGCTCGCACCTGAATGGAGGATGACGATGATGACGCGGGTTCGGCCGGTTTGGCCACAGCCGCCCGCTTTTCTTCTTCATCCAACTTCCAATCACCCTCTTCAAGGACCCATTTCTGCTTAACAAAGACGTCGGGGTGAGGCACTTGCGTTTGTCGAATCAAGACAAGCTGCGAATTTTCTGTTTCTTTCTTGGTTTTTACAATCGTCTGCTCTACCGGGGAATCGGACTGTACGGTTAGTTTTTGTAGCCGAACAAATCCGGACTCGCTCATGCCTGCCTTCTGCATATCAAGACGTTTGCGTTGACTGAAGCTCTGCCAGACCGCTTCAAAATCACCTTGTTCTACCGCCTGTTTACGCTGCGTAATTGCCGCAACAAACTGTTGCTGCAGCGATGGCTTCGCAGGTTCTTTGA
>CAZDML010000093.1:0-8724 GCA_964506645.1 uncultured Elusimicrobia bacterium | reverse complement strand
ACTGTTCCGCATGCACTTTTACAACCATCGCATTGGAAGGCATGCTTTTGGGATAGCGTACGTCGGACCAGATATTCTGGCTCATCACGCCCAGCACCACCAGAATGATAGCCGGGACGCTGGTCCAAATGACTTCCGCCATCGCACTGCCATGGCTGTAGAGCGCTTTCTGTCCTTCTTTGCGCCGGTAGCGGATACTGAAATAGATCAGTGCGACTTCGGTAAGAACAAAAACGATACCGGTGATCCAGAGAACAAGGTTATAAAGGTTGTCGATGCGGGGACCAAAACTCGATGCGGATGGTGGCAAAAGCCACCCAGTTAGCCAATTCACTCAAGCTCCTCTAAAACAATAATGGACGTGGATTGTACTGCAGGCGATGTTATATCAGTTCGCAAAGGTGGGTGCCAAGTCCTCAAAGACCACCCGGGTACTGCTTTTCGCCTTCACGGTCACATCCAATGTCTGCTCCTGTGCCTTGCGAAAAGGGTGCCCGTATTTATCTTTTTGAGGCGTCCCCCACCCTTCATGCCAGGCGCGAATCGTATAACGCCCCGGAGGAATCTGCGTGAGCGTAAACTCCCCCTGGTCATTAGTCACCGTGACATAGGGGTTTTCGGTCACGTAGGTCCAAGCCGTTTCCCAGAGGTGGCGGTCGCAGGTGATCTTATAGAACACATCCTCCTGGGTCAGCGGGCGGTGAATGGCCATGGAACCGGCAGGGATATCTACAGCAAACGAAGTTACGTCCTGCACCCAGGCGCGCACCGCGTGGAGGGTCTTGTCTTGGTTTTTAAAGGTGAGGCTAACACCCCGCGGCAGGGCCATGACCCGCGGCAGAAAAGAGCATTGTTTAAAGGTGAGATCGGCTCGGGCGCCCCGTACGATCGGCTTTCCTTCCTTTATAGAGAGAATAACGAGGGCATGTTTAATGCCGCGGCGCCGAGGCTCTACATCCAAGTTCCCTTGGGGGATCCCCGCCGGGCAGGCTGGGTCGGCACGGTTGCCGAACATGATGCTGGGCGGGGCCTCACCGGGAAATTTTACGAGGCCTTCAATAGTACCGCTGGGAAAAGCATTAATCATCTGCCGGTAATCCTCGGCATGCAGATAAGATCCAATCACCAAAATCCAAGCTCCAAACAAGCTCCAAACGAACAAACGACAACGAACATTCGTTTGGTGTTTGGAAATTGTGTGTTTATTTGGATCTTGGAATGTGGTGCTTGGAGTTTGTTTCACTTTACGGGGCTTTTTCAATGTATTGCCATCCGGCCGCATAGGTGGCGACCCAGCACTGCAGGAGACCGCCCAGGGTCGTGATCCAGCCGATGCGTGCCGGCAGCGTCAGCCAAAGCCACTGCGTAATTCCGTACGGGAGGTATAAGAGCAGCCAGGCGATTGTGCCGATGAGAAGGGCCGTTTTGGGTCCCGGCCCAAGACTCGGGCGTGCCAGCACATACAGCCACGCAAGCACAAACCCCACGATTTGCTCTTGAAGGAAAATGACTGGCATCGTAAACGCCTGCGGCGACTTGGTGATCCCCACCAACTCCAAACTCTTCCAGGTCGGCCCAAGGAGGAGCCCATGAATCAGCCAATCCAACAGAAAATTCACAAGACCCGCCAACATCCCGCCCGTGATCACACGCTTTATGTTCATTGTTGGATTCTATAAGGGGTTCAGGAGAGTGTCAACGCGAAGGGAGTGACGAAAATGGCATGATAGTGGCGTGAGCACGTTGCCAACAACAAAAATTTGTAAACATTGGGGACTCTGCGGGGGGTGTCGCTGCGACGGGCAAACCGAGGGACGTCCTGCGCCGCTGCCGTACGAACAACAGCTCGCTTCCAAAGAAAGCTGGGTCCGCGCCCAACTCCAACCCTATACCGTTGAAGAATGGCGACCGATTGTTCCTTCCCCGGACATCTACTACTACCGCAACAAAATGGAACTGGCCTTCGGAGAATTTGGTCCGGATGGGATGGTGCTGGGCCTGCGCGAGGCCGGCCGCTTCGACCGCATTGTCGATCTGGAAACCTGCCTACTCATGTCACCGGAAGCGCAGGACATTGTAAACCACGTACGCACTTGGGCCAAAAAGAACGGGCTCAAGGGCTATCACCGACGCGCCCATCACGGCGATCTTCGCTATCTTGTCCTGCGCGAAGGCAAAAACACGAATGAGCGGATGGGCGTGCTGATTGTGACCCAAACGGCCTTCGCCAAGACCGCCGCCATGCTCGAGCTCACCCCACTGCTGCAATCCTATTTCTCAACCTTTATAATCGGCGTCACGGACAGCGTGAGTGATGTCGCCCAAGCCCCGGACATGCATCTTCGCTGGGGACCCGGCACCATTCACGAGCGCCTAGGGAAACTGAAGTTCCGCATCTCGCCCTACTCCTTTTTCCAAACCAACACCCACGGCACCGAAAAACTCTACGGTCTCCTTCAAGACTGGGCCTCTGGTATTGGCGGTGCCTTGCTCGATCTCTACTGTGGTTCGGGTGGCATTGGCCTTTCCATGGCCGCTTCCTTTGATCGGTTGGTCGGGATCGACTCCAACGCAGACGCCATTCAGGACGCGCAGCACAATGCCGAGCTGAACGGTTTTGGCCATACGGAATTTGTCGCGACCGATGCGGAGAAATTTTTACAGAAACTGCCGGCGTCCAAACTCTCCGTGCAGCTGGCCACCGTCGTCGTCGACCCGCCTCGACCAGGGCTCCATGCCAAGGCCATGCAGGCACTTCTCGAACTCAACCCCACCCGGATTGGCTACGTCTCCTGCAATCCAGAATCGCTGGCGCGCGACCTGCAGAGCTTGGTGCCGTTTTATAGAATACGGCACGCGCAAGTCGTGGATCTTTTTCCTCATACGGCGCATGTCGAAACCTTTTTGGCTCTCGAGCATAAATGAAACTATCCCCCTTCCCAAAAAGAATTGTGGTCAGCTCGCTCACAATGACAGCCCTACTTTGCATGCCGACTCATGCCATTGAAACACCTTCCCGTGTCTATTTCAGCGACGGAAAACTGAGTTTTATCTATCCGGAGCATTGGACGCTCGAACCCAAGTTCCCTTACGGTCCGCTTTTCACAAAAACCACTCGGGAAGGCGTCCCTGCACTGATCTCCTGCGCCATTTCGCAGCCTCTGCAGGACAACAAACTCTCCTCCGATATTTCGCAGAGTGTTTTAAAAGAACTCGCGCAGCGTGATTTTGCGACCCGTCAACCCGGTTTTCGTCCCCTGGAGCAAAAAGACCGCCAGCTCGCCGATCACAATGCTTTTCAGATCACCTGGGACAGCACCGAAAACACCCAGACGCTGCGCCACTGCTCGATTTACTTCTTCGTAGAAAACCGTATTTACGCCATTACACTGCAGTCCGGTACGCAAAGCTTTAAATGGCTCCTTCCTGATTTTGAAGAATGGCTCAAATCCTTCCAGATCCTCTCGCGGCAGGATACCGGTGCACTCATCAAGCCGGCACATGGGGGACTTTGGATTCACCAGACCGGCGGTCTCAAAGTGGTGATCCCGCAAGAATGGCTGATTGCGGCATCGGATGACCGTCTTCTGGGGGCGACCTTTGCCCAGCCGCCCTACCATTTGGATTTTACGGCTACCGTCGACACGGCGCCATCCGCTCTTAAGGAACTCACCAAAAAAGAAAAAAAAGAGATGATGAAGACGTACAAGAAGCGCGGTCAACAGATCACCCAAACCTCGGAGGAACCGTTTCACAGCTATCCCGCCATTCGCGTGGGCTATGAAGGGTCGAAAGGGGACCGTATTGTCGAAGGCCAGGATATCTGGGTCGTGACCCCCAAAGGCCGATGGCTCATTAATACCGAAGGGGATGTTTCTCTGGCCAGCGGGATGGGTCGCCGCTTTGAAGAGATTCTCCAAGGACTGCAATTTTTATGAACGATGCTCTCTTTCAGGGACTCAACACCCCGCAGCGAGAAGCCGTGCTCCACACGGATGGCCCGCTCTTGGTGCTGGCAGGCGCCGGCAGTGGCAAAACGCGTGTCATTACCACGCGCATTGCTCACATGATTGAGCAGGGCGTGGCACCGTGGCACATTCTGGCGGTGACCTTCACCAACAAAGCCTCGGAAGAAATGCAGAACCGCGTAACAGCACTCACCGGGGGTCGCGGGCAGGGCGTGGTGATGTCGACTTTCCACCGCTTTTCTGCGCAGCTTCTACGCCACGAAGGCCAAGCCATCGGGCTCTCCCCCCACTTTGTCATTTACGATGACCACGACCAAAAGGAACTCGTCAAAGAATGCCTCGCCGAGCTCAGCCTGGACGAAAAGAAATTTAAGCCCGGCACGCTGGTTGGTATTATCTCCCGGTCCAAGGACGAATTAATCGATGCCTCGTCCTATCAGATCCACGCGCTCACGACCCCCGACCCGTTCCGTCAGATGGTGGCCAGCGTCTACCACCTCTATCAAAAGAAACTTGTCTCCGCGAGTGCCCTCGACTTTGGCGACCTTATCATGAAGAGCGTGGAGCTCCTGCGTGACAGTCAGGCCACCCGCGAGAAACTGCAGAGTCGCTTCCGCTACATTCTGGTCGATGAGTATCAGGATACGAACCGCGCTCAATATGTTCTTACCAAAACACTTTCCGCCAAACACCGCAACCTCTGCGTGGTCGGCGACGACGACCAGTGCGTGTACGTCTGGCGCGGAGCGGACATCCGCAACATTTTGGAATTTGAAAAGGAATACCCGGAAACCAAAGTCATCAAGCTCGAACAGAACTACCGCTCGACCGAAGTCATTCTGGAAGCGGCTTGGAACGTCGTGCAGCACAACCAGTTCCGCAAGGACAAGAAACTCTGGACCGAAAAGTCCGGCGGCGAGCCCGTGGCCGCCACAGAATATGCCGATGAACGCGAAGAAGCGCTGGCCGTGGCCAGCACGATCCGCAACAAGGTCAACCGCGAAAATTGCCGGTACTCTGATTTTTCTGTCTTCTACCGCATCAATGCCCAGTCCCGCGTGTTTGAAGACTCGCTTAGGCGTCTGGAAATCCCCTACAAGATTATCGGGTCGGTTCGGTTCTATGACCGCGCCGAAGTCAAAAATGTCATCGCCTATCTGCGCGTCATCATCAACCCACGCGACGCTCTGAGCTTGAAGCGCATCATGAACATTCCGGTGCGCAACCTGGGCAAGACATCGCTCGAACATCTAGAAAAATTTGCCGCGCTTCATCAGATCCCTCTCTTTGAAGCCTTTGGTCGTGCCGTGGAAATTGTCGAACTGACACCGCGCGCTAAAACATCCGCCCGCGACTTTCATTTGTTGCTCTCCGAACTGATTGGGAAACGGGATTTACTCACCGCGCAGGAAATGACGCTCCAGGTCCTGGAAGCCACCGGCTACCTCAAAAGCCTCGAAATTGATGAAGACATCGAATCGCAAGCCAAAGCCCAGAACATCAAAGAATTCATCAATGCGGTTCAAGAATACGAAGAACGCTCCCCGGACAAGTCGACCGCCGGGTTCCTGGAACAGGTCTCGCTGGTTGCGGACTCCGATGAAATTGAGCTTGGCCCCAACTACGTCACGCTCATGACCGTCCACCTGGCCAAGGGACTCGAGTTCCCGCATGTCTTTCTCACCGGCATGGAAGAAGGGCTTTTCCCCATCGGGGAGTCGGATTTTTCACAGGAAGATCTCGAAGAAGAGCGCCGGCTTTGTTATGTCGGCATGACACGCGCCAAACAAACGCTCAACCTGACCTGGGCAGCCAGCCGCCGCTTGTTTGGCAAAGCCCGCTGGAACGCCCCGTCCCGCTTTATTGAAGAAGGAAAAATTAAATGCACCCCGCTCTACCAACATCGCACGGCTCAGGCACCCACGATGCCAGCGACCGATTTTGAAGCATCCACGTTCTACCAGCCGGGCCCGACCGACAGCAGTCACTTTTCCATGGAAGAAAGTGCCATGGGATCGATGTTTCAGGTCGGCATGCGGGTACGCCATCCGGAATTCGGCAACGGAAAAATCATCGAGAAGAGCGGAACGGGCGAAAGCCTGAAAGTAATGGTGCTCTTTGACAGCGGGAAGTGGAAGAAGCTTGTGGTAAAATATGCGGGTCTGGAAAAAATATGAGCAAAATCACCAAACAGGACGTAGAACATGTCGCTCGCCTAGCCCGGCTCGCGCTCTCGGAAGACGAGAAGACCCGATACGCCGGTCAGCTCGAAGCCATTTTAGGCTACATCGATCAGTTAAATGCTGTGAACACCGATAATGTCCCGCTGACCACGCATGTGTTGCCCATGTCCAACGTGTGGCGCGAAGACGTGTCTGACCAGCATCTGTGCAACCCCGAAGATCTCCTCAAAAACGCCCCCGAACGCGAAGGGCCCTTCTTCAAAGTTAAAAAAATCATCGAGTAAACCCACTTCGGTGACAGTCACCAGGACACACCAGAATGGTGCATTCGTGCCACAGCAAAACTTTGCTGAATTTCAGAGTCAGTTTTGCTCTGGCACCAGAACCCATTTATATTACGTCCTGGTGACTGTCACCGTAGTGGGTTTTAGTTATGAAATGACAGGAGGGAACATACTGCCGGTGTCCGGCTGGTGGTAGCGATGCGCCGCTTCACGTGTATCAATAATACCGCGTTTGACCAAATCATTTAAGCTGCGGTCCATGCCGATCATGCCCAGCGTGCCCCCCGTATCAATGGCACTATAGATTTCATGGGTTTTCCCCTGACGGATTAAGTTGGCAATCGCTGGGGTCACAATCATAATTTCACGTGCCGCGATTCGCCCCTTGCCATCCAACCGGGGAACCAGCGCCTGGGTCACTACCGCTTTGAGCACACTGGAAATCTGAGTTCGAATCTGGGTCTGCTGATGCCCGGGGAACGCATCGATAATACGGTCGACCGCCTGGGCCGCATCCATCGTGTGCAAGGTCGCAAAAACCAGATGCCCGGTCTCGGCGATTGAAATCGCCGCCGCAATCGTTTCGTAATCGCGCATTTCTCCAATGAGCACCACGTCCGGATCCTGCCGCAACACAAACCGCAGTGCGGATTGAAAATCAGTGGTGTGCAATCCCACTTCCCGCTGGCTGACGACACACAGCTTGTTCTTATGAATAAATTCGATGGGATCCTCAATCGTCACGATATTACCGCGGCGCGTCTGATTGATCAGATCGATCAGGCTGGCGATAGTCGTGGTTTTTCCGGAACCGGTGGTTCCGGTTAAGAGCACGAGACCGCGCGGAAGATGCGCCAGCTGAATGACCGCGGGGGGCAGACCCAGCTCTTCGGCAGAGGGAATGCGATCGGGGATAATGCGGAGAATGGCTTCTATGCCGTTGTACTGAAACAGTACGTTGGCCCGGTAGCGGATGCCGTCCAAAGCCAGAGAAAAATCGACCACATACTCTTTTTCAAAACGCTGGCGCTGACGGTCGGTCATCAAACGTCCGATCAGCGTGGCGGCCTGCTCGTGCGTGAGCTCAGGCGCATCAGCCAACGGCAGCAGCTGACCGTTGATGCGGAACAAGGGCGGCGACCCTGCCACAATATGAATATCAGACGCGCCCGCCTGGGCGCCGTATTTCAGAATATTGAAAACATCCATAGGGTAATTTCTACCCGACGTTCGATAAAATTGAAAGGGAAATTTTAGAGGAGTTTAACGACTGGCCAAGCCATCTGGGCGCCCGGAAACTGCACAAGCGCCGAGACACCCGCGGCCGGCCCTGACGCTATTCCAGGACTCGGATGGGCAGAATAATCGTCTGCAGTCCATCGAACTGAAGCTTGCGCTGCAGCGCGTAGGCGAATTCGTTATGAAGAATTCGGTCGTACCAGCGGTCTTCCGAGAAGATCAGGTTGCCGGTAAAGACAATGGCTTTGGGAAATTCTTTGGCCAGCTCTTTGCAGATCCGCTCGACTTCCGGGATGGCATCGGTCGCCACGGCCATACGGTAGTCGGCTTGCAGCCCATTCTGCCGCGCCCAGCGTACATACTTTTCCAAATTGGCCCGTGCCTCTGTTTCAAGCCTGCCCATTTCTTCAGCGCCTTTGAAGTTACCAGAGTCCACCACGGCCACCGACACAAAGATAAAGTTTTTAATGTACCCGGGCATGAGCCGCTGAATCGAAAGCAGCTGGTGTATACCAAAACCTGAAAAACGCTGCACTGTCAGAACGGCGGTCGGCGCTTTCGTATCCAGCACCACCGGTAGCAATTCCCCTTCATCTTTTAAAGGAATCGCGGTCAAAATATCATCCAGCCGACTAAACCCTGTAGCCACTTCACGGTAATGCTTTTTAATTAGAAAACAGAGTGCGATGGTCAAACCCGTAATCGTTACTGTCATCCAGCCACCCTCGGCAAATTTTTCGAAGAGCGTCACAAACAAAATCGACAAACACATCACAAATCCCGTGCCGTGCAGTGCCAGATGACGTTTCCAATGCGCGCCAGGTTCATGATCTTTAAGCCAATGTTTCACCATGCCCAGTTCGCTCAAGGTAAACGTCAAGAACACGTTAATCGAGTACATGACCACCAGCATGGAAATATTACCGTGTGTGTATAAGAGCGTCGCGATGGCCGCGCCGCCCATGAGGTAAATCCCGTTCTTAGTCACGAGGCGATTGGAAAGTTGCGAAAAACGGTGTGGCATCCAGGAGTCGAGCGCCATATTGGAAA
>CAZDML010000092.1:0-8760 GCA_964506645.1 uncultured Elusimicrobia bacterium | reverse complement strand
TCACGCGTTTTTGGCAGGCACAAAACCACAAAGCACTTCTCCGCCCAACTGAAGCGCCGAAGGAAAATATCCTCCTCCGCCCAGCGGGGAACGCGCCAACCGATGAAACAGACCAGCTTCTGCGGCCGATGGGTACCGTCTTTGACGTCACCCCGGCAGAAGCCGGGGACCAGACGACCGATTCTCTGGATACCGGCGTTCGCCGGTATGACACCCCGAACGAAACTCAAGAAAACCAACAGGGCTTGATGGCGGCGCCGCCGGTGATAGGGTTCTTTTTTGGAGGAGTGCTGGGTTTTGGGGTTGGATTATTTCTGACAGCCTACGTCATGTATCAATCTCCTCGAAACCGAACGTTCCTTCGTCAGGAGTCGAGAAAATTCCTTACGGCCGCTTAAACTCTCTGCCCGCTAAAGGAATTTCTTAATGATCTTTGAGGTTCTTTCCATTTCATCTGCCAGGAAATGAATAAAGGGTCCCTCGTCTTTCTTTTGTGCGTATTCCAGAACCTCGTAATATTCCAGTTTTCTCGCGTTTTCAATAATCACAGGCGGGTAATTGGCTTCCAGGCACTGAAGCACCATCAGCAGACGTCCCACGCGGCCGTTGCCATCACCGAAGGGATGGATCAACTCAAAGTGCACATGAAACCGAGCGATGTCTGCGATAGATTTTTTGATGGGTTTTCGTTTCCACTCTTTGACTAACGCTTCCATTTCTTCGTGAATATCCTTGGGATGCGTTAAAGCGAGTTCTACCCCACGAATGGCGCGCTGATGCCGGGAATAGAACCCCGCATCGTCCCGAACACCATGAAGAAGTCCTTTGTGCAACTCCTTAATAAACCCCTCTGTAATAGGCCCTGCCACCGTTTTCTGAAGTAACCTGCGCAGTACCAGTGCGTGATTGGTAACCTCTAAATGTTCAACCAGTGTCTTGTCAGGGATCGTTGCCTTATTAAAAATGACCCCTTCTGTTTGTCGTTTTGTAAACGTGGTTCCTTCGATAGACGTGGAGTTATAGGTATGCTCCAAAAGCAATTCGTCTTGGAGTGCCTTGTTTTGTGCAATCAATTTCCATAGCTGGGGGATCTGGAGGCGGCGCGCCTGAGTGAGGATTTCTGCGATTCGGTCTGTAGTGAATGAAGGGAATCCGATCCGTTCTTTATAGAGCCGTTCAATGGCTTCGAGGCGGCGGGGCTGCGGCTGGGCATGGCCCTGGAGCCACCGATTCAAGGCCGCAAAGGTCACTCCCAGCTGCTTGGCCAACTCGGCCTGGGTCCAGGGACCGGCCGCCATCAACTGCCTTAATTGCGATATATAGTTTTTATCCATATATATGGATACTATATCACAAACTATATAAACGGTCCAGGCTTGTTTTAAGGGATTATTCGGGTCGGGACGGAGGGAGTTCTTTCCATTGTCCCAAGTCCCAGCGGTAGGAGCGGTCCCCTTCGGGGCCACCCATAATCTGCAGCGTGTAGAGGGACCGCATTGTATCGGCGCCCGTTTTGATATCGGGTTCCATGATTGAGGATTTTTTCACCCCTAAAAAAACGTTCGGATCTTCCCCGCGCGATTCCAGCATCTGCATGACTAGCCCCGTATCGGCATTCAAGAACACCATGAGATCCTGTGAACGGTTCGCGATATCCCCGTAAATGATCTGCAGGGCATAATCTTTCTTACCGTCGTTGTCGAAATCCCCGGTCACGAAAGTCGGCGCATGTGAGGCCAATTTCCAGCCGGGAGAACTGTTATCCAAAAGCGGCAGAACCTCTGCCGGCAACGTCGCCGAACTCACCCCCACCGCATGCCCAATTCCCGTCATTCCCAAGAAAAGTATGCAGACCATTGGAAGACAAGTTTTCACCCAATCCTTGTGTCTTTCGCGAAGACCTTCCCGCGCACGATCTATTGTTAGTCCCATGAATGGTGCATTTGGTCGAGGGCGGCGGAGGGGGTGATCCCGGTTGCCGCTTGGAAGGCAGGCTCAAAAGCGGCGCCATTACGGAGCTGCTGAACAAAGTTGGGAATCCAGGAATCGCCGTGCTGTTTGGCCGTGTAGAGAAGCATTGCTTCCGATTCGAGATAGGCCAGATAAATTAGGCCCGGCGCCACGTTTTTCTTGGCGATGATGTCCTGCATTTTATCGAGCGTCAGACGCGGCGCGCCTTTCATGGTTTTGCGCAATTGTTCCAGGCGCTCGTCTTTCCAAAAACTGTTGTTCGAATCACGGTAAGAATAAAACTGCGCGGCACCTTCGTGAAACCAGACCGGCAACTCGCCCGGGTAAAGCTGATACAGGAAGGCATGGGTAAATTCGTGTCGAAGACGGCGCTTGTACTCCTCGCTGCCGCCCTGGGGCTCGTCCATGCGCACGCGGATTTTTCCATCCCGCTTGTCGAAAAACCCTCCCAGCCATAACGGCGCGTTCCACGCGTCCCAGAATTCCTGCGTATTAAAAATAATGACAACAATCTTTTTTTCTGGAAAGGTTCCAAAAAGAGACCCCATTTCATTATAGACATCACCCAGCGACTTCACCGCATCCCACGCCTTATCGCGCTCGGCGGCACCATTAAACTGCAAAATAAAATGGGAAAATTCCTGCTGCGTAAGGCCGGATTCCAGATCGTGCGCCTGTTTTTCCAAGCGATCGCGCATCTCTTCGGGCATATGCGGGTTCAGCGTCATCGCCCGCTGGAAGGAAGCGTTGGCCTCGTCTGTCTGACCGTCCTTGTATTGCAAAAGCCCTTTAAGCATGTAGGCTTCGGCAAAATTGGGCTCCCGTTCCAGAGCGACCTGCAGATTGATCTTGGCCGCCCCGTAATCTTCCCGATCAAAGGCGGCGATGGCCTTGCGCAGCGCTTGTACCGCTTCCAGGGTATGCCCCCCCGCAAAAATGGGCAGCACTCCCATAAAAAGGACAGCAAATACGACGAAAATTCGCTTCATGGTCGGTAGTTTACCTTATTTAGTAAACTGGGGTCTCTCATGCGCAAAGGCAAGGTCTCTCTCATCGGCGCCGGGCCTGGCGACCCGGGTCTTTTGACACTCAAAGGACTCGAGCGGCTGCGCCAGGCCGACGTTATCGTCTATGACGCCCTCATCAATCCGGTTCTTCTGGATTGGGCCAAGCCGCACGTCCCGAAAATTTTTGTCGGTAAACGCGGCCAGCAGCATGCCCGCGAACAAAGCGAAATTAACGACCTCCTGGTCCGCCAGGCGCTGCGCGGGCGGCGCGTGGCGCGCCTCAAAGGCGGCGATCCGCTCGTGTTCGGACGTGGTGGCGAAGAAGCGATGGTCCTGCACGATCACGGTATCCCTTTTGAAATTATTCCGGGTGTTTCCAGCGCATCCGGCGCCCCGGCCTATGCCGGCATCCCACTCACGGACCGCCGTGCCGGGTCCATGGTCACGCTGGTCACCGGTCATGAAGGCCGAGGGAAAGCCATCGCGCCGGTTGATTGGGCAGGGATCTCCCGCCAAAGCACCCTCGTCATTTTCATGGGTCTGGAGCAATTACCGGTGATCACCCAACGTCTCATCACCGCGCTCTGGCCCCCCAAAACCCCTGTCGCCATCATTCGCTGGGGATCCACCCCGCAGCAGGTCGTTGTGGAAGGAACGCTGGAGACGATTGCGGATAAAGCAGACGCTGCCGAACTCACGTCTCCCGTCCTGATTGTGATTGGCAAGGTGGTCGGACTGCGGAAGAAAATCCGCTGGTTTGATTTGCAGCCCCTTTTTGGCAAAAAAATTGTCATCACCCGCGCTGCCGAACAGGCGCAGGAGTTTGCGAGTCTGCTGGAAGATCAGGGTGCTGAAGTCATCCCTTTCCCGACCATTCAAATTGTTCCCCCAAAAAGTTACGACCCTCTCGACCAGGCAATTCGGCATATCGACCGCTATCATTGGATTGTGTTTACGAGCGTCAACGGGGTGAAAGGGTTTTTTGAGCGTCTCGAAACCCTGGGCCGCGATATTCGCGACCTGCAGGGGGCACGCCTGGGCGCCATCGGCCCCAAAACCAGCGCGCAGTTGACCCAGCGCGGTCTGCGCGTGGACGCTTTTCCGGCCGAGTACCGGGCCGAAGCGCTGGCCGACGTGATCGGGGATGTGAAAGGCCAATCGGTTCTGCTCGCGCGTGCGGAAGAAGCGCGCGATGTGCTCCCCAAAACGCTCGAAGAACGCGGAGCGCGGGTACAGGTGGTTCCGGTCTACCGCACGATTAAGGCGCGGCGCATGGCCAGCGCGGTTAAAAAACGATTACTCGATGGGGAGATTGATGTGGTCACGTTTACCTCCTCCTCCACGGTCGATGGATTTTTGCAGCATTTCACAGCCGCCCAGCGGCGACGGCTGTTTCAAAAAACCCGCGCGGCGGCGATTGGGCCGATCACCGCGGCAACCCTGCGCACCTACGGCATCCGTCCCGCCATTCGTGCGTCCCGCTACACCATCGATGCGCTAGCCAAAGCCATCGCGAAATATTTCTCATGAATGTCAGACTTCCTCCCCAGGCTCGCTCCACGCTGATACAAGCCTGCTTCACTGCTGGGAAACTCATCCGCGACAATTTTGAAAAACCCAAAAAGGTTCAATTTAAAAATAAGAGCCGCATTAATCTGGTGACCTGGGTCGACCAGGCGGCGGATGCGCTCATACGAAAAATAATTCTCCAGCGTTTTCCCACCCATGACCTGCTGACTGAAGAATCCGTTCCAACCCACAAAGATTCGGCCTTTAAATGGATTATCGACCCCCTCGATGGAACAACCAATTATGCTCACGGCTTTCCCCAAGTGGGGGTCTCCATCGGCTTGGAAGTCCAGGGACGGGTGGTTCTGGGCGGAGTGTACGATCCCTTCCGTGACGAGCTGTTCTGGGCAGAAAAAGGAAAGGGGGCATTTCTCCAGCACAAAGGAAAAACGCGCCGTCTCCGCGTATCGTCCGCCCCCCGACTTACAAAGAGTCTGCTTCTCACAGGCTTTCCCTACGACCGCCATATTCACGCCGATCTGTACTTAAGTTATGTGCGGGCCTTCCTTGTATATATTCAGGGAATCCGGCGCGCCGGAGCCGCCGCGCTCGACCTCTGCTGGGTCGCGGCAGGACGCGTCGACGGCTATTGGGAATGGCGTCTCAAACCCTGGGACTGTGCGGCAGGAAAAATAATCGTGGAAGAAGCAGGCGGACGTCTTTCGGATTTTTCAGGAAAGCCGTATTCCATCTACGGTCAGCAGACGCTGGCTACCAACGGCAAGATTCATCGGGAAATGCTTTCGGTTATGCGGCGGCTTGACCACCGGACGCCGGCGAATCGGACAATTTAATCGCGACGTTTTGATCGGGAATCGAGAGCGCAAATTTACTTCCCACGCCCACTTCCGACTCTACACGAATACTGCCTTTGTGCGCTTCGACAATAAACTTCGCCACAGCGAGTCCTAATCCATACCCCGCCGAGCGATCCCCAGGACGCACCTGCTGATATTTATCAAAAATACGGGACTGCGCTTCACGCGGAATCCCACGTCCCGTATCCGCTACTTCAAAATGCACCCTATCCGCCAATCTCTGCGCTCGAATGGTGATCGTTCCTTTCGAGGGCGTAAATTTAATGGCGTTGCCGGTGAGGTTATCGAGCACACGGTCGAGCAATTTGTGATCGGCAAAAACTTTCATGCTGGCATCGCCGACCATCTGAATTTTGAGTTCGATCTGCTTTTGTTCTGCCAAAACCCCGAATGTATTGCGTAAGCGCTCCATGATTTGCGCGACGGGAATGGCTTCCACCTGAATATCGACCTTGCCCTGCTCAAAGCGCACCACATCCAAGATATCGCTGACCATCTGATTGAGCCGCAGACCGGCTTCCTTGGCCAGCTTTAGATATTCTTCCAGTTTAGGAGTAGAGGCCTGGACCGCCTGTTTGCGACTCAAATCGATATACCCCATGAGCGCCGAGAGCGGCCCGCGCAGATCGTGCGTAATGCCGCTCATCATCTGTTCCTGAACGGTTTCCCACTGTTTGCGGAAGGTGATGTCACGGATCACCGCAATATAACCGGTCGCTTTGCCTTCTTCCGGCTGCACTTTTTCCACCCAGACGCGGTAGAGGTGTTTGCCGTCGGCCCAGTCGACTTCAATTTCTTTTCCGATATTCATCTGCTCACCGCTCATCACCGGTTCTAAAAACTGCTCCATAAATCCGGAGGCGATCTGAACACCATTCACCGAACGTGGCTCCTTGCTAGTGTCTTGATTGAGGGTGTAGAACACACGGCCCAGTTCGTTGGAGGTCTGTAGTCCCCCCTGCGCATTGAAGAAGAGAATCCCTTCGGGCAGCGACTCGATGAGGAGCGCTAAAAGTTTCCGTTCCAAACCAAATTCTTTCGGATAGACCTCCGCTTGTTTCCACTGGGGCATCATCCAACGCAGCGCCGTAACAACAGGCATGAGTTCCTGATAGGGATAGGGCGGGTCGTTTAAGGCCGTGTCTCGTCCGCGCACGTAGCGGTCAACTCGGCCGGCAAAAGTGGCCAGTGCATGCGAAATCGACTTACGTTCGGCGGCCGTGCTGGCATAGTAGGGAACACGAATGATCAGCGCCAATCCCACGATGACAATCCCCAAGAAGAACATCGGCAGATACAACCAGTAGGCCGATTGTCCAACGACAAATATCCAGTCCGTTGTGGGATCGTACTGATAGGTGTAAAACCAGCGCATCCCCTGGGCCATGGAACGCGGAAACACCCAGCCCGATCGACTTCCGGCCCGGGCCTTCAGGGCGGCCTCGCGGACAAACGGCTCGCTTGGCATCAAACGTCGGTCGGAATAGATCGCATTGCCATCGGCATCAAAAATGGCCGCGCGCACATGCCATAAATCGCACTGTTCATCGAGCAACGGCAGGAGTGTATGGTTTTGAAGAATGGCGATCACCGTTCGATTGGGGTCCACGGGATAGACGGCGGTCGTGTAAAACGCATTTTTCCATGTCAGGACGGGACCGCTTTGCGCTTTGCCTGTTTGCAAAACTTTTACTTGGAGAACCCCCAGACGCGGGTCGAAAGGTTCAAAATGACTGTATGACGACTCTTTAAACCAATGCTGCGGAGGTTTGCCTTCGTCCGTCAGGAACAGAGCAACAGCATCTGAGGACGAAGCCGCGATGCGGCGCAGATCGCCACCATACACACGCACGCTGGAGCTGAGCAGATCAAATGCGGTTTGTTGGTCCGCCGAGGCCATCATGGAAACGCGTTCGACCCAGCGGCGGTTGGTCTGCTGTAGCGCGTTGAACGTGGTGATGCCGTACCAGGCCCACAGGCCAAAAACGCCCGCGATCCCAAGCAGAATCAGAAGCCACGATGTGAAACGACTGCCCTGTTCTCTTTCCATCTCAGCATAAGTGTAGCGGGTGGGTGTAAAAACCGGGTCACAGGGCCGTAAAAAGAATGTAAAGAAACCTAAAAATCAAGCCGTTTACAGTAATGCTAAAATGAAGTCTATGGCCTTCCCCAACACCCGTCTCCGTCGGCTACGCATGAATCCCCTGGTCCGAGCCCGGGTGCAGGAACACACCGTCCGTCCAGAACATCTGATCGCTCCTCTTTTTATCCGTCCCGGTAAACACCAGCGTATTCCTATTTCTTCGATGCCCGGCCACTTTCAGCTGACCTTGGATCTGGCTATAGAGGAAGCCCAACGGCTGTTCGGCCATGGGATTCGGTCCGTGCTCCTGTTTGGTATTCCTTCCAAGAAGGACGCCCGCGGCAGCGAAGCCTATGCAGCCGGAGGTATTATCCAGCAGGCTGTCCGCGCGATTAAAAGAGCAGTGCCTGAGCTTCTGGTTATCACGGATTTGTGCTTTTGTGAGTACACCTCACACGGACATTGCGGTATCGTGTCGCGCGGGGAGCTCGATAACGATGCGACGCTCGCTCTCATTGCTAAAACCGCCGTCGCCCAGGCCCGCGCAGGCGCTGACATTATCGCGCCGAGCGGTATGATCGATGGCATGGTCAAAACCATCCGCACAGCGCTCGATAAAAGCGGTTATCAAAAGGTCTGCATCTTAAGCTACGCCGCTAAATTTTCTTCTGCGTTCTACGGCCCGTTCCGGGAAGCAGCGGGCAGCACCCCGCAATTCGGCAACCGCAAAAGCTACCAGATGAACTCGGCGAACGCACGCGAAGCCCTGCGCGAAGTGGAGCTGGATATTCATGAAGGGGCGGATATGGTGATGGTCAAGCCGGGGCTGGCGTATCTGGATGTGGTCCGCCGCGTCAAAGAGAAGTTCCAGATTCCGGTGGTCGTCTACAACGTCTCGGGGGAATATGCGATGGTCAAAGCCGCCGCCCAGAAAGGCTGGATCGATGAACGCGCCGTCACCGAAGAAATTCTTCTGGCCTTCCGGCGCGCCGGAGCTGATTTGATCATCACCTACCATGCCACATCCTGGGCAAAATGAAGCCCGACTTCTATTACCTCGAGTCAGATGGACAGGTTTTTCTTCTCAAAGATAAAAAGCGGTGGCGGTTCCCCAAATCCCGGGCGGAGTGCCCCTGCACTTTCGAACCGGTCTTCCCGATGCCGGTCAGCGGGCATATCGTCCTCTTCGCCAAACCCAGATTAAAACATCACCCCCATCACTGGTTTCATAAAGATGAAATCGTGGGCCGTACGGATATCGACGCCGTGGTTCTTCATGCCGTCAACCGAAGCCTTCCGCGTGGTGCGGCCA
>CAZDML010000091.1:0-8781 GCA_964506645.1 uncultured Elusimicrobia bacterium | reverse complement strand
AGCAGAAGACAAAGGGATGCAACGTTGAAATTTCGCAGAAAGTAACTGTAAAAGAGGCGTTTCATGGCATTGGTTATATGTTTGATGAGAAACTCCGGCGCTGCTTGATGAATGCGTAAATGGCTTTGTTCCTTCCCATAGTGGGCCCGTAAGGGGATATCCACCGCCACGGCTTGCAGGATATTCAATCGGAAGAGAAGATCCGATTCGAAAAAATAGCCCTGGCTGATTTTGTCGAGGGGAAGCTCCCGCGCTGCGACAGCATGCAATGCAGTAAACCCATTGGTCGGATCAAAAAGGCCCCAATAACCAGTCGATAGTTTGGAAAAAAAGGAAAGAAACGCATTGCCCATAATGCGAAGCATCGGCATGCCCATGAGGAAGTCCAACCGGTAAAAGCGATTGCCTTTCGAATAATCGGCCGTTCCTTGTTGGAGGGGGGCGATCAAGGCAGGAATCTGGGAAGGATCCATCTGCCCATCGCCGTCGCATTTCACCAGAATCTCGGCCTCGTCTTTCAAGGCTTGGCGATAGCCGTGAAGCGTCGCACCACCCACGCCGCTTTGAGTGGGGTTAAAGAGGACAGAGACGCGCGGATCTTTGCATTGTTCTTGAATCCATCGCCCCGATCCTTCCGGACAAGCATCATCCACACAGTAAATACGTGTCACTTCAGGGCCCATGCGTTCCAGTACGGACAAGACCTGATTTTTGACGCCATAACAGGGAACAATGACAGCGATGGTGGGAGGTAAAGCCATAAATCGATTATTGCATAACGTGCCCAGGAGTTATAGGATTTTGAAGCCAAAAATGAAAGCCAAAGCCCTCGAAGATCGACGGCCGCTATCTTCCTATCTCGAAGAGATGGTGCAAAAAACGCTTCTCAGTGAGGCTATTGCACGCGAATTTAATCAGCTGTCACCCGAAGAACTCCAACAAAAAGCCGTTGAACGCTATTTTGATGAACGTCATGTGCTGGCGCGCATGATCGTTTCCGATTTTACGCGCCGGGGGATTCCGCTCGAAGTCGCAGACTTGGAGAGCGAATCCACCGCCCATATCCAGAACCGCATTGATGAGCCGCAGATTGAACCCCTGAGCTGGCAGGAAATCCGGGACGAAGGGATAGACTCTCTGCGTGCCGCCGAACCTGTCTTGCGTTGGATACGTCAGCAAGGCTTCTGGATTGCCGTTGTTCTCTGCACAGCATGGCTTCTAAGTCCCAGTCCCCTGCGTCCTCCGATTCCCGATGAGGTGGGGCAGCGTTTGGCAGAAATTCCTGCGGCTTTTACAGCTGCTTCTCCAGCGTCTGCTGTCCTGCAGACCCCTGTTGTTCGGCCTGCTGAGCAACGGCCTGTCTTAAAAAAGCCCCAGGCAGCGCGCGTGCCCCTGACGGAGGAACCGCTGCGCGTGACTCCATTTTTCAAAAATCAGCCGCCGCCTACGCCAACCCAGCTGGTTCTGGAATTGGTCCATGGCAAAAGCGCGGTCCTGCGTTGGAACGCGTATCCCGGCAGCTATCGCTACAACTTGTACTGGGCGACTACAGAACAGCCGCTACAATTTCAAAAGGATAAGTTAAGTCCGCTCGATCGGCCCTCCGCTATATGGCCGTTTCCGGATACCCAGCACAGCTATCTCATTCGTGTGACCTCGCTGGATCTGGAGGGACGCGAAAGTGTGCCCTCGTCTCTGCTGCGCATTGATCTGTCTCCAGCATTCTGATAAATTACCCTCATGGTGTCGTTCTTCTCCACTTCCACCGGAAAAAAATATGTGATGGCCATCAGCGGTCTGGCGCTCGTGGGTTTTCTCATCATGCATCTCCTGGGAAATCTCCAGATATTTCTTGGCCAGGACCAGATGAATACCTATGCCGCTTTTTTGAAAAGCACAGGAGAGTTGTTGTGGGTGGCTCGTCTTGGGGTGCTGGCTCTGGTGGCAGCCCACATTGTGACAGCGATACAGCTCACGCTTGAAAACCGTGCCGCCCGGCCGGTGGCCTATGTTCATAAAGACTATGTGAAAGCCAGCTACGCTTCGCGCACGATGGCGGTTTCGGGTGTTATCGTGCTGGTTTATATGGCTTATCACTTAATGCACTTCACCTTCCTCGTTGCCCATCCGCAGTATAGTCACCTAACCGATGCGCAGGGCCGACACGATGTCTATTCCATGGTCGTCCTGAGTTTTCAGCAGCCATTGATTGCGGCGGCGTATATCTTCGCTATGTTCCTTCTGGCCAATCATTTGAGTCACGGGATCGCCAGCCTCTTTCGCTCACTTGGCCTTGCCGAGGGGACCTTCCGCAAAACATTGGAATGCTGGGGGCCCAAACTGGCCTGGCTGATTTTCCTGGGGTACGCTGCGATTCCAGCCGCCGTATTCTTAGGGCTCGTGAAACTTCCACCCGGAGTCGGTCAATGACGTTAAAACTCGATTCTAAAGTACCCGAAGGACCGCTTGCTCAGAAGTGGGACAAGCATAAATTCGATATGAAGCTGGTGAATCCGGCGAACAAACGCAAATACACCGTGATTGTCGTGGGAACGGGGCTTGCGGGGGCATCTGCCGCGGCTTCCATGGCAGAGCTGGGTTATAACGTTCTCTCGTTTTGTTTCCAGGATACACCGCGTCGTGCCCATAGCATTGCGGCACAGGGCGGTATTAATGCTGCGAAGAATTATCCGAATGACGGCGACAGCATCTACCGTCTCTTTTACGACACTATTAAAGGCGGTGACTTCCGCTCGCGCGAGGCCAATGTCTATCGCCTGGCCCAGGTCAGCAACAACATTATCGATCAATGTGTGGCGCAGGGCGTGCCCTTTGCCCGGGAGTATGGCGGGTTGCTCGACAACCGCTCGTTCGGCGGGGCTCTGGTGTCGCGAACGTTCTATGCGCGAGGCCAAACCGGTCAGCAGCTCTTGATCGGTGCCTATCAGGCGCTTGAACGTCAGATTGGTCTTGGGAAAATAAAAATGTTTCCGCAGACCGAGCTCCTGGATGTTGTGGTCGTGAACGGAGCAGCGCGCGGGATTGTGGCCCGTGATCTTAAAACCGGCACGATCCAATCGTATGCGGCCGATGCCGTTGTGCTAGCGACCGGCGGCTACGGAAACGTTTTTTTTCTTTCGACGAACGCGAAAGGCTGCAATGTGACGGCCACCTGGCGTGCCTATAAGAAGGGCGCGTCCTTTGCCAACCCCTGTTATACGCAGATTCATCCGACCTGTATCCCGGTTTCTGGCGATCATCAGTCGAAGCTGACCTTGATGTCCGAGTCGCTGCGTAACGATGGACGTGTCTGGGCCTCAAAAGTGAAAGGCGATAAGCGCGCTCCGAAAGATATTCCCGAAAGCGACCGCGATTACTATCTGGAGCGAAAATATCCGACCTATGGAAACCTCGCGCCGCGCGACATCTCCTCGCGTGCGGCCAAGCAAGTCTGTGATGAAGGCCGCGGCGCTGGCGGCGGGCAAGGGGTATACCTCGATTTTGCCGACGCCATCCAGCGGCTCGGTTCCAAAGTCATTCGTGAACGCTACGGCAACCTCTTCGATATGTACGAACGCATTACTGGGGAAAATCCCATGCAGATGCCGATGCGCATTTATCCGGCCGTGCACTACACGATGGGCGGCACCTGGGTCGACTACAACTTGATGAGTACGATACCGGGTTTGCACGTGATCGGCGAAGCGAATTTCTCAGACCATGGGGCCAACCGCTTAGGGGCCAGCGCTCTCATGCAGGGGCTCGCGGACGGTTATTTCGTGTTGCCGTATACGATCGGAAATTATCTGGCTTCCATGAAGAAAGAGACGGTTACGACTGACCATCCTGAATTTAAAAAAGCGGAAGACGAGGTTCGAAAAAAAATCAGCACATTGCTTGAGATCCGCGGCAAACGCACGCCACGATCGTTCCATCGTGAGCTCGGCATGCTTTTGTGGGAGTATTGCGGTATGGGCCGTACGGAAACTGGGCTCAAGAAGGCCTTGGCACGCATTCCCGAACTGCGTGCGGAGTTCTGGAAGAATGTGAATGTGTTGGGCGAGAATAACGATTTTAATCAGTCTCTCGAGTATGCCGGCCGAGTCGCCGACTTTCTCGAATTCGGTGAGTTGCTGGTACAGGACGCACTCCATCGGGATGAATCTTGCGGAGGTCACTTTCGTGAAGAACATCAAACCGAGGACGGTGAGGCGAAGCGCAATGATGAAAAGTTCGCTTATGTGGCAGCCTGGGAATATGCCGGTGAAGGCAAACCCGCTATTTTGAATAAAGAGCCACTCGTGTTTGAAAACGTCCATTTGGCCACGAGGAGCTATAAATAATGAATCTCACCTTACGCATCTGGCGCCAGAAGCAGGGGACCAGTTCTGGGAAGATTGTGGAAATTCCTGCAAACAACATCAGCCCGGATATGTCGTTTTTGGAAATGCTCGATGTGGTCAATGAAGAACTGATTCAGAATAATGTCGATCCCATCGCCTTTGATTCCGACTGCCGCGAAGGGATTTGCGGGACCTGCTCACTCGTGATTAACGGCGTGCCGCATGGGCCCGAGCGTGGGACGGCTGTCTGTCAACTGCACATGCGTAAATTTAAGGACGGCCAAACCATTACGATCGAGCCCTGGCGCGCGAAAGCATTCCCCATTGTTAAAGATTTAGTTTGTGACCGCTCCGCCTTCGACCGGATTATTCAGGCGGGAGGATTTGTTTCCGTGAATACCGGAGGTGCCCCAGACGCGAATGCGCTGCCGATCGCCAAAGAAGCGGCCGAAAAAGCCATGGACGCGGCCGCCTGTATCGGTTGCGGCGCCTGCGTCGCGGCTTGCAAGAACGCCTCAGCAATGCTCTTTGTCAGCGCTAAAGTCTCGCATCTTGCCAATCTGCCGCAAGGCCAGGTTGAAGCGAGCCGCCGTGTTCATAAGATGGTGGAGCGGATGGATCTGGAAGGATTTGGAAACTGCAGCAATCAATCGGAATGCGAAGCCGTCTGCCCGAAAGAGATTTCTGTCGACGTTATAGCCCGCCTCAACCGCGAATACCTCAAGCCCTAACGGTTCGCCACAATCGGAACACACCACACCAGACTCCCGATACAGGACAACCGATCCGGTTTCATCCCATCCGGACAGCCCTCATCCGGTTCGGGCAGGGCATGGGCTGCTTTCATGGCTTTGAGAGAATCCAAACAGCAGAACGTTTCGCGATGTCCCATGCATAGCGCCTGCACTTTTTTATAGACCTGCGCCTTGTATTCGGACCCGGGACCTGCGGCAGAGGCTTCATCGTATTCGGTTTGCTTGATGAGTTTTGTTCCCGAACAGGGCTTGATCACCGTAAAGCCAAGTTCCCAGCGCGCGTAGACCATGTAGACCTCCCCTTCCTTGAAGGGAATGGCACAGTCTGAACCTTGGGAGAGATCCTGGATGCCGGTATCTTCTTTCAGGTCGCCCTTGTAGGTGTCCAGTATTTCAAAATACAGCTTTCGTTCTTTTGTTTTCTTGTTAGTACGTAGTTCGCTCAAACGTCCCTGGAACACATAGGAGGCGTTTTCGACTTGCGTTTCTGGAGTCGCCACGGGACAGCGGCATTCCGCAGGGAGTAAGGAAGGGGTTATAACGCTTAAAAGCAATAATCGGGGGAGAAGGCGGTGTTTCATAGAAGTAGCCTACCAGTTTGACAAAACAGACTGCAAATTGGTACTTTTAGGCATCCCAAACGAGCCGATTTTTGGCCAAATCTAGAGGAGGACGTTTCAGATGGTGACACCGATTGATCCAGATTTCATGAAGAAACGCCAGGTCGTTGGTAAGGGTGAGGGGGGAGCCTATGACATTTGGGGTCCCGTTGAACCGCCTACGAAGCTCGGCATTCACGGCACAGCCGTGGCCGTAGACTATGATATTTGCGTCGCTGATGGAGCATGTATCGATGCCTGCCCCGTTAACGTGTTTGATTGGCAGGAAACCCCGGGACATCCCGCATCCGCCAAAAAGGCTCGTCCGATTCGCGAGAAGGACTGCATTTTCTGCACCGCGTGCGAAAGCGTCTGTCCTGTGTTGTGCATCAAAATCACACAGCCGTAACGAAAACTTCTTAATCAAGCGCAGGGAGTGCGTCCTTTATCGGCCCGCTCCCTGCGTTTTACTTTCACCCCTTATGATGCGATCCATGTGCAAGTCCAAGATTCACCGTGTCACCGTAACCGAGGCCAATCTCGAATACGAAGGGAGTATTACGGTGGATGAAGTCCTCCTCAATGCTGCCGACATCGTGCCCTACGAAATGGTCCAGGTGCTTAACATCAATAACGGCCAACGCTTCGAAACCTATGCGATCCCAGGACCCAAAAACTCGGGTGTCATTTGTTTGAACGGCGCCGCCGCCCGCTTGGGTCTGGCGGGCGACAAGGCCATCATTATCAGTACTGCGCAAGTCGAGGAGGCCGATGTGCCTTCCTTCTCTCCGAAAGTCGTTTTCGTCGACGCTAAAAACAAAATCGCACACCCTAAAAAGAAATGACCTCCCGTTGGCAACGCGGTCTTGTCATCATCGGAGCCCTCGCTCTGGTGTACGGCATGATTTATGTCGATGTGGTGTGGCGGGCCAAGGAAGCCTACGAACAGGGGGAGCGCTACTGGCGTTGGAGCGATCATCCGGAAGAATATACGGCGTATGTTAACGACCGTTTTATGGTCGACAAATCGGCCCTGGAAGCTAAAAAAGCGTCGGGGAAGATTTCCGAAGACGATTTTAACCGTGAACTGCAGGTGTTGCAGTTCGGCCGTGTTCAGCAGCTCAAAGAATCCACACTGAAGTACGCCTATGTCTGGTATCAGACTGCGGTGGAGCTCTTTTCTCCGCCGGAGTCGAAATGGGTCAAGCTCTCCAGAGAAAAGATGCCGCTCGCCAAAGAACGCTGGAAAGCGGAGCTTCGCGCTAAACACATTCCTTTTGAAGATTACATGATTGACTAATGAAATTCGCACGCCACATCGTCTGGGTTGGATGTCTGATATTCGCTGGGAACGGCAGCGTCAGCGCTAAAACACCCGCGCTTCTGCGTCTCTCTGCGATTGAAGAAACGAGCCAACTCCCCGCACAGTGCCGTGTCCTTTTTATACAGCCTTATTCCCCAGCCCAGGATGCCAAACTCCAGCCCGGTCACATCATTGAACGAATCAACGGGGTAAAACCCACCGACATTACACAGATCGGGTCTCTGCTCCTCCAATCCCCGGCTGACGCAACAATTGAACTGTCGCACGCCTCCGGCGCTACGCGCATGGCGAAAGTCCATTTAAATGATAAGGCCCCGCGGTTGGGCATTGTGTGTGAGCTAGACGGGTGGCGTCGCAGTGGTCTTTCCGAAGCCGGCAATTCGGCGCTCAGTGTTTTTGACGGGCCCTATGCCCTGATCGTATCAGGGGTGGTCGAAGAAGATTTTATGTTTGCCCGCGTGCGAATCGCCAACCATTCGGACCAACCTCTGACCATTAGTCGCGAACTCCTCACGGCCATGGATGGGTCGCGAAAGCTGTACATGCCTCTACCCGCGTCCGACGTGATGCTGAGAAAATATGGCGCGCATGGGGCTTCGTTGATTCATGATACGGTAGGCGTTGATGTCAGTACAGAACCGGTCCGAGGAGAGATGGAAAAGACTGGCCGTGCGAACCAGTCCTACGAACAGATGAATGCCGACTACTACAACAAAGAATCGCTCCTGCCAACGACCCTGCAGCCCGGAAAAATGGCCGATGGCCTGGTGTATTTCAATAAACCGGAATTCTTTCCGTTCACGATTACGGCCACGATCGGTAACCGCGTTTTGCATGTGAAGCTCGACGAGCCGCAGCCCTCCTCTACCTTGATGACGCGCCGCCAATTGGCAGAGTTTTTCCTCGCGCAGAAGAAAAACACCGTACTGCGTCTCACGCTTAAGTCGAACAAAGTGTTTGTGGGAAAATTTACGAGCTTTGATGTGGACAATGAAACCGTCTGGTTTGTCACGCCGGCCAAAGGGCTATTAACCACCACGAGCTACGGTCTATCTCGAATTATGAACGCTCAAAGCGCGGGGGACAATTCTGCCACTGCCTCCAATGAGGGCGGAGTTCACGATGAGCGGCTTTTAGATTCGGAGTTTTTGTTCTAAACAGCGAGGTTATTTGCTGCCGAGCAGCTGACGCAGGACGTACGGCAGGATCCCACCATGGCGGTAGTATTCCACTTCTTCCGGAGTATCGATGCGGGCAACCGTCGTAAAGGTTTTTGTCTTGCCTGACGCATCCGTCGCAATCACGGTCACTTCCTTCTTCGGTTTCAAGTCCTTCGAAATTCCTTCAAACGTATAGGTTTCTTCTCCGGTCAGCCCCAAGCTCAGACGCGTTTCGCCCGGCTTGTACTGAAGCGGAAGAATGCCCATGCCGATCAAATTGCTGCGATGAATGCGTTCATAGCTTTCGGCAATGACCGCCTGAATACCGAGCAGCATCGGGCCTTTGGCGGCCCAGTCGCGGGAAGAGCCGGAACCATATTCTTTGCCTGCGAGAACCACCAGCGCGACACCTTCCTTTTTATATTGGACAGATGCTTCGTAAATTGAGGTTGGCGTCTTATCCGGTAGATGCAGAGTCATGCCGCCTTCTGTCCCTGGCGCCAGAAGATTACGCAATCGGATGTTGGCAAAGGTGCCGCGCACCATAACTTCGTCATTACCGCGGCGTGCACCGTAGGAATTAAAATCTTTTGCATCCAC
>CAZDML010000090.1:0-8808 GCA_964506645.1 uncultured Elusimicrobia bacterium | reverse complement strand
TGACGGGGCGTGCATCGGAACGGGCCATCGTCAGCTGAATTTCCGCCGCCAGCGCGGGCGAGAGCCGTTCATCGGCGTCGAGCGAAAGCACCCAGTCTCCGGTCGTTTGATCCAGAGCAAATTGTTTCTGAGCACTGAAGCTTTCCAGAGCCCGCGAAAAAAGCTTCACGCCATAGCGCCGACAAATCTCCTGAGTACCATCCGTCGAGCCGCTGTCGACTACAACAATTTCCTGAGCCAGCGATTTCACACTATCCAGACAGGCCGGCAGATCACGGCTCTCGTTTTTGACGATCAAAAAGACGCTAAGCGTCATGAATCGCCTCTTTGTAGATACGTTCAGTCTGTGCGACGAATTCCTTCATCGAAAAATGCTTTTCGGCATACGTGCGCGCCGCGTCTCCCATCGCCGTGATACGTGAGGCATGCTGGAACAGCTCGGCCAGAGCGCCCGCGAGCGCCGGAGCATCTTTGGGCGGAACAAAGAGCCCCGTTTTATCCTGCTGAATCATTTCCGGCAAACATCCTACGGTTGTCGTCACAACAGGCCGGCCGGATGCCAGCCATTCCAGCGCCACACGCGACACCGCTTCACTCCCGGTCGAGGCGATGACCCCCACGCTGCAGCGCGCCATCACGGAAGCGACGGACTTTTGAAAACCCATAAATTCGACCATCGGTTCGATGCCCAGGCGTTTAGCCATGACTTCCAGTTCATGCTGTTTCACATTTTCTTCCTGGCCGGCAATCAGCACGCGCAGATCGGGAAAGGAATGCCGCAGAAGCGCAATGGCCTCCAGCACATAGCGGTGCCCTTTGACCGGATCCAAGCGCGCCACAATCCCTAGCGTTTTCTGGGGCATGGGCTTCACATGGAAATCATCCAAGGCAACACCCTGATACACCGTCTCCACTTTCTTCGGAGGCAGCTTGAGTGTATCGATAAACGCCTGACGGATATAATCGGCCGCCGCAATCACGCGGTGGGTGTGTTTATAGAGAAATGTCGTACCGATCTTGGATTTAACAGCCCGAGCATCCGAGCGCGTTCGCACAACCGCAATCGAGCTCCCCAACGCAGCGGCCACGGCCAGGCTGTGCGTGCTCCCCGTATGCGCATTGAGCACATCAATAGAATGTTTACGTAAAAACGCCCGAAGCGGTTGGAGTCCCTTGAGTGTCGCCAGCGGCACTGTCTTCAATCCCAGGCGATGTGCTTTCATCCAGGGCTTTTGTCCGGGAATAGCGGACACAAACACCTGATGGCCTTTGTGCTTGAGCCCCTGCGACAGACTGAGGGCATAATGCGCCAGTCCGCTGTCCCAGGGCACATCCACAAATTGAAGAATCCTCATACGTCCCATTCCTTATGACGTTCATAGGTAGGGACAGTCCCCTGTTCGGGGACGCCTTGGGCTCCCGCGAGCGTTTTTACTTTTTGCACCTGTTTCACAAGTGCCTGGAAGACATCCTGAGGCGAAATATCTTTCATGCAGCGGAAATGTCCCAGCGGACATTCTTTCGCACCATGCAGACCACAGGGACGGCAATCCAAATTCTTTTCCACCACACTATGGCCAGCTCCATACGGGAAAAAGCCCAGTTCGCGGGTGGTGGGCCCAAAAATCGCCACAGTCGGCACGCGGGCTCCGACAGCGATATGCATCGGGCCGGAGTCGTTGGTTAAAAACGTCTGGCAACGGGCGATCCCGGCAATCAGTTCGCTTAAATTGGTTTCTCCCACCCAGTTGAGCGCCTTTTCTTCCATCTCGGCCTGCACGGCCAGCGCGGCATCACGGTCTTTGGGACCACCAAAGAAAATCACGCGGGCGCCGAGCTCGCGAATGGCGCGATCCGCCACGGCCGCAAATCCTTCTGGCAGCCAGCGTTTGGTCGGCCAAACCGATCCGGCATTAATACCAATCAGAAAATCGCTCTCTTGAATGCCGGCTGCTTTGAGTCGCTGTACAATACGCTTCTGAGCCTCCGGCTCTGGGCGCACCCACAACTCCCCCGCCCCGGGAGTCGCACCCACCGCACGCAAGAGGGCGAGATTGCGGTCCGCATCATGAACACCCCACTGAAACGGCACACGGTCAGTGAGCAGCCAGCGTCCCTGACTTGACGTGAAACCAATGCGGCGGGGAATATCGGCCAACCATCCCATGAGAGCACTTTTGAAAGAGCGATGAGGGATAAAAGCGATATCAAAACGCCCCTGACGAAGAGCACGGATGGCACGCCAGAGTCCTTTGATCGATCCTTCCTTGCCTCGTTTGTCATACAGAATCAGTTCAGCGACCGCGGGATGACGGTGAAACACTTCAAAAATTTCCGGGGTGCATAACACGCTGATCGACGCCTGGGGGTAATGCTCTTTCAGTGCGGTAAGAAGTGGGGTGGTGAGTACGGCATCGCCGAGAAAGGCCGTTTGAATGAGCACAATGCGCTGTGGCAGAGGTCCGGGATTGGGCAAGCCCAACTCGGACAAGGTCGCTAGGTACCGTTCAAGCGTATGCCGCTCAAGTTCCTGCGAACGCCAGCGCCAGCGTACAAACAACCGGCGCGCCAGAGCCGCCTTACGGTAACGCACACGTCTTGAAGCTCCTGAAAAAAGCCGAACAAACCACGAGCGCAGGTTGGAATGCAAATCGATGACCACATCAAAGTGCTCAGCCCGAACGCGCTGGATAAGCGCCGGCAGAGACTCCCCTTTGCGTAGTGTCATCACATGATCGAGGTGTGGGTTTTGTGCCAGGACATCACGGAAATCTTCTTTAACGAGCGCCGTGATCTCCGCTTCCGGCCACGTCGAGCGCAGCGCCTGAAACACCGGCGCTGTCAATACAATATCTCCAAGTGACGAAAAACGGATCACAAGCACCTTAAGCACGGCAGAGTCCTTTAAGTAGCTCCAGTGTACGATCCGTAGCCCCCTGTTCCGATTGAATCGCCTGCTTCGCACGGCGACCCATTTCCGAACGTTTGGGTTCATCGGTTAACAGTTCGCGCAACCGATCGGAGAGTTGTTCCACAGACACCTGCAGCGCACCACCATCGCGCACCAGAGTTTCTGCAACACCTTTAAAATTTTCCATAGACGGGCCAAACACAACCGGGATTTCCAGTGCGGCCGGTTCAATCGGATTTTGACCGCCTTTCGAGACAAAACTGCCACCGATGAGCGCGACATCGGCCCGCGCATAGGCATCGATTAAGTCGCCCATCGAATCCCAAAGCACATAGGGGATGCTCGAAGCCGAGCCGTTCAAGCTCGGCAATTGAGATTTCCGAGACCAGGAGACACCTTGTTTGGCAAAAAGTGATTCCAATTCCCCCACACGCTCCAGATGCCGCGGTGCCCAGATGATCTGGAGTCCTGGCACCGCTTTACGCACCCCCTCAATCACCGGAAGCAGTTGTTGTTCTTCACCTTCGCGTGTGCTTCCGACGACAAGGGTCGAGCGATGTTGAGATCGCGATGGTCGGGCACGTGTTACCACAAGGTCGTATTTCAAATTGCCCGTGATCTGGATTTTCTCTCGGGGAATACCCAGACCGGCGAATCGCTCCGCATCCTCACTTTGGCGAACGGCCAACAGGTCAAAATAATTCCATAAGAGGCTCGTCACCCAGCGAAACTGACGGTAGGAACGGTAAGAACGGCTTGAGAGACGACCGTTGATGAGCGCCACGCGCGCTCCGTACCGGTACGTTTCCCGCAAGAGATTGGGCCAAACTTCGGATTCAACTGAAATGAAAAGCTGCGGTCGAATCGTCCGTAGCACGCGCCGTACAATCCATGGCAGATCAATCGGAGCGGCAACCACCGCATCCGCAATACGCCGCTCATGGGCCCAAGCCAGCGCCTCGGGGGTTACGACCGTTAAGAGAACATTCACACCTGCGACCAGAGGAGCTTGGCGCAGGAACGGCTCGATGGCTTTCACTTCTCCCAACGACGCAGCGTGTACCCACCAACAGGGTTTGTGTCCCTGAAACGACGATACCACGGTTGAGGGCAATGATCCCCATCTCTCTGCCCAATGCAGATGCCCGCCAGAGAGAACACGCTGGCGCCATCGCAAAAGAATAAGGAGACCGATCAGCGGCATAAGACAGATCGCCAGGGTATTGACCACGGCAAAGAGTACAGTCGCTTTGAAGGAATCTTTTCGCATCAGCGACATCCTGCCAGCGATACGCGGTCGGCTTCTTTCATAACAAAATTGAGACTGTCTTTAAGTTCCTTGGTTTTCACAGTCACGTCATCCTCGGCACCCATCTGAATTGGCTCGCCATAAATCATGACAATGCGGTTAAACGGCTTGGGCACAATAAATTCATCCCAGCTACCGAAAATCCATTTCTTTTTCGCACCGAAAGCCACAGGAACAATGGGTCGCCCTGTTTTCTGGGCCGCGTAAAGGACCCCGGGCTGAATTTCTCGGAGCGGACCGCGCGGCCCGTCCGGCGTTATAGCTGGATAATCTCCTGCTTGCACCGCTTCCATAAGTTCACGCGCGGCACCGGCACCTCCACGCGACGTTGAGCCGCGCACGGGGACCAGGCCAAAGGACTGACACACGCGTGCGATGAGTTCTCCATCACGGCTTTGCGAAATCAACGGGCGCACTCGGGTGTTCTGATGCAAATACACCAGAAAAACCTGACGGCCGTGCCAGAAGGCGTAGATGAATCCTTTCCCTTCGGCTTCGAGTTCTTCGCGAATGGAACGGTTAATCCAGACCACACGGGAGGTCGCTCCCACAAAGCGGAGATAAGCCTCAGCGAGGAAGGCGTATAAACGGTTTCTAAGAATAGGAGACCCTTTCGGAAAGCCGCTCAGTTACGAGACAGCCGCTTTTTCGGATCGCGATGGCGCTTCGCTCCGCTTGGAAGAACGCTTGGCAACCGGCGTCCATTCCATCCACGCCAATCGGGCATAGGAAGGTAAAGCGGGAGCGGCAGGATCCATGGCGAGTCCGATGCGCGAGACGCCGAGAAGCTGTGAAAAGGCGGGAACGAGGAGCTGCTCAGAAATAACCACCGTCGCGCCAGTTTCACATTCTTCTTCTTTGGCCTGCTCTTGCAGGAGACGAATAATAAACTGTGTGGATTGGGACAGCGCTTCTTGCTCGGCGGCGCGCAAGAGAGCGGCCTGGAGTGTGTCCGGGCCCTGTTCGGCACGCGCACGTTCTTCACCCAGTTCCTTCCCAATCGTGATCGCCATCATTGAGACAGCAACCGCTTTCGCACTAAGCGGTAGCGAGGTGGTTTTATCAGCGGTGGCGCGCGTGAGGGTGGTATAGAGAGCGGCCGGCTGAAGTAGCGGTTTGGATTCTTTGATAGCCTGAAGCACAGAGGCTTCCAGCGCCGGAGTAATTTCGAGGCGTTCCTGGTTTTTCAGCCAGCGCGTCATATCGCGAGGGCGTAACACGATGCGGAAGTTTTTAATTTTAGTCATCGCATGCCTGCCTTTGCTGTGCCGACGGACCTGCGGCGCTACTTTTTCGTCGGAACAGACTTCCCTTTGATTGCAGTCGCGGGTGTCGAGCGCGTCTGCCATTCATAAATAATCGGTGCCGCTACAAAAATCGACGAGTACGATCCGACAAAGACCCCCCAGAGCATCGCGAACGCGAAGTCATGAATCACGGCGCCGCCCCACATGAAAAGCACGAAGACGGTCAAGGCCACGGTCATCGACGTCATGATGGTTCGCGACAGGGTTTCATTCACGCTGCGATTAATAATTTCAGCCAGCGATTCTTTCTTAGAAAGACGCAGATTTTCACGCATACGGTCATACACCACGATCGTATCGTTCATGGAATACCCAGCCAACGTCAGAATGCCTGCCACGACCGTCACTGAAATCTCCTTATTGAGAATGGAGAAAATCCCCACTACAGACAACACGTCGTGCACGAGCGCTGCGATACTGCAAATTCCCCAAAGCATGGAGCGAAATCGAAACGCGACATATAAAATGATCAGCACGGTCGCCCAGATAATCGCCATCAGCGCCTGATTGGCTAACGCACGTCCTACAGCCGGACCAACGAATTCTGCACGCGACACTGTGGCGCCGGAGTTCGGAAACTGCGATTGAACGCCCTGCAGCAATTCCTGCCCCAGCGCCTCTACAGCCTTGTCACTCTTAGGCAAGCGGATGATCACGGATTTTTCGCCAGCGAAATCCTGGAGTTCCGCGTCACTGTAGCCCTTTTGTGTCAGCTGAGTGCGCAGGTCTTTGAGCGCGACGGTTTCTTTGAAATCAATTTGAACCAAATAACCGCCTGTGA
The DNA here is from genome assembly GCA_964506645.1 of uncultured Elusimicrobia bacterium. Taxonomy (GTDB): domain Bacteria; phylum Elusimicrobiota; class Elusimicrobia; order 2-01-FULL-59-12; family 2-01-FULL-59-12; genus CAZDML01. The sequence continues at coordinate 2,500 of CAZDML010000090.1, read as the reverse complement.
AATCGATCCCGAGCTTCGGTCCGCCTTTCATGACGAGAGAAACGACCCCGGACAGAAGAAGGACGGTTGAAATAATGAACGCTGGATAGCGCTTACCAATGAAGTCGAAGTTGGTTTTCTTAAAAAGCTGCATATGGGTTCCCCTTAAAAGTGCAAGGTCTCGATTTCGGATCGAGACAGCCAGATGTCATAAATCATGTGCGTAAAAAAGACAGCGGTGAAGATGGAGATCAACACGCCCCAGAAGAGCGTGACGGCAAACCCTTTCACCGGTCCCGTTCCAAACTGGAACATAAGTCCCGCTGAAATCAGATTCGTCACATGACCATCGATAATCGCCGGCCAGGCATGCTTGTAGCCCAGGTCAATCGCCAGACGAACCGTCTTGCCCAACTGCAGCTCTTCGCGCACGCGCTCTAAAATTAGCACGTTCGCGTCAACAGCCATCGCCAAGCTGAGGATCGTTCCCGCAATACCGGGCAAGGTCAGCGTCGCATGCAATGTTGCCATGACACCGAAGATAAAGAGCATGTTAATGAGCATGGCCATCACGGCGATCGCCCCGGAGAGACTGTAATACCCGATCATAAAGACCACGACCAGACCCAAACCGATAAGAGACGAGCGCACGCCCGCTTTGATGGAATCTTCCCCAAGGCTCGGTCCGACGGTTCGCTGCTCAATCACGCGCACCGGCGCCGGGAGCGCTCCTGCGCGGAGCACTGTGGACAGCAGTTTCGCATCTTCTGCGGTAAAGGAGCCTTCAATGACCGCATGGCCATCTGGAATGGCCGAGCGAATCACCGGGGCCGACTGAATCGTGCCGTCAAGAACGATGGCGAGATTTTTATTTACATTGGCTTCGGTCACCATGGCAAACAAACGCGCCCCTTCAGGATTAAATTCGATGGAAACGCTGGGATACCCGCCCAGCTGTCCACCCCCCAATGAGACTTTGGCATCCACCAGCATGGAACCGGTCAGTTCCGGATTGGTACGAACGACCATGAAACGCCCATCGCGCTCTGGCAGAAGTTCATAGCCAGCAGGAATCGCCTTCAGCACTTCAGGCGGTGTTTTACCCGCTTTTTGAAGCTCGACAAATTGTTGAATCGTCAACTTCTTATCACCCAAGGCCTTCAACACATTGGACATCGCACCGCTGTCATCCACCATGCGGAATTCCAGAAGTGCCGTTTTACCAATGAGTTCTTTGGCACGCTCTGGATCTTTAATTCCGGGGAGTTGAACCACAATCCAGCGATCCCCCTGGCGTGCAATCAATGGTTCCGCTACACCGAACTGGTCGACACGGTTGCGGATAATTTCAATGGCACGATCGAGTGCTTCCTGGATATTGATCTTCGGGTCAAGTTTGGAACGATCAAGTTCCAGCACCAAATGCGTCCCACCGCGTAAATCCAGTCCCAGATTCAGAATCTTCGAAATCATCGGATCTTTATCCTGCTCACGCTCTGCGCGCTCCGTCGGCGTCATGCGATACCAGGACACGGTCGGCATGAGAAAATAAATGGAAAGCCCCAACAACAGCAGGGTGGACCAAAGGACGGTTTGCGTTTTATTCATTAGGCCTGTTCTCCTGCGGTAACCGCTACGCCATTGGCCGCGATCGGCTCCTGAATGACTTGGGCGATGGAACCACGAGACACATCCACTTTTACGCCGTCAGCGATCTTGAGCTGAAGGACCGCTCCTTTCAGCGATGCGACTGTACCGTAAATTCCGCCCTGAGTGAGCACGCGGTCTCCGGGTTTTAAATTATCAACCATCCGTTTTTGTTCTTTGGCAGCTTTTTGCTGGGGTCGGATCACGAGGAAATACAAGATGCCGATGACAACGATCATGGGCACAAAACTGGCAATCGGATTAGGGGCTGGTGTAGCGGTGCTGGCGGCAGGAGCGGTTTCAGCGTAAGCGAACATATCAATCTCCCTTAAGGTGAACGTCGTACTAAAACAAAGGGGGGCTGTTACACCCCTCCCAAATACTGTTTTAAGAACGTTTCTTTGTCTTTTGTAAAGGTCCCTTGCATCAAGGATTCCCTTATTTTTCGCATCAATTTTATCAGAAAGGCAATGTTGTGTAAAGAAGCCAAACGAAGGGCCGTCAGCTCGCCCGCTCGGAATAAATGGTGAAGGTAGGCCCGACTGTAGCGGGCGCATAAATCGCAATCGCATTCCGGGTCTGGCGGGGTCAGATCCTCTTTGTAAGGAGCGTTCTTAATGTTGAGCTTACCGCGGGACGTGAAGAGCTGGCCGTTGCGGCCGTTACGGGTCGGTAGCACACAATCGAACTGATCAATACCCAAGGCCACGGCTTCCCACAAATCTTCTGGAGTCCCCACCCCCATCAGGTAGCGAGGCTTGGCTTTGGGCAGGAGTTCCGTCGAGAGTTGAACCATCTCCAGGGTTTTCTCTTTAGGCTCACCCAAGGAAAGGCCCCCGAGCGCATACCCCGGAAAATCGAGATCGATAAGTTG
>CAZDML010000089.1:0-8812 GCA_964506645.1 uncultured Elusimicrobia bacterium | reverse complement strand
GAGCCCCCGATAATCGTCAGTGTCTCGCCGTCGCGAACTTCCAAATCACAGCCGCGAAGCACTTTATTGGGCCCAAAGGCTTTATAGACGTTCTCGAGTCGTATCATCGGCCCTCATCCGATTCCGAACGACACCAAAAGTGCGGAGAGAAAGTAGTCGCAGACCAGAATCAACACCATGGAAACGACGACGGCGCTGGTCGTGGCTTTTCCCACACCTTCGGCGCCGCCTGAACAATTAAAGCCTTTGTAGCAGGAGATGACCGCAATAATGCCTCCGAACACCCAGGACTTGAGAAGCCCATGCGAGACTTCTTTCCAGGTCAGCGCCTGTATCTCCTGGATGTAAATGCTCTGCGGAATCCCCAGACGATAAATTGCGATCAAGAGCCCGCCGAAAATTCCGACAAAATTCGCCATAAAGGTCAACACGGGAACGGCGATTAAGCACGCGATGAGCCGCGGCACCGCCAGATATTTCACGGGATTGGTCCCGAGCGTGTAGAGTGCATCAATCTGCTCCGTCACCTTCATCGTGCCGAGCTCAGCGGCGATCGCAGCGCCCACACGGCCAGCCACCACCACGGCCGTTAGCACCGGCCCGAGTTCTTTGGTGAGCGAAAGCCCCACGACCGTTCCCACATAAATCGGTTCATTAAATACTTTGCGAAACGAAAATCCCGTCTGCAAAGCCAGCACCATTCCGGTAAACAGACTCGTCAGAACGGTCACCGGCAACGACTCGACTCCGATCGCAACCATCTGCGTCATGACACTGGCACGTTCGGTCGAACGCAGCCAGTACAAGGTCTGCCGAATCATGATGACCAAGCTGCCTAGACTTTCTGCAATCGACAACAAAACACCGCCGATCCAGCGCAGCGGATTAAAGGCATACGATGAAGAATGTGAGAGGCTGTCCTGGCTCATGCGTTGTAGATCCTCGGAACGCGGTCGGCAATGCGACAGACGATTTCATAGGGATTGGTCTGCGCCCACTTGGCCCACTCTTCGACAGGAATCTGTTCGGCCCCTTGCGAGCCTAAAAGTACGGCCTCATCGCCTACGTGGCCGTTGGGAACATCGGTCGCATCAACCATGATCATATCCATCGTGACCCGGCCCAGAATCGGCACGCGCTGCCCCCCCAGAAGCACCTGTCCCTGATTGGACAAAAGCCGCGGCAGACCATCGGCATAGCCTACAGCCAATGTCGCCACGCGCGTCGTCCGCTTGGCCACCCAGGTGCGCGCGTAGCTGATGACGGCTCCGGCGGGGACGGTTTTTAAGAAAATGATTCGAGATTTCCAGCTCAGAATGGGTTTAAGCGCCAGCTCTTTTTCCGCGCCACGAAACGGGGCAATACCGTAGAGCGCAATGCCTGGACGAACCATCGTGCCGTGGGTGTCGGTGTATCGGATAATCGCCGAGGAATTGGCCATATGCACCCAGCGCGGGCGAATGCCCTTGGCCTGCGCGGCCTGAACCACCGACTGAAACGCCTGTGTCTGTGTGTGGGTGTAATCCTCATCCACATCCGAGCTGGCGAAATGGGTATAAACACCTTCGATCTCAAGCCCTTTGAGCGCAGCGACCTTCTGAATAAAGTCGAGCGCATTGGAAACAGAAACACCGATACGTCCAAACCCAGAATCAATTTTTAAATGGATGGGGAGTTTCTGATGACGTTTCTGCGCGAGCTTATCGAGTTCCTGAGCCGAGGCAAGGCTAGCGATCGTTGGGGTGAGGTGGGCGTCGAAAAGATGAGTGAAGTTTTCAAAGGGATAGAGACTACCGAGGATCAGCGCCGGGGTCTGGATGCCGGCTGCACGCAAGGCAAGCCCTTCTTCCAGGCTTGATACCCCTAAATAGGCTGCACCGGCCTCGGCAACGACTCTGGAAATCGGCAGGATTCCATGACCGTAAGCGTTGGCTTTGACAACGGCGCAGACTTGAACGGGAGAGGCCACACGCTGACGCAGGACCTGGAAATTATGGCGAAGAGCTTCGAGCGAGATGTCGACCCAGCAAGGCCGGTAAAAGGATGGATTAGGCATGGACACATCCAGAGTCAGAGGTGACAGGGCCATCAGGCCACAGGTTCAGGAATGCCCGAGGCGCTGTTCGGCGCGAGATTTTCGAACTTGGTGTATTCCCGGATAAAGGCCAATTCAATTTCTCCCGTTGGACCGTTGCGCTGCTTGGCGATCAGGATCTTGGCTTTGCCTTGGACTTCCAAGTCCTGAGGCTTATAAACTTCTTCCCGGTAAATAAAGGCCACGATATCCGCGTCTTGTTCAATGGCACCCGATTCGCGCAAGTCGGAGAGCTGCGGACGACCTTCCCGACCCTTTTCTTCCGGCCGGCGCGAGAGCTGCGACAGGGCTACAACCGGGACCCGAAGTTCGCGCGCCAGACTCTTCAAATTGCGCGAAATTTCGGATATTTCTTGCTGTCTGTTCTCTACTCTACCAACCCCGCGCATAAGTTGCAAATAGTCCACCACGATCATGGACAGCGGCGTACCTTTAGCGGAGAGTTCGGCAGCCAAACGACGGGCACGGGCACGCATTTCGACAATCGAAAGCGAGGAACTGTCATCGATGTAGAGAGGAGCGTCAGCGACGAGGCTGGCCGCGGCCGTTAAGGTGTTCCAATAGCGTTTTTCCAGATAGCCGCGTCTGACTTTATGGGCATCCACACGAGCCTGCGAACAGAGGGTCCGGAACATAATTTCTTCGCGTGACATTTCCAGGGAAAACACCGCCACCGGCTTTTTGTCCGTGATGGCGGCATGTTCGGCAATGTTCAACGCAAAGCTGGTTTTTCCCATCGAGGGTCGGCCGGCGATGATGACCAGCGTCGAAGGCTGGAAGCCGGCGGTCATGGTATCGAGATCAGTAAATCCGGTGGATACCCCGGTAATATGAGACTTGCGCTGATAGAGCTTTTCGACGGTTTCAATGACATCGTGGATGAGATCACCGGCCACAATAAAGCCTTTATCGACTTTGGATTGCGCGATGGAGAAGATGTTGTGTTCGGCCTGATCGAGCAGCGTGCCGACCTCATCCTTTTGCTCATACGCCGCCGTGACAATTTTAGTGGAAACGGAAATAAGCTGACGCAGCGTGGATTTTTCTTTCACAAGCCGCGCGTAGTGGTCGACATTGGCAGCTGTAGGAAGGATGGCGGTAAGCCCGGTCAGGTACGACGCCCCGCCCACATCCGAAAGGGTCTGAGAATTCTTGAGTTCTTCGGACACCGTCACCACGTCAATGGCACCGCCCTCGGAAAAGAGCTTGGTCATCACGCGGAAGATGATTTTGTGGGCGGGTTTGTAAAAGTCATTCTCATCGAGCAAGTCCAGCACTTTGGCTTGGGCTTCCCGCTCGATCAGCATGGCGCCGAGCACGGCCATTTCCGCCTCAAGGGCTTGAGGTGGTGTTTTTTCGATGAGATCCATGAATCCCCTGATCACTCCGGCGTACGCCGGGAACGACTTATGCGGGTTGGGCTTCGGCGACGACGTTGACTTTGAGCTGTGCCTGAATCCCAGCCTGAAGACGCACAGGAATCGACACGGTACCGAGCTGTTTAATCGGTTCGGTCAAATGGAGCGTTTTCTTATCGAGGGTCAGACCCTGTTTCGCCAGCTGATCCAGGATGTCCTGGCGGCTCACAGAACCAAAGAGTTTGCCTTCATCTCCCGCTTTGGCGGTGATTTCTACCGTCACGCTTTCAATCTGCTGAGCCAAGGTTTTGGCTTCAGAACGAAGGTGTTCGGCTTTGGCAATCCAGCCCTGGCGTTCGGTTTCCCACTGGCGCAGCGTGGCATCAGACGCCACAAATGCGAGTTGGCGCGGGAACAGATAATTGCGGGCATAGCCGGCGGACACGGATTTCACATCTCCCGCTTGAGCGATCCCTCGAACATCATTGCGAAATACGACTTTAATGGAATTGGCCATGAGAGTCTCTCCTTATACAACCGAGTACGGCAAGAGTGCCAGGTTGCGGGCAATCTTGATCGCACGGGTGAGCATCCGGTGATGTTTCGCACAGTTGCCGACAGAACGGGCAGAAATCATCTTCCCGCGTTCCGTAATGAAATTGCGCAGCGTTGTCATGTTCTTGTAGTCGATGTCGACCACACGGTCCACGCAAAAACGGCAGACTTTACGGCGCGGGGGTCCCCAACGACGCGGACGTCCGCCTTCATCACCACGGCCTGCAGGACCGCCGGTGCGCGGGCCTTTGTTGTAGGGTCTTGCTGTTGTTTCAGGTGCCATAATCAAATCCTCTCTTCGTTAGTAAATCCGTTAAAACGGAATATCGTCTGAATCGCCGACGGCGGCCGGGGCGCTCGTGCTAGCGGCACCTACCGGACTACCGGTTTCCGCACTATCTTCACTGGCCTCACCGCCAGCGGCTGTTCCGGTTTTCGCCAGAAACTGCAGACGATAGGCTTCCACTTCCAAACCGCTGCGCTTCTGTCCATCCTTAGTTTCCCAGGAGGTGCTGCGCAAACGGCCTTCCACATAGATCGGGCTGCCTTTTTTCAAACGCTCTTTGCAGCGCTCGGCAGCCTCACGCCATACGGTGATCGGAACAAACGTGGCTTCTTCTCGCCACTCGCCTGTGCCGTCTTTATAGCGGCGGTTGACCGCCACATCCAGACGAGCCACCGCTTGCCCCTTCGGGGTATAGCGGACTTCCGGATCACGCGTCAAGCGCCCGACTAAACGAACATCGTTGAGTTGGACCAGACGTAGATCGTTCATGGTTACTTGCCTCCCTCAGTCGGTGCCGCAGGCGTTTCGGTGGCGGCAGACGCCGGTCGCGGAGCCGAATCACTGCGCGGTCGCGGGTTGTTACCCCGGTAACCGCCCGGACGGTGAGACGAATCAGCCGACGCTGCGCCCGCCGGTCGTTCCCGACGCGGTGCAAACGTCTTGTTCTTCTTAATCTGACGTACTACCAGATGGCGGATGATGGAATCCGTCACGTTGTAGTAGTGTTCGAGCGACGAGACGATACCCGGCTCGGCGCTAAAGGTAAAGACCGTATAGAAGCCTTCGCGGTGTCCCTGAATTGGGTAGGCCAAACGGCGACGTCCCCAGCGGTCTTCCGCGGTGAAGGATCCTTTTTGATCGGTGATCAGTTGTTTGATTTTGTTGAGCAGTTGATCGACTTGTTCAGTCGTGATTTCCGGCTCGGCAATAAGTACAGACTCGTAGTTGTTGAGTGCCACGTTGTAGGTCTCCTCTTTGGTCATTGTCCCCCCAGGCCTAGGCTGGAAGGAAAAGGAGTCAGATGACTCTTGGATTGGTACGACGGCCTTTATGATACCAAATTACTGGGGGGTCTTTTCAGGGGGAACCAGCCGATATTCGACCTCTCCCTTTTTGGCGTAGCCCAGCTGTTTTCGGATCAGATACTCGGTATAGGCAGGGTTGGTCTGGATGAGATTCAGTTCCCGAGAAAGGCCGTCATGTTCCGCTCGTAGTTCAACGAGCAGCTTCTCATAACGGCGCTTTTCCCGGGTCTGATGCACAAAATCCCAGAAACCGCGGTTTCCGAAGAGACACGCGGCCACGACAGCACCAATAATTAAGGTACGAATTCGCTGTTTAGGCAAATGCGGGCGATTTCACCCGAAACGCTTTCACGCCGGGGTATTGAGCTTTCTTGCCCAGTTGCTCTTCAATACGCAGGAGCTGATTGTATTTGCAGATCCGGTCCGTGCGGCTGGCCGAGCCGGTCTTGATCTGACCGGTGTTGAGCGCCACCGCGAGGTCCGCGATGAAGGTATCTTCCGTTTCCCCCGAGCGGTGGGACATAACGGCCGTATATCCCGCTTTGTAAGCGGTGAGCACCGTGTCGATCGTTTCGGAGAGGCTGCCGATCTGGTTCACTTTGACAAGAATCGAGTTGCCGACCTTGGCGTCGATGCCGCGACGCAGGCGCTCAACGTTGGTGACAAACAGATCGTCACCGACCAATTGCACGCGATCACCCAGGCGTTCGGTGAGCTGTTTCCAGCCGTTCCAATCGTCCTCAGCCACGCCATCTTCAATAGAGATGATCGGATAGCGGCGCGTCCAGCTTTCGTAGAAGTCGACCATGTCTTTGGAGGACTTGCGTGGATTGGATTTTTCCCCTTCCAGGATGTAGGTACCGTCCTTGTAGAACTCGGTCGAAGCCGGGTCGAGCGCGATCATGATGTCGTCGCCCATGCGGTAACCTGCTTTCTCCACGGACTGGGCAATGAGCTCGAGCGCTTCTTCGTTCGATTGCAGATTCGGGGCAAAACCGCCTTCATCTCCCACGCTGGTCGCATAGCTGCGGTCGTGCAGTACTTTTTTGAGGGAGTGAAACACTTCCGCGCCCATGCGAAGGCCTTCACGGAAGGATTTTGCACCCACCGGCATCACCATAAATTCCTGAAGGTCGACGTTGTTGTCGGCATGCGCACCTCCGTTGACGATATTCATCATCGGCACAGGAAGCACATAGCCTTTGCTCGGGAGCTTATAGAGCGTACGCAAGTACTGATAAAGCGGCTGCTTGGCCACCTGCGCACCGGCGCGCGCCGAGGCGAGCGAAACACCCAAAATGGCGTTGGCGCCCAGGGCACTCTTGTTTGGCGTACCGTCCAACTCACGCAGAAGCTGATCGATCGCCGGGGTATCGCAGGCTTTTCCTTTTAGTTTGCGAGCGATGATGCCGTTCACATTGGACACGGCCTTTAAAACGCCTTTACCGAGATAACGGCTCTTGTCGCCATCGCGCATTTCATTGGCTTCGTGTGCGCCGGTGGAGGCTCCCGAAGGAACCGCCGCGCGGCCGACCGTGCCGTCTGTTAAAGTAACTTCGACTTCGACCGTGGGGTTGCCGCGGGAGTCCAAAATTTCACGTCCTACCACCTTTGCAATCTTTCCTAATTTCGCCATCGTGCTCTCCTTTAATTAGACTGAATGAGTTGTTCGCCAACGCTTTCGAGATGTTTCAATTTTTTCGCGCTGTCGGCTTCCAAATACAACCGGACCACGGGCTCGGTTCCAGACAAACGGATCCCGAGCCAGCTGTCGTCATTGAAAATGAATTTGAATCCATCCAACCGCACAATCTTCTTCACTTCCAAATCAGCAATCGCATTCGGCGTATAGGTGCTCAAGCGCTTGCGTAAATTATCCATCACCGGCTGTTCCAAATGCAGATTGACGCGGTTAGACAAGTAGGGCCCGACCTCTCGGCGCAGGTCTTTCAGCATGTCGCGGAAGGGTTTTTTCTCCACCGCCCGAATCTCAGCCATGAGCAGGCAGGCCAAGATGCCGTCTTTTTCCGGAACATGACCGTTAATCGTAAGCCCGCCGGATTCTTCGCCACCCATCAGAAAACCGCCTTCACGCATCGCCTCGGCAATGTATTTAAAACCGACCGGTGTTTCTCGCACCGGCAAATCGTATTTTTTGGCTACGGCATCAATAAAGTGAGAGGTCATGACGCTGCGAACAACCAACCCTTTCTGGCCGCGGCGTTTCACGAGATGGCGCAGAACGATCGGAAGAATTTCATTCGGGGAAAGGAACGTTCCGTTATCGTCCACAATGCCAAAACGGTCGGCATCGCCATCCGTGCCGAACCCGGCCACGAGCTTCTCTTTTTTCATGATGGACAGAAGCTCTTTGAGTTCTTCCTCCGCAGGCTCGGGAGCCATACCCCCGAAACGCACATCGCGCCAGTCATGAAGGACGGTGACGCGGCAGCCAGATTTTTTTAAGAACGTATCCAAATAGCCTTTGCCGGTCCCCCACAGAACATCAGCGCCGACTTTGAGTTTGGCCTTTTTTAACGCCGGAACATCGATCATCTTACTCAGCTGCGCCAAGAACTCGGGACGCGGATCAAATTCTTTGACAAGGGCGGGATTGCGCTTGAGAGATGCGGGGAAACCCGGATCGCCATTCGCCAAGCGCTCAATTTCTTTCGTCACTTCCGGCGGCGCCGAGGCCCCGTGATGCAAATTAAATTTAATGCCATTGTAGTTCGGCGGGTTATGACTGGCCGTAAAATTGACCGACGCCGCCGCTTTCCTGGCAGTCACCTGGAACGAGATGACGGGGGTTGGGATAAAGTCATTCGCCAAAAGCACAGACAGACCGTTGGCGGTCAGCACATCAACCGCGGTTTGCACAAATTCCGGGCTTAGGAATCGTGTGTCGCCCCCCACTATCACCGGCCTTCCCTGCGCGTCAGCAGCCCCCGTGGTTTTCAAATAGGTCGCAATGGCTTGAACCACCTTGCGAACGTTATCGAACGTAAATTCATCGGCGATAATGGCTCGCCAGCCGGATGTTCCAAACCTGATCTGACTCATTTGTCTTTGACTCCCAACTGTTTTTTCACGATTTTTAAAACCTCTTCCGATTTAAACGGTTTGAGCAGATAGTCCTGTGCTCCTGAACCGATCGCTTCCGCCCACATGGATTCCTCACCAAAAGCGCTAAGCATGAGCGAAGGAATTTCGAGCTTCTCATCGCGCAAGCGCTTTAGAAATTCCAATCCGTCCATGCCGGGCATGGAACGGTCGGTAATGATCAAATCCACTTTATTCTGATGCACGAGCTCCAGGGCCTTCATGCCGTTTTCCGCCTCAAGAATCGCATAGAGTTTCGGATCTAGAATATCGCGCAGCAAAAGCCGCACGTTCGCATCATCATCAACGAGGAGAATCGTTTTCTTTAGGAGTTTTGCCATTCGCGTATACGGTCCGAATATTCTTTCATCAGTTCGCGCGCCTGCGTGCG
>CAZDML010000088.1:5808-9149 GCA_964506645.1 uncultured Elusimicrobia bacterium | reverse complement strand
GCGGGGTGTGAACGGTATTTCCCCAATTAGCATGACATTGTCGCCGGTTCCCACAATCTTTTCGATTTCTGCACGAACACGGCGCAGATCAACGCCTAAATTGGCTAATACTTGTGCAGCTACACCTTCCCCTAAGGCAATCAGACCCAAAAGAATATGTTCCGTCCCCACATAGTCGTGATTGAGACGTTTAGCTTCTTCTTGTGCGATGAGGATGACGCGCTGTGCGCGTTCGGTGAAGCGATTGGACATACGATTTACCTCGTCCTTTTAAGGTTTAGAGCAACTTCATCGTAGCTGTTCTGTGGCGCTGAAGCAACACTCTTTGTCCGCTACTTCCTATATATTGGAACGCCCGATGTCTTGGTTAGTTCCCTGAACTCTTTTATCAGTTCTAGAGTGATTTTTCCAGGCTTTCCATTGCCGATAATCCGTCCGTCAACATTTGTTACGGGGATGACTTCTGCGGCAGTGCCGGTTAAAAAGACCTCATCACCTGTATAAATGTGATAGGGCGTGAAGACTTCTTCTTTGACCGTAAGCTGGAGTGAGTGACGTGCCAAATCCATGACCGCATTGCGTGTGATTCCCTCCAAGGCGCCGACCCAGGTGGGCGGTGTATAGAGGGTCCCTTTACGTATAACGAAGATATTGTCCCCCGTACATTCCGCCACGTAGCCTTCGCGGTTAAGCATAATGGCTTCCGGGGCGTTATAACGGCTGGCTTCAATCTTGGCCAGGATGTTATTGAGATAATTTAGAGACTTAATGGAAGGATTCAGCGCTTCGGGAATGTTTCGACGAAAAGTGGATGTCACGACCGAGAGCCCATTTCGGTAAAACGTTTCTGGGTAGAGTTTGATTTTATCCGTGATGATGATAATCGTGGGTTTTCCTTCACAATTTTTTGGATCAAGTCCCAGGTCGCCTTTTCCGCGGGTCACAATGAGACGAATGTAGGCATCTGTCAGATGATTGGCGCGCAGAGTGTTGAGCACCGCCTCTTCCATGGCGCTTTTTGAAAGCGGTATGTTCAGGACAATCGCTCGGGCAGAATGGTACAGGCGATCAATATGTTCATGCATCTGAAACACGCGACCGTGATAGGAGCGAATCCCTTCAAAGACTCCGTCTCCATACAACAGGCCATGATCAAAGACAGAGACAGTGGCCTTTTCTTTCGGCACTAATTTTCCATTAAGATATATTTTCATAAAAGTCCTTTAGGATTGAGACTCGATACGGCCATCCCTTAGACGAATCCATCGGTCGGCACGTTTTGCAATATCTTCCTGATGGGTCACGATAATGACAGCGGCCTGGTGCTTTTTGGCTTCACTCCAGAGCAGTTGTATCACTTTTTCACCGGATTCTTTATCTAGGTTACCGGTGGGTTCATCAGCCAGAATAAGTTGGGGTCCATTGATTAGGGCGCGTGCGAGTGCTGCACGTTGCTGCTCTCCACCAGATAGCGTGGACGGTTTCTGGTGGGCTTGCCGGGACAGGCCAATTGTATCTAAAAGAGAAATAGCTTGTGCTGATAGCTCGGACAGCTTTCTGCCTTGAATGCGCCCGGGAAGTACGACGTTTTCAAGGACGCTAAGTTCGGGGAGTAAATAGTGAAATTGAAAGAGAAAGCCTATTGTTTGGTTGCGGAGCTGTGCGCATTGCTCGGGTGTGCTGTGACCAGTGTCTCGCCTCGCGATGGTTAAGCTCCCTCGTGTTGGGCGCTGCATTAAGCCCAGTAGATGCAGGAGGGTCGACTTCCCAGCGCCGGAGGGCCCCAAAATGGCAACGATTTCTCCCGCATGCACCTTCAAAGACACAGCATGGAGAATTTCAATGTCCCCCTCGCCTTGCGGGAAAGATTTGACCAGGTCTTTGGCTTCGAGAACAACCGTCGATTTATCCATGACGTATGGCCTCGATCGGATCCATCTGGCTGGCTTTGCGTGCTGGATAAATAATCGATGTTAGGACCAGAACGAGAGCGCACACCGCAACCGTCTCTATGGTTTGCAGGGTCAGATGAATAGGAAGCCGGTCAATGTAGTAGACATCTGCTGGCAATCGAATAATCGGATAGTGCTTTAAAAGATAACACAGTCCAACCCCTAGGCCGAGGCCCAGCGCAACTCCCGTCATCCCCAGAAGCAAACCGTTCAAGAAAAAAACGGTGCCTACTTGCTTCGGCGAAGCGCCTAACGCCTGAAGAATGCCTATCTCACGAGCTTTCTCTATCGTAAGCAGCAACAGGTTGGAAATAATGATGAAGCTGGATACAAGAATCAAAAGTGTCAGAATGAGAAACATCACCGTCCGCTCCAGTTTCATCGCTGAGAAGAGATTTTTATTTAAATCCTCCCAGGTGCGGACCCAGTATTCGATCCCCAAAGCGACCTGCAAATGGCTGCGCGTACGGCTCAGCTGATCGAGAGCTCTTGTGTGAATCCCGTACCCGGTAATTTGTTGGGGCAAATTCAACAGATCCTGCGCGCCTTCCAGATGCAAGTAGGCCATGTTGGCATCGTACTCATACATTCCGGACCGGAAAATCCCAACGACTTTGTAGCTCCGCATGCGCGGTGTTTGCCCCAGCACGTTCGTGCGGGATTGTGGTACGACCAGCGTCAGGGTATCTCCGAGTTGTGCAGAGACTGACGTCGCGAGCTCTTGTCCCAGAATGATAGAGTGGGAATCGAGGTGCTCCCATTGACCGGACTGAAGCAGCGTGGAGAGTCGAACCACTTGGCTTTCTTGAGATGGCAAAATGCCGCGAATCATGATTCCCGTGACAGAAGACCCGGATTGCAGGAGCGCTTGGCCATAGACGAACGGCGCAAAGGCTTGAATATCCTTTTGAACGGCAAACTGCTGTGCGAGAGTATTCTTCTGGGATAAGGGTTGGGCGAGTGGGCTCGTCACAAGGATCTGGGGTTGTGTGCCCAGGATTTTGTCCTGGATGTCCGTTCGAAACCCGTCCATGACAGCGAGCGTAATAAGGAGAGCGGCAACACCTAAAGCGGTTCCCCCAATGGCAATGCTGCTCACGACAAAACGAAAAATGCCAAACCGTTGTCCGAAGAGGAACCGTTTGGCCAGGAAGAATTCAAAAGACATGGGGATTAGTCGGTTTCGGGTTTTAGCAGTGGGAAGAGGATGACTTCGCGAATGGAGGTTTGCCCTAGAAGAAGCATCGTGAGGCGATCGACGCCAATACCGAGTCCTCCCGCAGGCGGCATGCCGTGTTCCAATGCAAGCAGGAAAGTTTCATCAGCGACTTCCGCTTCTTCATCGCCCTTTTTCTTTTGAGCCATAAGAATTTCCAAGCGCTCACGAAG
>CAZDML010000088.1:0-5787 GCA_964506645.1 uncultured Elusimicrobia bacterium | reverse complement strand
CCACGGGATCATTGAGTTCGGAATACGCATTGGCGACTTCGTCTCCGGCGATATACAGTTCAAAACGCTCCACAAGGCCTGGTTTTGAACGATGCTTTTTGGCCAGAGGAGAGATTTCAATGGGGTAGTCTAGAATAAAAGTTGGTTGCCAGAGGTGCGGCTTCACTTTCGCATCAAAAATTCGGTCAAACACCTTGTGTTCAGGTGTTGCGGCATCAGAGCCCACATGGAGTTCGGCCGCCAGGGCGCGAAGCTTCCCATCGCGCCACGCCTGCATGACATCGTGACCGGTGTACTGCTTCAGCAGATCACCCATGGAGGCGCGTGCAAAAGGCGGCTTGAGTGACAGGGGCTTATCGTGAATGGTGACATCGGTTGTGCCGCGGCATGCCATGGCGGCTTCGCTGATTAGTTTTTCCGCCAGTACCATCATGTCGTTGTAGTCGGCATAGGCCTGATACGCTTCAAGAATTGTAAATTCAGGGTTGTGTTTGGTATCGATCCCTTCATTGCGAAATACCCGTCCGATCTCATAAACCCGCTCCATCCCTCCGACCAACAGACGTTTGAGATAAAGCTCGGGAGCGATGCGCATAAAAAGCTCATTTTGAAGTGCATTGTGAAAGGTTTTAAACGGACGAGCTGCTGCGCCTCCGGCCTGTGCCTGGAGGAGGGGTGTTTCTACTTCTAGAAAGCCCTCACGGGTCAACGTCTGACGCAGTGAGAGAATCATCTGACTGCGCTGGCGAAAAAGCTGCTGGATTTCAGGATTGCTTAGGAGATCGAGCTCGCGCTGACGATATCGTGTTTCCACATCTTTTAAGCCATGCCACTTTTCAGGCAGGGGTCGAAGCGACTTGGCCAATAGGGTTATTTTGGAAACTTTGAGCGTCAATTCTTTGGTCCGGGTTCGGAACATATGACCTTCCACACCCACAAAGTCTCCCAGGTCGATGTCTTTTTGAAAGAGTTTGTAGAGGTCTTCCCCGACCGCATCTTTCTTCACATAAATCTGAAGTTTGTCGGGTCCATCCGAAAGGTGGGCAAAACAGCTTTTTCCCATGTCACGCATGGTCATCATGCGGCCCGCTGTTTTGACTGTATCGGTTGATTCCTGGCCATCGGGCAGAGAATCAAACTGTGTATGGACGGCCTTAAACGTGTGCGAGCGTTCAAAGTGATATGGATAAGGATTGATCTGTTTGTCCGACAGACGTTTCAACGTCTCGTGACGCTGGGCAATCAGTTGCTCAATGGGTGTGGACGGCGTATTGGCTTCGGACATTATTTTTTCTTGGCCAGAACGTCCTGGATTTTTTCGCGGAGGTGCTTGGGATCGAAGGGTTTTTCCATGTAGAAGGCGACGTTGGACGCCATTTCAAAGACGTCTCTCATCTGGCCTTTGGCAGTCAAAATAATCACAGGGATACGGCGAGTCGCTTCGTTTTCATTCAACCGGGCATTTACAGTGTATCCGTCCATTTCGGGCATCATGATGTCTAAAATAATCAGATCGGGATGCTCATTGTTGGCACGTTCTAAGCCTTCTCGACCATTAAATGCCTCTAAGACCTGGTGCCCATCCCGTTCCAGCAGGAACTTGACCAGTTCTACCACGTCTCTTTCGTCATCTACTACTAAAACACGGGCCATTAATCTCTCCTAAAATTGAGAAATCATCTTATCAGTCGCGATTTGCGCTGTCAATCGACGGAGGAGCCAACTTATCCAGGTAATATTCTTCCCCTGCCGCCAGTGCTTTGGAGAGCGGCAGGCCTTCGATATGAGAATTTCGCCAACGGCCCTCATCCGAACGGCCCATAATCGTCCAATACCCCCATCCATCGTCGATAAAACGTACGCAGGAGCTCCAGTAAAGTTTGCCTTTGCCATCCGGAATTTGGCGCCAGCATTGGATTTCAGAGCCTATTTTCTCCGGACGCAGCTTGGCAAGAGCTGGATAGGCCTTCACGCGTTCCATAAAATCGCGTAGCGTAGCGTCTTTTTCTCCGCGTGTCTGTCCCCATAGATACCGATGCCTTAATTTTGATTGGTCTTTCTGCCAAGAGCCCATGTTATTTTGTCACCTTCTTGAGTGCCAGATGTTCGAGGTAAGCATCAATAAAACCATCCAAGTCGCCGTCCATGACCTTATCGATCTGGCTTGTTTCGTGCCCGGTGCGCGTATCTTTGACCATCTGGTAGGGCATGAAGACATAGGACCGAATCTGATTGCCCCAGGCAATGTCGCCTTTTTCGTCATACCTCTTTTCGGTCGCTTGGCGTTTCTTTTCCATTTCAAGTTCATAGAGCCGAATACGCAAAATTTTAAAGGCCTGCTCTCGATTTTTTTGCTGTGAACGCTGCGTCTGACAGGCGACGACGATGCCCGTGGGTAGGTGTGTGATTCGGATCGCGCTCTCCGTTTTATTAATGTGTTGACCTCCTGCCCCGCTGGAGCGGTAGGTGTCAATTCGGAGGTCTTTGTCCTGAATGTCGATTTGAATTTCCTCATCAATTTCGGGAAGGACGTCACAGGAGGCAAAGCTCGTATGACGGCGCTTATTCGCGTCAAACGGTGAAATGCGGACAAGGCGATGGACCCCGGCTTCTCCTTTTAGCAGCCCGTAGGCAAACGGGCCGCGCACAAAAAAAGTGATGGATTTTATGCCGGCCTGATCACCCTGCTGAATGTCTGCAATTTCAGTTTTAAAATTTTTACTCTGCGCATAGCGCTCGTACATGCGGGTGAGCATTTCAGCCCAATCGCAGGATTCCGTTCCCCCCGCACCGGCATGGACAGTGAGTAAC
Organism: uncultured Elusimicrobia bacterium; assembly: GCA_964506645.1. Lineage (GTDB taxonomy): Bacteria > Elusimicrobiota > Elusimicrobia > 2-01-FULL-59-12 > 2-01-FULL-59-12 > CAZDML01. The sequence continues at coordinate 2,976 of CAZDML010000088.1, read as the reverse complement.
GCATCGGCACGGTCGTAAGCTTCAGAAAACTTGGCTTGCCGTTCCACTTCTTTGAGCGAGGTCGCTACGGACGTTGCATGCTTTTCTAGATCGAGCAAAATGGCCGTGTCATTGTCCTCGGCCATGGCAGCCAAGTCGCGCAGGTCTTGCGTAGATTGATCGAGTGATGTGAAGGTTTTGAGATCTTCTTTAAGTCGATTGAGCTCTTTGAGGGTTTCTTGGGCTTTTTGTGGGATATCCCAGAAGGACGATTCGGCAGTGAGTGTCTCTAGCTCTTTGATGCGTGACCGCTTTCGGTCAACGTCAAAGATACCCCCTGACTTTACCCAGGCGTTCGGTGAGCTGCGTTAACGATTGGAGAAGTTCGGATTTCGACATAAAGAGATCATACATTATGCTGTTTATCGATAGAAAGATCGTCTGAAAGTGAGGAGTTGAAAGAAGGCCTCGTAGCAAAAACATAAAAGCCTCCATGGGCGCAGAATGGATGTGCCGTAGGACCTGGCTTGATAAGGAACTTTGAGGTATGCACAGGCATATCGTTGCTTGGCAATAAATATGGCAAGAAACAGGGACGGGGTCAGCGTATTCGGTGAGATGGAAGATTTTGCCTCCAACCAGATGGAACGACGGAATACTTTAAAAGCAATATTAGGATCCTCCAAATGAACGCCGAAAGAAAGATGAATGAAACGTCTCAACCCCTTGGTCAAGATACGACGAAACCAGGGATCGCAAACGCGCTGCTCACGAACACCCATGGCAGCTCCCTGTGTTTGTGCGGCAACCCATAGCGGTTGAAATGCGGCAAGCGGAATCTGCTCATCACAGTCGATAAGAAAGACATAGTCTCCATGAGCGACTTCGAGGCCTGTGATGACAGTGGGGCCATGTCCGCGATGGGGCGCATTCACGGCTCGAATACGTGAATCCTTCTGCGACCACTGTTGGATCTTTTCAAAGGTCTGATCTGTGCTGCCATCACTAATAACGATAAGTTCAGAGTGCGAAATCTGATCGAGAATAGCGGTCTGGATGTGCTCGATCGCTTGATCGATACCCTCGGCTTCGTTATAGGCGGGTGTAATAACGCTCAATACGATAGTGTCCGCAGATGTTTTCATCGGGGGGTATGGATGTTCTTATACATCCGGCCTTGTTTGCGAATCCAGAGCCAGTAGTTTCCCTGGTCCTCGTTTTCTGGCCATGGAAGGTAGTGCTTTAAAATCCATGGAACAATAGGGCTTTTCCCAGAATCGGGTTGCATCATGTATTTCGAAATGACAACCAATTCGGGTTGCGTGCGTTCCAAGTCTCCCAGTGTCTTCTGTGACAGAGGTGATTGCAGTGGACCTTTCACAAGTGGATGATAATAAAAGACACCTGTCGGGGGGTGCCGCTTGCTGTAGAAATAGAGTCCTGAGTCGTTTCCCCAGTTATAAAACGTCTCGTCAGGTTGAAGAATGCGGTTGATCGTCTCCCCCATACGTGACACGGATGTAAAGCGATCTTCGTATTTTATTTGTGACCACTGTTCTGCGGGCCAGAAATAGCGAGGGGTTTCATACGCAAGAAGGATCATTCCCAGACAAACTGTAACGGCCCTCACTGTATACCGGTGCCCTTGCTCGTGAAGAGTTGCGAGCGTCCACGCCGCAGCGATACATAAAGGCGGTAATACGAGCTGAAAGTAGTGCGGAAAGAAATAGCTGGATGCTCCGACGGCCAGAAAAGCGCCAATAAAGTAAGCGCATAACAGAGCCCAAAGAGAGCGATGTTTGCTTTCCTTTTTTATAAAAACACCCCCAATCGTAGAGATGAGAATCAATGGCATTAAAAGTCCATGGAAACCCATGCAGAGGGACTGTGCTGTTTTCGCGATGCGTGCAACCAGGGGGGGCGCAGGGGCCAAGGTGGAGGGCTCGCTGATATAGAAAAAATTAAATCGAAAAACAGCGTTGTAAAAATCATGAAAGCGATGCTGAAAATAAAAATACCCCGCTACGAAAAACCATGCTCCCAGGCCAATCAGTGTGATAAGAAGAAGCGCGCGGGTCAGCACAGCTTTTCGCTGTGATGATTTGAATGCGATTCCCCCATACGTCACGAGGATCGCAGCGATGGGAAGAAGGGCCACTTGCTTGTAGAGCGTTGCCGCTGCAAAGCAAATGCCTGCAGCCTGGGAATACCGAAATACCCCTTCATTTCGAAGCGACTGAATCACTAGAACAAACCCCCAAACAAGAAAGAGGTTCATAAAAAGTTCGGTGTTTGGCTGGTTCCCCTGGAGATAAAGATCTCCAGAAATGAGCGTCCACACGGTTGCAGATGTGACTCCTCCCCACGCAGGTCCGCCTAAGAGAGAGCCCGCAGCGTACAGGCCGAAGAGAAGGAAGATGGAGGTGACTATGTTGACAGCGAAAACAGAGGGCGCCCCATAGGGAGCAAGTTTTTCTCCAAGTAGAAATGTGAGGTGAATCAGAGGCGGCTTATGATCCCAGAGATCTGTATAGAGTGCGCGGCCCTCCGTCATTTCATGAGCAATCACCGCGTACGTCGTAATGTCGCGTTCCAACGGCTCGTGATAGGTGTGTAAACGAAGTGCGATTAAGAGGAGGCTCAAGAGCGCAAGGACGATAGAAATACGAGCCTGTTTCATAAAAAACACAAACCCAGACAAAGGACAATAAAGAGATCTCCCCAACGGCTATAGAGAGTGCGTGTATTCCTGGGATAGTATGTTCCACGAATGACGGTCTGCTCAAAGATGTCCGAGGCGGCTTTGACATGTCCGCGAGGATCGATAATTGCGGAAACACCGGTATTGTCGGCTCGCAGAAGCCAACGGTCGTTTTCAATGGCACGAAAGATGTTGGGATGAAGATGCTGATACGGTGCAGCGGTTCGCATATACCATCCATCGTTGGTTAAATTCACCAGCACCTCCGCCCCTTCGCGTACATCTCTGCGCGCAAG
>CAZDML010000087.1:0-9203 GCA_964506645.1 uncultured Elusimicrobia bacterium | reverse complement strand
GTATGTGTGGGCGGTGCCCTGTATTGATAGTCCGGAAGAAATTTTTTTGAAGACGCTGTATCCCAGTCGAAAATATACACGACTTTATCGAGGAGGAAATTTTTAATGGACATCTCTAAAATGAAACTTACCAAATACGAGCGTGCCATCGAGAAAGCCATTGGGGACTATGTGCCTGTATCCGATGAAGAATTGGAGGCCGCGCGAAAGGCGATAGAACGCCGCCGCAAAGCAGCCATTTTGCATATCCGCATCAATCAACAGGACCTCGATGACCTTAAGAAGAAAGCCAAAAAGCACGGCGTCCCCTACCAAACCTTCATTGCAGAGATCCTTCATCGCTTCGCGGCCTAGCGACGGGGCCCTGAGGGGCTATTAGAATCGACCTCCCGATGCCTGTTTTCGCCCTACGATGAGTGGGACAGGACCCTAGAAAAACCTCAAAAAGGCCTTGAAAACACGCACCGATTCCGGTTATATACATGGAGCGCAGAGATGCGCTTGAACCTATGAATCTACGGCTTCTCATCGTTGATGACGACACCTCCTTAAGCGGCAACTTACGCTCCTTTTTCTCGGGGAAAGACTACAAAGTCGAAGTAGCCAACGATGGCCCCTCCGCCGTTAAAACGGCCGAAGAGTTCCATCCCCATCTCATGTTTCTCGATATCGGCCTTCCCGGCATGTCCGGAATTGAAGTCCTGCGCCAGGTCAAAGAGCGCGACGCCTCCATCCGGGTCATCATGGTGACCGGCCAAACGGAGGAAGAACTCATGCGCCAGGCCCGCATCCTGGGGGCCGATGACTACGTGACCAAACCTTTTACGCTGGAATACTTAAACGGCGAAGTCATGAGCAAGCTGCACAAGCAGCTCTTCTACGAGCTCCGCGCGGCCTCCGCCGATCTTGCCCTGGAGCGGGAAAAAGTCGATCTCATCTTTGAACGCGTCCAGCAGGGCGTGATTCTGTTTGACTCGCAAGGGATGGTTTTTACCGTTAATCCCTATGCCCGCAAAATGCTGGGGCTACCGACCAACACCTCCATGATGAGCGCCGAACAGGTGTTCAAAGACTTCCAAGTCAATCCCGCCAACGTCTTTAAAAATCTTGACACCCAGGACGGCCAGCCGTTCGAAGTGTTGCGCGAAAACCCGAAAAAACTGGTTCTCGAATGCCGCATCAATCCGATTCATAGCCGCCAGAAAGAACGCTACGGCTTCGTCATGATTTTCCGCGACATCACCCAGGAACGCAAAGCCGAAAACGCCATGCACCGCTTTATTTCGCTCATCAGCCATAAGTTGCGTACGCCGCTGGTTGCGATTCGCGCCTATCCTCGACTTCTCTTGTCGGATACCGTCAAGAATCCGCTCAACGATTTTCAGAAAAATGCGCTCCATGTGATCTCGCAGGAATGCCACCGCATGGAAGAAATGGTCAATCAACTCATCGCTTTCTCCAGCCTCGACCCGGAAACACTGAGCAAGCAGCCCTGCACGGCCGAAGAACTGCTGCAAGGCTCGGGGAAAATACTCCCCGATGAAATCAAAAGCAAAATGGCCGATGTCAAAATGGATCTCTCGCTCAAGGACGCCCATATTGATGGCGACCCCATGCTGCTGCAGCACGTGTTCCGCAACCTGGTCGAGAATGCCTTCAAATTCGGGGCCAAACAAATTAAGGTAAAAGCCCAAACCGAGAACGGCAGCGTCGTGGTACAATTCCAGGACGATGGACCGGGCATCCCGCCCGAAGATCACCTACGAATTTTCGATCGTTTCTACCAGGTGGAAAAAGACTTCTCCGGGCAAGTTCCGGGGGCCGGTCTTGGACTGGCCATGGTCAAACAAACCGTAGAAGCCCACGGCGGCAAAACCTGGGTGGAAAGCGTGCCCGGACGCGGCTCAACGTTTTTTGTTCAACTCCCAAAAGCCTCAAAATCATAAATGAGCAGTCTTACCAAACTGAACCTGTGGATCATGCCGAATGCCGGCTTTGAGACCCGCCGCGTCATGCAGCGGGAAATTGCCTTTTTCCGCAAGGAAAATCCCGGCATCGAAGTGAACATCACGGTTCAACCGTGGTTTTTTGCCTGGGACCGGCTGATTGCTGTTGCCAAGCGCCGTGACTTTCAGGAATTTCCCGATGTGATTCAAATCGGCGGCACCTGGACGACCACCCTGGCGGCCCTGGGCGCACTCGTCGATTTAAGCGACTACTTAAACGACCTGGTCCGCCCCAGCTGGAATTACTGCTACGAACCCACCCGCACCAAAGCCTATTCGTTGCCCTGGTTTCTCGATGCGCGCGTGCTGTATTACCGTCACGATATTTTGAAAGAACTGGGCATCAAACCGCAGGACATCGCCACCTGGAAAGGCCTTCGTGACGCCTGCGAGCAACTGCGCGATCACCCCAACCTGGGGAAAAAATATTGTGCCCGGGCGCTGGCCGGACAGCGCGAAGGCGTGCTGATGCACGACCTGGCGCCCTGGGTCTGGGGAGCGGGGGGAAACTTTTTAAGTTCGACCCGGCAAAAAGCACTGTTTGACGAACCGTCGGCGCTCAAAGGCATCGATTTTTATTTCAAACTGCTGGTCGACCACCTGATCCCGCTCATGGGCCGCGACCGCATCCTCACCGGCAACTTTTTCTCCGGCCAGTTCGGTTTCCAGGTCTCGGGCGCCTGGCCAATCAACAGCGCGTTTAACCCGCAGCACCCGCATTACTCTCCCGAAGTCTCTAAACATTACGGGGTTTCGGTGTTCCCGGCCGGTCCCGCAGGCCAAGTCACGTATCTGGGGGGCAGTAATCTCGCCATCGTCAGCACCACCAAACACCCGGAAGCGGCCTGGGCCCTTATCAAATTTTTAACGGGACCGGCGTCCCAGGTCCGCCACTCCCGCCAAATCGGCATGCTGCCCAGCCGCTATACCGCGCTGGAAGAACTGCTCAGTATTGCTCCTCCGACGGTCGCGGAGGTGTTTCGCCAATCGCTGCGTGTGGCACGCACGTTCCCCTGCGCCGCCACCCTGGGAACGCTCGAACGCATTTTAGGCCGTGTGAGTTTAAACTTGATCACGGCCGTCCGGGAAAATCGCTACAACGAAAAGGTCGTGGCCGATCAGCTGAGTGCCGCGGCCAAAGAAGCCAACTATATCTTGAGCCTCTATGAATAAACCGCGCGTCCCCAGTGCCACCCCGCTCGCCCTGCAGAAAATCCGCGAGGAACTGCAGCGCATCCCGGTGCACGAACCCTTGCGCCTGGGACACCATTGGATCATGATCCCTCAGGAGATGGATGACCTGATGGCGCATGCCCTGATTTACCTCTGCGAATCGCTGCAAGTCGAGCGCGCGACGGTGTTCAGCTACGATGACCGCACCCAGACACTCCTCGCGCGTCAGCAGGTCGATCACGGAGACGTGATGACCGGGGAAGAAGAAATTGCCTTGCCCTCCGGTTCGCCCTTGGCCCGTATGCTCACGGGAAAACCCGACTATTTGGTCCTTCCCAAGCCGATGAATGCGGTCTATATTCCGCTGCGTGCGTTCGGCTACACCTTCGGTGTGCTCCGCGTGGAAAGCCTACAGGCCGGAAAGCTCACACCCGCCGTCATCCCGCTGCTCAAAGATTTTGCCCATGAACTGGCCACGCCGCTGCGCGGTCTGGAAATGGCTGTGGCCGAACGCCAGCAAGTCGCGCGCATGCAGACGCTTCACGAAGTGTCCAATGCGATTTTCCGCTCGCTGCGCTTGGAAGAAATGCTTCTTTCCGTCGGACAGAGCCTCATTCACCAAATGGGGTTTGACCGCACCAAGTTTTATCTCATTAACAAAGAAGGCGACACGCTGGAAGCCGCACTGACCATCGATCAGAGAGGGCGCCAGGAGCTGCTCGACAAAGAGCAATATCCGCTCAAACGCGGGGTCCATCCCATGGTCGATCTGCTGCTGGGAAAAACCGATGATGAACGCCTGGAAAAATATCAGCAAACGATCATTTACCTGCCGCTGCGCACGCGCGATGAAAACATGGGCATTTTGATGGTGGACAACCTGCTCAGCCAGCAGGAAATTTCCCCAGAAGAAACACGTATTCTGGAGGGTATCGCCGGGCAAGTCGGGATGGCCGTGAAAAATGCCCGACTCTTCCAAGGGGTTGAGGAGCTTTCCATCACGGACGGACTCACCGGACTTTATCTTCTGCGCTATTTCAAACAACGTCTCAAAGAAGAGTTCTACCGGGCCGAGCGTACCCACGGCCAGCTCTCGCTCATGACGCTCGATATCGACCACTTCAAACGCTACAACGACACCTATGGCCATCCGGCCGGTGATACCATCCTCTCCACCGTCGCAGAACGCGTCCTTTCCAATGCGCGAAAAGTCGACCTCACGGCTAGATATGGGGGGGATGAATTTGTTATACTTTTGCCAGATACTTCCGCCGAGGAAGCGATGCTTTTGGCGGATCGTCTTCACCAGGCTGTATCCAACGAACCCATATCATTACCCGACGGAACCACGGTCAACCTCACAGTCAGTATTGGGGTTGCTACGTATCCGACGCATGCGACGAATAGTGATGAACTTATTAAACGTTCAGACGAAGCGCTTTATTGGATTAAATCGCACGGCCGCAACCGTACACACCTCTATTCTATCGAAGAATAGCGAAAACACATCTAAAAATAGATCAGTTTTTTACTCAAAATTCTCACAAAAAGACCCAGGAAAAACCTGGGTCTTTTGCTTTTAAATATTGACCTTTGGTTGGATTGTTCGACCGCCAAGAAGGTGCTAAAAATTGCATAGAATGAAACGCACAACGCAGATCCGCATTGCGCAGATCGTTTTCCTCTGGGGTCTCTTTTTTGTTGCCCTCCCAACCGTCTCCCAGGCTGCGTTCCAGGACTCGGGCTGGGGCGCTCGCCCTGTCGGAATGGCCGGTGCATTTTCTGCCATTTCCGATGATACCAACGCCTCGCTGTACAACCCGGCTGGACTCGTGCAGGTGCAGTGGAACGAAGCCTCTGCCATGTACGCTCAGTTGTTCACAGGACTGACGCTCTACTCCGGCCAGGATACGACCCACCTTGATCAAAACTATCTCGCTTTTGCCTCGAAACCGATCCCACATTTTGGCTCCTGGGGCTTCTCTTGGGCACGTTTTGCTGCTACCAATCTCTACTCGGAAGACACCTACACATTTTCCTACGCGCGCGTCCTGGGCGACTTCTTCCCGAGCTTAGATGGCGACTACGCGGTTGGCGTTAATCTAAAGTACCTCCAGCACAAAGTCACTCTCGATTCTCTCTCTGCCAACGACCCCGTTTTCACCCAGGGCAGCACTTCGGCGGGTGCCTTTACCGCGGACCTCGGAGCCCTCTATAAACCCGATCACGGCGCGCTCGCCGGCCTGCGCATCTCGGCCGTCGTGCAAAATATCACCCGCCCAGACGTGGGCTTCCAGGCTACGGACCGTGTGCCGATGAAATACACCCTCGGCACCGCCTATCAATCCAAACAGATGCCGTGGCTTGTTCCGGACATCGATTTCACGTACCGCGACGGAATTACCGAAGTCCTCGCCGGCGCAGAAAGCTGGCTCTTCAACGATGCCCTCGGTCTGCGTACTGGCGTGAACCGCGACCAGGCCGCTGCCGGCATCAGCTACTACCAGGCCATCGGGCAAAAAACCGGGTTCCGTCTGGACTATGGCTTCACCGTGCCCTTCTTCGTGGAAGGCACATCGGGAAGCCACCGCATCGCGCTCACGGTGTATTTCTAATGAAAAAACTATTCTTCATTGTTAGCTGTCTCCTGCTTTTGGCGGTACAGGCAAAGGCGGTTTCGATCGTCACTTACGGCGCTAAGACCCAGGCCGACCTTACGGTCTTGTCGGCCATCAGCTCCACCTTCACCTACCAGCTGTGTGTCACCACCCAGCCTGCGAACTGCACAGGATCGAACATCACCTGGAGCCCCGTGACCGATTCGAATACCGACGGCAATGTCGACAATCCCAACAACGGCACGATGAACGCCCAGGGTTGGTGGATTGCCAACCGCTTCATCAAAGTTTCGTCTGTCAAAGAAAATCGAGCGGGGTGGGTCTTACAGATTTACACCGACAACATTGCCAACGGATACACGGGACCGCTCAAAGACGTGGCTCCCATCGCGGGCATGGTGTCTAGCGATCATCAGTTCTTGATCCCGATGACATGGAAAGTTTCCTCTTCAACGATCACCTATTCTGTGGGCATCACCACCAACGTGCCGCAGGAGATTACGGCATCGACCGGGGGCGTTTGTCAGAATGGCGGCGTACGGACCAACCCCGGTTTCTGTGATTTCTCAACGCACTATCTCTGTGACGTTGGCGATCGCGATACGACCGCGCAGCACAACACAACATGGTGGCAGAACATGAGTGCCGGCCCGGCCAAGGATGACGCCAAAGCCTATCAATCTCTTTTAAGCAGTGATGGTGCCGCGACCCATGAAGGCTTCCGACAGTCCTACACCACATTGCCGCCGGGTATCGGAACGTATTTTGTGTATCTTGGCGCGAAATTCAGCCCGGGAACGATTGCCCGTGACATTCACAATGCCGGTATGACATACAACACGACCCTCTTATTGGACTTGGTAACGCAGTAAAGCTGTAACCGCTTTCAGCGCCGGAGAAGCGCTGAATCACGAACCAAAAAAAGGAGAACACACCATGCAACGCATGAGCACACTGAAGCAAAAACTCGTACGCGTGCTTGTTGCCCTGATCATCGGACAGTCGATGGTTAGCAACGCCCACGCGATCGTATCCATCCCGGTCAATGTCAACCTCGGCACTCTTGCCGGCATTGCACCGACGATCGACATTCCCAACACGTTCCTCACCAAATGGCGAACGGGCGTGGCCAATCAAGTGCCGGTGCAAACCAGCACGATGACGTTCCAGTACTTTGCCTCCGGAAGTAACCTGGCCTATCCGACCCGGTTGAACCCGGCCGACAACAGCGCCAACAATCAGAACGCGCTGTGGTCTGACAACGCCATTAAATTAACCTATACCCGCGGCAATACGGTTGCTTCGGCCATTCTCATCTACACGACCAACACGGTCAATAGCCCGAATGATCCGCTGGGCGCTGTGTCCTTGCGTGGTGGTTTGGTAGGCGGTTACGGCAGCGCTGATCCAGAAGATCCGAACCGCGGTTCGGTCCTTCCGCTTGTTTGGAAAGCCTTGGACGTCAATGTCCTCAGAGGCGCTTCCAATGCGAACGTCAACGGCTCGGTCAAAATCTCGACCTCAAGCGCGCTCTACATGCCGACGGAAGTGGAAAACCTTGCAGGAGGTCCTTGTCCGGCAGAAGGTCCGTATGCAGCTTCTGCTCGCGGAAACGTAGGCTTCTGTGACTACTCGACACACTTCTTCATCGATCAGAACAACAACGACCCCGCCAACCTGTGGTACACAGGGTATGCGAATGGGGCGCAGCGCCGCGGTGCGTTTAACTACTCCTCTGTGGTGGGCGCGTTCGGTGTGAACACGAAAGAAGATGGATCAGGAAACGGCAACTTCAACCCGGCTTACCTGGTTCTCGGTATTGACTCGACCGGTGCGTTGCAGACCACGTACGGGACGACCATCTACCTGGACGTACTGAACTACTAAGACGAGGAAGTCATGCCATTGACCATGCGACATGGCCGACGTTCTTCTCCGAAAGCGAGCCTCTGGCTCGCGCTGACCGTCTACACTCTGGGCCTTGCGCCCAGAGTGTGGGCGTTTTCAGTCCAACCCGGATTCCGGGTCGCGACTGTTAAACCGGGGAAAACGACGACCGTCACTTATGAACTCGTGAACGACCAGGATAAACCGCTCACGCTTCATACCAAGGTTAGGGATTCGTTTGTCCTTCCTGAAAACAAAGCTTTCTCAGCCTCAAGCTGGGTCGAGCCGCCGTTTAAGGAAATTACGATTCCGGCGCACAAAACCGAAATCGTAAAGGTAAAAGTCCGCGCTCCAGAAAAAGCCTCTGGCGAACTGGCCGCGTTTGTGACCTTTATTCCTCAGAACCCCTCAGAACTCAAGGTCAATAAGCCACAAGATGTGCATACCGGCATTGAAACACGCATTGTCACCATGATCAGCGCTTCGGTCTATGTGCGTGTCCAAGGAACGGAAAAAGGGGAATCCGATGTAACAGGCCTTGGCGTCCGCAATCTCAAAGCGGCCACCGATGCCCCCGCATCGATTGAAGGCTCCCTGATCGTCAAGAACACCGGCAACGTTCATCAACGGCCCAGCGGACGTTTTGAGATCTTCAAAAAAGGATCGAAAGATGCCGTCGCCCAGATGAACTTTCAAGCCGGCTGGCCTTCAATGCCACAAGCTGAAACAAGCTACACCGCAAAAACCGAGGGCACACTCCCGCCCGGAGATTACATTGTCAAAGCCCGGGTGACGTTTGAGCCATCGACTGTCTTTATTGAAAAGGAGCAAAGCGTCACCATTCAGTAAGAAATGAAAAAACGACTTCTCATCGTCGCCACATTATTGGCAAGCCTGAGCCTCGGGTCACGCTCGAGCCATGCCGCTGTGTCAATACCTGTGTCTATCGATCTCTCGCAGATCACGTTTAATGGCGGGGGAGGGGGCGTTTTCAACATTGGTGGTTCACAATTACCGCCGCAAGTGTTTATGTATAAGCCGATCGTTTTCTGGCCGCTACGCATCAGCCGAGCCGATCGCGGGCGGGTGAACACAAACAACTTGCGAGCGGAAATTGTGTACCAGGTGTTTAATGATCAAGGAAACGCGATCACCATTCCAACACCCCTTCCTATTACGTTTGTTCGCGATGCCAATCCGAACAACCTAATAGGAACCGGATTTGTTCCCATCGACGTTATCAGGCTGTTCCAAGTCGGGTATAAATTCACCTACTACATGCAGGTCGTCCAGAACGGACAAACCTCGTATTGGGGCAATCCCAATGCGCCGTTTAGCACGAGCATTATCGACACGATGTCGGTGCCCGTCGCTCAAAACGATGTGTCCTTCAGTGTTCCGGACAGCAACCAGACCTCCAAACCGACCCAAGGAATACTGCCGCGAGGCGTGCTGCCCAATCAGTCTGGGACGCTCCTCGTTCACCAGGAATCGCCACAAACCGCTCTGCCGTACAACG
>CAZDML010000086.1:0-9204 GCA_964506645.1 uncultured Elusimicrobia bacterium | reverse complement strand
TACCCCGGCGAACCTGACCGTCCAAGAACTCACAACACAACCGTTCACCCTCTCTGCCAAAGACCAATTCAATCAACCCATGACAGCCCCCTCGGCCACCTGGACGGTCTCTGGCGGAGGGTCCATCTCAAACACCGGCCTCTTTACCGCGGCGTCCACCGCAGGAACGTTTACCGTTACCGCTGCGGCAGTGGGTTTAACAACCAGCACTTCGGTGACTGTCACCGTCAATGCGCCTCCCACAGTCGCCACACCCGCAGCAGCAAATCCCTCGACTGTGACAGGAAACAACACCACACTTTCGGTCCTGGGCGCAGACGATACCGGGGAACCCGCTCTTACGTACTCCTGGACCACGACAGGAACTGCGCCCGCGCCCGTCTCCTTTAGCGCGAGCGGCACAAACGCTGCGAAAAATACCGTCGCCACTTTCAGCAAAGCCGGAACCTATATCCTCCAGGTCACTGTCAAGGACCCCGGAAATAAAACCGTCACCAGCTCTGTCACCGTCACCGTGAACCAAACCCTCTCCAGCATAGCGATTAGCCCGGCATCGGCTACCATTCCCAATGGCCAATCCCAACCGTTTTCCGCCAATGCCCTGGATCAATTCGGAAGCAGCATGGCCTCCCAACCCCTCTTCACATGGACCGTTCTCAGTGGACCCGGGTCGATCTCCTCAACCGGCCTCTTTAGCGCCACGGCCCCCGGTTCTTCTACCATTCAAGCCACCTCCGGGGCCATCAAAGGCTCTGCTCCAGTTTCTACGTTCGGCGCTCCTGTCATTAATTCCCTTTCGCTTCCAGGGAAAACTTTAGATGCTTCGGCAACGATTACCTTGGTTTTGTCCGGTGGAACCCCTACAACAGTGATTTGGGACTTTACCTCATTAGACACAGGCTCCACGAGCGCTTCTGGAGCCCTAGGTATCCACTCTTCTCGCGTAGGGAATCAAACGTTTAGGGTCTCGACCTCCGCTCCTTCGCTCACCCTGGCCAACGTTCCCAATCTCTTCCCGGGATACTGGTCTGTCAACGTCACTGCGTCCAACGCTGCAGGAACATCTGCCCCCGCTACCGCCAACTTTACGCTCGTCGCTTCCCAGCTCTCCAACGTCAGAGTCTTCCCCAACCCCTGGCGTGCCGACCGCCATACGGGCTCCATCACCTTTGACAACATGTCCCTCGGCAGCACCCTTAAAATCTTCACGGTCTCAGGTCACCACGTCAAAACCCTCGATGCCGCGACCGGCACTGCCACATGGGATCTAAAGAACGAAGATGGCGAGAACGCCGCTTCTGGCCTCTATCTCTTTGTCGCTACCGACACCCAAGGCGGCAAAGCCAAAGGCAAATTCGCGGTCATTCGGTAACCTTCCTTTAACTTTATCAAGGCAATAAAAAACCCCCGCTCTTTCGAGCGGGGGTTTTTCGTTAGATTCGGTTAGAAGACCTTAACTGTTGACGTTGACCTCAATGACGCGGGCTTTCTCAGAAGCCATCAAGCAACTGCCTTCAAAAATAGCGCCTTCGGCAATCACCAGCTGCGGCGCATGAAGATCGCCAAACACCTGGGATTTCGCCAGAAGCTCAAGGGACTCGGTGGCATGAATGTTGCCGGTCACTTTGCCGCCCACCACCACGGTACGAGCGGAGATATCGCCCTGGACTTCGGCGTTTTCCCCTAAAATAATGCCTTCCGCAGATACACCACCTTCAATTTTCCCGTCGATACGAATCGATCCTTTGGAACGGAGCGTGCCCTGAAAGAAGGAGTCGCCGCCAATCATCGTTTCTAAATGAGACTCTTGCTTTTTGGAACTGTCTTTAGCGCCGAACATACCTTCCTCCTATTCTGTTGCTTTCACGTACTGCATGGGATTGACGGCACGGCCGTCTTTCCATACTTCATAGTGGCAATGATACCCGGTGCTGCGACCGGAGGTGCCCATATAGGCAACCGTCTGCCCGCGCTTCACCACATCTCCGGGCTTCACCAAAAGCTCTGAATTGTGCGCATAGTAAGTTCGGTAGCCGTGACCGTGTTCTACGATCACAAGACGTCCGTACCCGCCCTGCCACGATGCCATACGAACCACCCCATCGGCCGTCGCGCATACCGGCGTTCCGACGTTATTAGCAATATCAATACCGCGATGAAATTCAGCGCGCTCTTCCGTTTCATCCATCGGCGAATGACGAACCCCAAAGAACGAGGTTAACCGGCCTTCCACGGGCATGGCCCGGGGTGTCGCCCGGAATAAATTGTGTTCATCTTTAATGTATTCCGTGATGGCCTGAAAATTACTAAGAAGGTTGTTGCTGTCTCGCTGAACACTCGCAAGCTGATAACTGACATCTTGAATCTGTACGTTGCGTCCTGCCATCAAGCGTGAAAGAATCTTTTGGTCAGTAACCGCGGCACCGCCCACGGCGCTATCGCTTTCAATGATGTTCTTACGGGTTTTCATGTTCAATAAATTGATGAGGGCGAGTTCGGTTTCTTTCACTTTATCCAAATATTCACGAGACTTGTTGAGTTCCTGCGCGAAGTACCAGACTTTGGCACGGAGGACTTGCTCATCGGCTTTTTCCCGCCAGTAATCCACGTGGCGGCTGGCAATATACCCCGACCAAACTGTCAGGCCCGTCCAAGAGAGGGTGAGTAAAATCAAAAAGGAAAAGGAAATGTTCAAACGCAGCGGCTTAAAGTCGCTGTGCGGAATCAGCATCACGGTAAAGCGGCGCGAAAGTTGCTTTTTGATCCCTTGTGTTTCCAAGAACCGCTCCTTAATGTGTATCAACCTGCACGTTCAATCCGAAAACTCGCTACATATATACCAAGGGGTCTGTGACGAGTCAAGGGGAAATTCATCCTGGTCGTTTTCCCCAAAAGACCTAATTTTTCGCACTGAATTGAAAGCACCCCCCCAGATTTGGTTGAATTCTCCTTCCTATATAAAACAACCCTATGGAATTGCCCAAAGTTTACGCCCCCGAAGAGACCGAAAAACGCTGGTACCCTGTCTGGGAAGAGCAGGGCCTTTTTAGGCCCAACTCAGACCTCAGAAATCAGGACTCAGAGAAACTCTCTGAGCCCAGAGCTCTGAGTTCTGATTCCTTCTGTATTGTGATTCCCCCTCCCAACGTTACTGGGAGCCTGCACATGGGGCATGCGCTCAATAACACCCTTCAAGATATTCTCACCCGCTGGCACCGAATGGCCGGTCAGGCCACCCTCTGGGTGCCGGGAACCGATCATGGCGGGATTGCCACTCAGAACGTGGTGGAAAAGCTGCTCAAAGCCGAAAAGAAGACTCGGCATGACCTCGGCCGCGAGGCTTTCTTGGAACGCATGTGGCAGTGGCGCAAGGAGTCGGGGGATACCATCTTGATGCAGCTCAAACGGCTGGGCGCCAGCTGCGATTGGAGCCGGACCCGCTTTACGATGGATGAGGTCTGTTCCCGCGCCGTTCGGCATGCGTTCGTTCAACTCTTTAACAAAGGCCTGATTTACCGCGGCCCGCGCATGGTGAACTGGTGCCCGCGCTGTCACACCGCCCTATCCGATATTGAAGTAGAACACGAAGACAAAGCCGGTAAGCTGTGGCATATCAAATACCTCCTCGCATCCGGCAAGGGTGAGGTCATTGTCGCGACCACCCGTCCCGAAACGATGTTGGGCGACACCGCCGTGGCCGTCAACCCGGAAGATCCGCGCTACAAGAGTCTCATCGGCCAGAAACTAAAACTTCCCCTCACTTCGCGAGAGATTCCGATCGTGGCCGATGCCGCGGTAGATGCTGCCTTCGGAACCGGCGCCGTAAAAGTCACTCCGGCCCACGACCAAACCGACTTTGAAATTGGGGAACGCCACAAACTCCCGCACGTCGTCGTGATTAGTTTTGAAGGCAAGATGACGAAAGAGGCGGGAACCCCGTACGCCGGGCTCGACCGCTTTGAAGCACGCAAAAAAATCGTTGACGATCTGGAGGCACAGGGTCTGCTCGAAAAGACCGACGACTATAAACTTTCTGCCGCGATCTGTTACCGCTGCCAAACGATTGTCGAACCGCTCGTCTCTGAACAATGGTTCATGAAAATGAGCGGACTCGCCGAACGCGCGGCGCAGGCCACGCGCGACGGCCGCATGAAAATTGTTCCTTCTTCCTGGGAAAAACCCTATCTGCTCTGGCTCGACAATATTAAGGACTGGTGTATTTCCCGTCAGATTTGGTGGGGCCACCGCATTCCCGTCTATTACTGCGGGAAGGGCTGTAAGCCGTTTGCTTCAGCGGAAACTCCGACGGAGTGCACCGCCTGCAAAGGAAAAACGCTCAAACAAGATGACGACGTGCTTGATACGTGGTTCTCCTCCGGACTCTGGCCGATGTCGGTGTTCCACTGGCCGGATCAAACGCCGGAGCTTAAAACGTTTTACCCGACTTCCGTACTCGTCACAGGCCACGAAATTCTTTATCTCTGGGTGGCCCGCATGGTGATGATGGGTCTCGAATTTATGAATGAAGTGCCGTTTAAGCACGTCTACATCCACGGCATCGTGCGAGACAAGCAGGGCAAGAAAATGTCGAAATCACTCGGCAATGTCATCGACCCCCTCGACATCATGAAACAGTACGGCACCGACGCCTTGCGCATGTCGCTGGCGGAATCGAGCATTCCGGGACGTGACATGCAACTCTCCCAGGACTCCTTCCTCAAAGCACGCAACTTTGCCAACAAACTTTGGAACGCGAGCCGCTTTGTGTTTATGAATTTAACCGACTATAAACCGACCGCTGCGATTCTCACCGCAGAGAGCCCTCTGGCTGATCGTTGGATCATGAACGAATTAGAGGCGACCATTCAGCATGTCACAGAATCCCTTGAAGGCTTCAATCCGGCGGAAGCGGCACGCACGCTTTATGAATTTGTCTGGTCGTCCTTCTGCGATTGGTACGTGGAAGTCGCGAAAATTCGTTTTCAAGGAACAGACACCCAAGCGAAAGCCCAGGCACAAAGCGTGATCGTTCATGTGCTCGACAATGTTCTTGCCATGCTACATCCGATCATGCCCTACGAAACAGAAGAAATTTACACTGCGCTGAAACCCTTCCTGGCACAGAGCTCAGAATCCTTGATGATTCGCTCCTGGCCTCAGACCTCCGCCGGTCGCAAAGATCCGACAGCGACACAGCAGTTCAAGCGTTTTCAAGAAGTGGTGACCACCATCCGTACCGTGCGCAGTGAGATGAATGTGCAGCCTGGAAAACCGATCGTTTGTGAATTTAAATCAAGAGATAGCGAACTCGCCACCACGCTCCATCAGCTGTATCCCGAACTGCGCGCGCTGGCAAAACTGGAGAGTGAAACGCTTCACATCCACTCGGACATCGCGCGGCCGAAAGAATCGGCCGTGGCCGTCGCCCAGGGCGCGGAAATTTTTGTCCATCTCAAAGATTTGGTGGATTTGGAAAAGGAAAAAGCCCGACTCACGAAGAAAATTACCGAGCTCAAACAGTTCATGGCGCGCTCGCCGCTGAATTTAAAACGCGATGACTTCGTGAAGCATGCCAAACCGGAGACGGTCGAGATGGAAAAGACCAACTTAAAAGTCGCAGAAGAAAAAATTGCGCTTTACGAGCGCAACCTGTCTGGTTTCTAGGAGTATAATCCCCTCATGCGACCCATCCGCGTTATTCAGAACTACATTAAGCACCCAGAAGGCTCCTGCCTGTTTTCTATGGGAGACACCAAAGTGATTTGCACCGCCAGCCTTTCGGACAATGTGCCCGATCATGCCAAAGACAGCGGCAAAGGCTGGATCACGGCGGAGTATTCCATGTTACCTCGCTCCACAACCACCCGCTCTTCCCGCGGAAGAATTGCTTCGGGTGGTCGCTCCAAAGAAATTCAACGTTTGATAGGCCGTTCCCTGCGCGCCGCAGTCGACATGCACGCCATGCCCGATCTAAGCGTGGAAATTGACTGTGATGTCCTTCAAGCCGATGGCGGAACACGCACGGCATCGATCAACGGCGGCTTTATTGCCATGGTCAAAGCGCTGCGCCGGTGGAAAAAAGAAGGGCGCCTGGCAGCCTGGCCGGTTCAGGACTATGTCGCAGCCGTCAGCGTCGGCATTGTCGATGGAAAATTTATTCTCGATTTGGATTACGAGCACGATGCCAAGGCCGAAGTCGACTTTAATGTCGTCATGACAGGCTCCGGACGATTCGTCGAAGTACAGGGCAACGCGGAACACAAACCATTTTCACAAGCCGACCTCAACACAATGATCCGCCTGGCACAAACGGGCATTCGCAAAATTCTGGCGATCCAGAAAGACATTCTGGGAGATGTTCGCCGATGATCAACCCCAACGATTTCACCGTTGTTCTCGCAACCCGCAACACCAACAAAGTGCGAGAGATCACATCCATCTTTCAAGAAGAAGGAATCCGTTTCGTTACGCTCGATGAATTCCCCGGCGCCCCAGAAGTCGTGGAAGATGCACCCACCCTGGAAGGCAATGCGCAGAAAAAAGCCTACGCCATTGCGCAATTCACCAACCATATTGCTTTGGCCGATGACTCTGGGCTCGAAATTGATTTTCTCGATGGCGCCCCCGGCGTCATTTCCGCACGCTTCGCAGGAGTCGGATGTTCTTTTAACGACAACAACCAAAAAGTCCTAAAACTTTTGAAAGGTGTACCGACCATTCATCGTAAAGCCCGCTTTCGCTCGGTGATGGCCGTGGCTGTTCCCGGTGGAGCCACGCAAACCGTGGAAGGGGCTCTCGATGGATTTATCACGGACCGGGTACGCGGCGAAGAAGGCTTTGGTTACGACCCGATCTTTCTCGTCCCGGAATACGGAAAAACCCTCTCGGAGATGGGCCCCACGCTGAAGAACGGCATGAGCCATCGCTACAAAGCGCTTCAAGCGGTGAAGCCGATTCTGATCAATCTTCGTAAGAATATCAGTGAGCATCTCCAAAAGAATGCTCAAAAAACCTCCTGATTTTCTATAATCCTTATCTCCTTTTTACAGTTTTTGGTGGCTATAGCTCAATGGTTAGAGCGCTGCCCTGTGGCGGCAGAGGTTGCGGGTTCAAGTCCCGTTAGCCACCCCACTTTTCTCTCCCCTAAAATGCTAAACTATCTCCGATTTGAGGCCCTAAATCACCAGTGAAAAAAGGCGGATAAGTGGCTATTTTTTCACTGTTTTTTTATAGCCCTTTGACCGGAAGGAAGGTTCCCCAAATCACACTTTTACGGGGCGTAGCGCAGTTGGTAGCGCGCTTGGTTTGGGACCAAGAGGTCGCCGGTTCAAATCCGGCCGCCCCGATACTTTATCCAACTCAGAGCTCAGAACTCAGTACTCAGAGAACTCTTTGAACTCTGAGCCCTGAGTTCTGAGCTGATTTGGGCGCCCGTAGCTCAATGGATAGAGCATCTGCCTTCTAAGCAGGTGGTTGCAGGTTCGATTCCTGCCGGGCACAGTTTTTTGAGTACACCGATTTTTGCGCCCGTAGCTTAACGGATAAAGTAGCGGTCTTCGGAACCGCTGATATAGGTTCGATTCCTATCGGGCGCAGTTTTCAAAGTTTTTTGGGCCGCTAGCTCAATTGGTAGAGCATTCGCCTCTTAAGCGACAGGTTGCCGGTTCGATTCCGGCGCGGCCCACTTCCATTTTGGACCGGTGGCGTCCCCCACCTTTAAAAGTTTAGGAAGGGACCGTACTCACCGCGAAGCGGTGAGTACGGAATTGGCAGCACCGTCGATTTAAGCTCGCCCCTGGACCGGTGGCGGAATTGGCATACGCGCAAGGCTTAGGACCTTGTGCCCGCAAGGGCTTGCGAGTTCAAGTCTCGCCCGGTCCACCAGTTTTTATTACTTAGAAAAGGATGACACCATGGAAACCCTCGAAAAAGAGAAGCCGCTTTCTCTCAAAGCCAAAGTACTCAAAGAAGCCGATTGCGAAATGACGTTCTCCATCGAACTTCATAAAGACGAAGTCGCCAAAGAAACCGAATCCGTTTTTCAGGATATTCAGCGCCGTGCCTCCCTCCCAGGCTTCCGCCAGGGGAAAGCACCCATCGAAATGGTCCGCCAGCATTTTGCGGAACGCGCACGCCAGACTGTGCTTGAAAATCTCATCAGCCGCGCCGCCAGCCAGGTGATCCGCGACAAAAAACTCCAGACCGTTACGACGCCGCAGGTTGAAAAGATCGACTTTGAACCGAACAAGCCGCTTGTCTTCCATATGAAAGTAGAAAAAGATCCAGAAGTGAAAGCACGCGACTACAAAGGGCTCAAGGTCAACAAGCAGGACAATAAGATCACCGAAGACAAGATCGATGCGACCCTGAAAGAACTTCAGGACCGCAACGCCAGCCTGGAAGCTTCCAAAGACGAAAAAGTGGGCAAAAGTCACTTCATTGTCATCGATTTTGAAGGTAAAATAGATGGGAAGCCATTTCCAGGAGGATCGTCAACCAATTATCTGATGGATATGAGCACCCCACAAACGATCGCCGGTTTCAGCGAAGGCATTGTTGGCGCGCCTTTGAATACCCCCCGCGTGGTCCAAGTAACCTTCCCCGCCGATTATCACCGCAAAGAATGGGCCAATAAACAGGCGGAATTTAACATTACCGTTAAAGAAATTAAACAAAAGAAGCTTCCAGCCCTCGACAACGAGTTCGCTAAAGACCTGGGCTTTGAATCCTTTGATGAACTGAAGAAAAAAATCCGCGAGAATCTAGAACAGGAAGAAAAAAACCGATCAGACAAAGACGTCGATGAGCAGATGCTGTCCGCTCTCATTGAGAACAACACCTTCTCGGTTCCCCCCACACTTTTGGAGGAGCGCATTAAAGCGCTTATCAAACGAGCGCGTGTGACTCTGGAGCGTCAGGGCCTTGTGACACCGGAAGATGCCGAAGCGGACAAAGCGCTGCGCGAAAAAGTACGCCCGCAGGCAGAAAAAGACGTACGGCTGTCCTACCTCCTGCGCGCCATCTCCCAGCAGGAAAAGCTCGAAGCCACGGAAAAAGATCTCGAAGACCTCAAGAAAAAAGCCACCGAAGACAAAGAAGCCAAGCCTGAAGAGATTGAGAACTATTTTCGCGAACATGCGTTATCTCTGAAGGCCTCTCTGACGGAAGGGAAAGTGATGGACTTCCTCAGACAGAATGCCAAAA
>CAZDML010000085.1:230-9227 GCA_964506645.1 uncultured Elusimicrobia bacterium | reverse complement strand
CAGCGCCCTCGCTGGTCGCGGATTGCTTGCGCACATCCATTCGGCTATTCGCTGCGCCCAGTGCGGCGCGCAGCTTGTCCCTTTCGTTTGCCATAGGTCACCGCCTTAGGCCAGCGAGATCGTGAGCAGGAAAAAGGCCGCCAGCTGTTCATCACGCAGAATACCACGGCTTCCACGGGCCTGGATTATTTAAAGGATCTTCAACTGGAACTAACGCTGCACGGCAAAGCCTTCACTGACTCCCGTTCCCTCGAACTCATCAATAAAACCAATCAATTTAACCTGACGGGAGCCCGTCTAACGAAGGAAGATTTTGCACGGCTCGCACAACGGCCGCACGCCTTTTGTCTCTCGGCTGAGCTGAAGGACCGTTTCGGTGATTTCGGAACAATTGCCGTCGTTGTGGGCGAGAAGCAAGGACAGGGGATTGTCCTCCATCACTTGGTTGTCAGCTGCCGGGCCTTCGGACGCGGGGTTGAAACCGCTGTTCTCAAAAGTTTGATCGAAGGCTCCGAAACCCTGCAGTGGATTGAAGGACCCTTTCAGAAAACCGACAAAAACGAACCGACCCTGCGCTTCCTCAAAGGATTTGTTACCGACCCCGCTAAGACCCCCTGGCGGATCTCGCGGGAGGTCTTGCTGAAAGCCGGCAAAGAGCTACTTGAGCAAACCCAGATGCGCATCCATGTTCCACACGGAGCACTCTCATGAAGGCTCACGAAATGACCGAGGGCTTAAAACGAATTTTCTCGGAGATTCTCATCCGCGAAACCGTGCCCCCCGAACAGCGCACGCGCCTCAATTGTTTGCATTGGGACAGTCTGAACCATTTAAAGCTGGTCGTTGCGATCGAACAGGATTTTGGCATCACACTCACCGATGCCGAGGTCATCGAGTTAAACTCGTTCCAAACGGCACTTGAGATTGTGAAAGCCAAACTCCCTACGGAGGCGTCCTGATTCCATGAAAAACCATTGTCGCTTTGACGTAGCTGTTTCAGCCAAAGACATCACGCTTTTTGCCAAACTCAGCGGGGACACAAACCCGCTACACATGGACGCCGCCTATGCCAAGAAAACAGAATACGGCCGTCCGATCGCGCACGGCGCGTTTCTGGTGGGACTTGTTTCCCGCGTTCTCGGCATGCAGATTCCCGGAGAACGCAGCCTGATTCTTTCGATGGCCATCAGCTTTCCGAAACCGCTTTACTATCCATCCACAGTCACAGTCGATGGCCAACTCGTCTCTTACAATGCCGAACGCAATGTGGGAGTCGTGCGCATTACGATTGAGGATCAGGCTAAAAAATGGCGCGTCCTTGAAGCGGATGTCACATTTAGCTGTCATGAAAAGTCAGGGGCTAAAACAGTCGCCGTGCCGGCAACGCTTCCTGTAAAAGTTAGAAAAGGCGGCAAAAAACGTCTCCTCGTTACGGGAGGCACTGGCGGTCTTGGCAAAGCCCTGCTTCCTCTGCTTCTTCCGCATTACGATGTCGATTGTCTGACGCGTCAGGCCGCTTCAGCTGGTAAAAATGCTGTGGTGCGGTATCACCGGGTCGACCTGGACGCTACGGATGCTCTCGATGCCTTTCTCAAAGACTGCCC
This sequence comes from uncultured Elusimicrobia bacterium, assembly GCA_964506645.1. Taxonomy (GTDB): domain Bacteria; phylum Elusimicrobiota; class Elusimicrobia; order 2-01-FULL-59-12; family 2-01-FULL-59-12; genus CAZDML01. The sequence continues at coordinate 7,623 of CAZDML010000085.1, read as the reverse complement.
GGCGGAGTCCTATTATGGAATCCTGCATTTGAGTGCGCCCCCGATGAGCCGCGGCTTTGCCAGTGACAATCTGTCCCAGGTGCGTGACCACCTGCGGCACGGGGTGGAGGTGCCGCTGCGTTTGGCGCAGTGGGCTAAACAAAATGGATCCTCCATTCGCCGTATGGTGGTGATGGGGTCCACGGCGGGGACAAAATATCCGAAACCTCACTATGGCGCCTACTCGTTGGGGAAAGCGGCGCTTGAGCATGTCGTAAAACTTTTACCCACTGATTTCGCGGCGCACGCCATGACCGTGAACGGCGTACTCCCCAATCTCATCCCCGTCGGGATGAACGAAGGCCTTCCGGAACGCATACTAAAAGGATTGGAGGCTCGTACACCCACCGGCAAGCTGACCGCCCCGGAGGATATCGCCCATGTGATTCTTTTCCTTTTGTCAGATGCCGCCCAGCAAATTAACGGCACACTGATCTCGGTGGATGGAGGTTTTTCCGAAATCGCATGACTCCGGCACTGCGCATCGTAGACATCGGCGCCAGCGGGGGAATTCACCCACGCTGGGAACGTCTAGGCACCCCGATTCAGACGTACGCCTTTGAGCCGGACCCACGCGAATTTGAGCGCTTAAAGAACCAGTTACCTGCTGGATCAATGGTCTTTAATTCCGCTCTCTCAGATCAGGCTGGGGAGCGCGATTTTCACCTATGCCGTAAGCAAGAAGTTTCCTCTACCTTCGAACCCAACCACGCGTTACTCGAACAATTTCCCGAGGTCGAACGCTTTGATGTGCTCAAAAAAATCACGCTGAAGACCGATACGCTCGATCACGTCCTGAGCGGGAGCAGCGTCCACGATGTAGACTTCATTAAAATCGACACCCAGGGACATGAACTCGCCATCCTGAAAGGAGGAAGCCATACGCTCGAAAGTACCGTAGGGCTTGAGATCGAAGTGGAATTTGCACCTATGTATGTCGGTCAGCCGCTCTTTGCCGAGATCCACAGCTGGGTCACGGCCAAAGGCTTTCATCTCTTTGACATTAAGCGCGGTTATTGGAAGCGCAAAGGGTCGGTCACCACGCTCAACAAGAAAGGCGAACTGATTTATGGGGACGCACTCTATTTTCGTCTGCCGGAGGAGATCGTGTCGCTGCCAGCGCTCAGCAGCGACAAGATCGTTCGTTCTGCACTGACGTACCTGGCTTATGGCTATGCCGACATGGCTCGCGCCCTTCTGGAGGGGGCGACACGTCGATCGCTCCTGAGCCCGACCGATGCGGCCACGCTGGCTTCCCTCGTAAAGCGTAGCCAGCCGCTCTTTCTATTCCCGGATTTTAAAGGGAAATGGTACCTGTATAAATTTTTTCTAAAACTGGCAAAATGGTTTGCACTCAACAACTGGCACGCTGGGGATACCCGCATTGGCAACGATTAAGAAGCATCGAAGGAGAGAGCGATGAACACATCTGAACTGAAAAAGAAAATGAAATCCGGTAAACCCACGTTTGGGAGCTGGATTACGTTATCGCATCCGGCAGTGACCGAAATTATGATCCAGGCCGGTTTTGAATGGCTGGTCATCGATCTCGAGCACAGCGCCATCTCGATCGGCGAAGCGCAGGTCCTTATACAGCTTATGGACAACGCGGGCATCGTGCCGTTTGTGCGCGTCACCAGCCACAATCCCGACCTCATCAAACGCGTGCTCGATGCAGGCGCGAAAGGGCTCATTGTGCCGCAAGTGAATTCACGGCAGGAGGCACGCGAAATTGCGCGCTGTGCCACCTATCCGCCGCAAGGGACTCGCGGAGTCGGTCTCGGACGTGCTTCGGGGTACGGAATGAACTTCGAAGGCTACCGCAAACAGATTCAGAAAGAGTTGATTCTCATGGTCCAAATTGAACATATCGATGCAGTCTCCTGCGCAGAAGATATTCTCCGCACCCCGGGAGTCGATGGCTATGTCCTCGGACCGTACGATCTCTCAGGATCTCTCGGAACACCGGGCGCGTTTTACACGCCGGCTATGAAAAAAGCGATCCAGCAGGTGAATATCGCGGCCCGACGTGCCAAAACCTGTGCGGGAGTCCACGTGGTACAACCCTCCCTTGCCGATGTCCGGCAGCGCTTATCCGAAGGCTATCGTTTTATCGCACTCAGCCTCGATACCATTTTCCTGGCCTCGGGTGCGCGCCAGTTCCTGAAGGAGGCTCGTCGCTAAATGAAACCCCGTATTATCGGCATCATTCCGGCCCGCATGGCGTCTTCCCGTTTTCCGGGAAAACCATTGGCCCCGATCCATGGAATCCCCATGATTGGGCATGTCTATTTCCGCAGCAAACTCTGCGCCGCCTTGGAGGAGGTCTATATGGCGACCTGTGACAAGGAGATCGAGCGGTATGCACAATCCATCGGCGCGCCCTGTATCATGACGTCGGACCGCCACGAACGCGCCTCCGATCGCGTGGAAGAGGCGCTTTTGAAAATTGAGAAAAACCGTGGAAAACGCCCGCACATTGTCGTCATGATCCAAGGAGACGAGCCCATGCTGACTCCCTCCATGATTCAGGAGTCGATCCGACCGTTCTCGCGGGACCGAAGCGTTCAGGTCGTCAATCTGATGGCTGAACTCCCGGCCTCCGACCATCCGGAAGACCCAAACGAGGTTAAAGTCACTGTCGACCAGGATTTCAACGCGCTCTACTTTTCTCGTGAAGCCATACCTTCATCGAAGAAATACAGTGGTGCGATTACGACCTACAAACAGGTCTGTATCATTCCGTTCCGGCGGGATTTTTTGTTGAAGTTTTCGCGCCTGCGCAGCATGCCGCTGGAGAAAATTGAATCGATCGAGATGCTTCGTGTACTGGAACACGGACTCAAAGTCAAAATGGTTCTTACGCAACAAAAGACCTTCAGTGTTGATACGCCTGGAGATCTGCGCTACGTGGCCTCGGCAATGAAACGAGACCCCCTTCGTCGCCGCTACGAAGCCAAGGCGCGCTTAGGATTCAACGGATGAACCCTAAAATTCTCATTTCGACCAGCAGTTTTGGCACCCAGGATCCTGCGCCGCTGACACTTCTTAAGCGGGTAGGACTTGACGTCGTTCTCAATCCACATGGCCGAACCCTCAAAAGCGATGAACTCCTTGCCCTGGCTGCCAGCTGTGTCGGGATTATCGCCGGAACAGAACGGTATGACGCGGCCACACTCACCAAACTCTCCACGCTCAAAGTCCTTAGCCGCTGCGGCGTAGGGATGGATGGAATCGATTTCGAAGCGGCGCAAAAAGCCCAGATACAAATTCACTCGACCCCGCAAGGCCCCACACAGGCCGTTGCCGAACTGACCCTCGGCCTTATTCTGAGCCTGATCCGGCAGGTTCACGCCATGAACCTCGGCGTTCATCAGGGGAAATGGGACAAGCAGATGGGTCTCCAACTTTCCGAAATTACCGTCGGCATTCTCGGTCTGGGCCGCATTGGCAGACAGCTGGCCTCGCTCGTCCGCCTTTTGGGCGGCACGGTCATCGGTTTTGACGTGCAGCCCGATACCGCCTGGGCACAAAAGCATCAAGTGACGCTTCAATCGCAAGACGAGGTCGTCCGAGGCGCCGATGTGCTCTGCCTGCATATGCCTTACTCGGCCACGCTCCACCATGCCATCAATGAAAAAATCCTGCGCGCGATGAAACCCGGCAGCTTTTTGATCAACACCTCCCGTGGGGGCCTGGTGGATGAAGCCGCACTACATAAAGCACTCCAAGACAACCATTTGGCCGGCGCGGCACTGGATGTCTTTGAGCAAGAGCCTTACAACGGCCCCTTGAAAGATGTTCCGCAGGTCATTCTCACGCCGCATATCGGTTCGTATGCGCGTGCCTGCCGTATCGCGATGGAAACAGAAGCCGCTCAAAATCTGATTCAGGGACTACACAAAGCAGGGATCTTATCCCGCACATAGAAAGGCGAAGGAGAACACGATGAAAATCATTGTTTTTGGCGGATCTGGATTCTTAGGAAGTCACGTGGCTGATGCACTCTCAGAGGCGGGTCATCATGTGACGATTTTTGATCTGCGGCCTTCGGCGTACCTTCGCAAAGGTCAGAAATTCATTCATGGGGACATGCTCAATGCGAGCGCCGTCAAAACAGCGCTGCGCGGGATGGACGCCGTTTATAACTTTGCCGGCTTTGCCGATTTAAACGAATCGTCCTCCAAACCCGTGGAAGCGGTGCGCCAAAACATCCTCGCCACAACCATTCTTCTCGACGCCTGCGTTCAAGCACGTGTCAAACGTGTCGTTTACGCTAGCACGATTTACGTCTACAGCCAGCTGGGTGGCTTCTACCGCTGCAGCAAGCAGGCGGGGGAGCTTTTTGTTGAAGAATTTCACGAACGCTATGGCCTCAACTACACGGTTCTTCGTTTTGGCACCCTCTACGGCCCCCGCTCCGATCAACGCAACAGCATCTGGCGCTACGTGAATCAGGCCCTCTCCACCAAGAAACTGACGTTTCATGGCACGGGGGAAGAAACCCGGGAATACATACACGTGCGCGATGCCGCTCGCCTTAGCGCGGATATCCTGAGCCCTGAGTTCGCCAACCAACACGTCATTATTACCGGTCACCACGGCATGAAAACAAAAGACATGCTGACCATGATCAAGGAGATACTGAACAATAAGGTCAAAATCCAGCTGGCTAAAATTGACCGAGCGATCCATTACACGCAGACTCCCTATTCCTACATCCCTAAAATAGGGAAAAAGCTGGTATCCAACTGTTATGAGGACATGGGCCAGGGTCTTTTAGAAATCATTCATGAGATGGGAAAAGACATGAATAAAAAGAAGAAAACACATCGATAAATAGGCTTGATAGCAAAACAAATCACTGTTATAGTTTGAACAATGAGCGCATCCTCCAACGCACCTAAATCGACTTCAGAAACCGCCCTGGGCGGCACGTTTTTTGGCCGGGAAACCAGTATGACGGGTTTTGGCGCCCAAGCCAAGATGACAGCAGGGCCAATTCCCAAAGACTCAACCCCCAAAGATTTTCGCGTTCTCCTGGTCTATCCCAATTACATGTTCGTCAATTTATTGCCGACCAACATCGGTATTCTGACCGCATGCCTGCGCCAGAACGGATTTCAGGTCGACCTCTTTGATACCACCTTTTATAAGACCAGCGAACGCAGTCTGGATGAAATGCGTGTGGAATACCTGCAAGTGCGCAAATTTAGCCTGGCCGATTTCGGCATCCGCGCCAAAGAAGAAGATTTTGTCCGTGCCTTCCGCAAAAAAGTCGAATCCTATAAACCCCATTTGATTGCCGTCAGCTGCGTGGAGGACACCTTCCCTCAGGCCATGAAGCTCCTGGAAGGGGTCGACGAGCTGAATATCCCGACCATCGTCGGGGGCGTGCTGGCGACATTAACTCCCGATCATCCCATCCAAAACAAGATGGTCGACATGATTTGTGTCGGAGAAGGGGAACATGCCCTGGTGGAACTGTGCCAGAAAATGTACCGCAAAGAAGACTACAGCACCATTCAGAACCTCTGGGTCAAGAAAGATGGGAAGATCATCAAAAATCCCATGCGGCCCCCCGTTCAGATGGATGACGTCCCTCATTCCGACTGGACGCTTTTTGAAAAGGAACGTTTTTACCGTCCCATGCAGGGGAAAGTCTTTCGTATGGTTCCCATCGAAACCGATCGCGGCTGCCCCTACACCTGCCGATTCTGTGAAGCCCCGTCTTTGGTCAATATTTACAAAGAAAAGACCGGTAGTTATTATTTCCGCCGTAAGCATTGGAACCGCGTCAAAGAAGAATTTGACCTCTACATCTCCAAGTACAACGCGGAATACATTTACTTTAACGCAGAGACGTTCCTGGCCATGAATGATGAAGAATTTGATGAGTTTATCGCCATGTACAGCAAGATTAAACTTCCGTTCTGGATGCAGACACGAGTCGAAACGATTACGGAATATCGAATTCGCAAGCTCGAAGAAGTGAACTGCAACCGCATTTCGATCGGACTCGAACATGGCGATGACGATTTTCGCCGCCGAATCATTGGAAAGGGATTCTCTAACGAGAAGTTGCTCAAGACGTTTGAGATCCTGAATAAGTCCTCTATTCCGATCACCGTCAACAATATTATAGGCTTCCCGGACGAAACCCGCGAGCTTGTGTTTAAAACGATTGAACTCAACCGTGAGTTGGCGACGGACAGCGTCAACTGTTTCTACTTTACGCCGTACCGCGGCACCCCCCTGCGACAGCTCGCACTAGAACGCGGGTACATCTCCGAAGACACTGTCACAGCAAGCCTCATTGGCGGATCGGTCATGAACATGCCGCAACTCACGCGCGACCAGATCCTCGGGCTTGTCCGCACCTTCTGTCTTTATGTGAAATTCCCCAAAGAAGAGTGGCCCGACATTGAGCGGGCCGAGAAGTTCGATGACGAGGGCAACGCCATTTTTGAAAAGCTTTCCAAGAAATACTACGAGCGCTTTTTTGACCATGATTTTAAATCGAGCAAACGTGCCTGTTTTTCGACAGCCATCTACAATACACCCAAGCAAGCCACGGAAGATATTCCTCAATAAACGTGGCGCACAAGAGACGCCCGATGAAGTCCGCGCCCATTAAAGCCATCGCCTTTGATTTTGACGGCGTCATCCTGCAGAGCGTCGACATTAAAACTCGCGCCTTTGAACAGCTGTTCCAGAAAGAACCCCGAGCGCTGCGCAAAGCCATTGTCCGCTACCACTTACGGAACGGCGGGGTGAGCCGGCTCATCAAAATTCGCTATATCTACGACCACATGCTGAAGCGTCCGCTGTCTCGAGCGGAATTTCAGCGTCTTCTTCGACAGTTTGAAGATATCGTCTTTGATCAAATCCTTCGGGCATCCTGGGTTCCTGGGGCGGAAACATTTCTTAAAAAAAATCATCAACGCTACCGGCTCTATGTTGTCTCGGGCACGCCACAGGGGGAATTGCGCCATATCGTGAAACGAAGGAAGATGTCGGCTTGGTTTCGCGGTGTCTACGGGTCTCCGCGCAAAAAAGACGAACTTCTGCGAGGACTCTTGAAAAAGGCTCGTCTCACCCCACGTGAGTTGCTCTTCGTTGGAGACGCACAGACCGATCGCGACGCTGCACGCAAGGTGGGATGTCCTTTTGTTTTTTGCCGTTCCTCTTCTACACCTAGGGATCGACACACCCCCTTGATGGCTTCTTTAAAACCCCTCCACACCTGGGTCAAACGGTTTTCACTCACATGAGCATACCCTCGCCTACTCCTGCGGCGCGGTTTTATATCCTCCGGCCAGACGATGTCAGTGGTTTTTCAAAGCGCTTGCCT
>CAZDML010000085.1:0-220 GCA_964506645.1 uncultured Elusimicrobia bacterium | reverse complement strand
TGGTGTTATATCGGCCGAGATAGTCTCAAAAAGGAAAAGACCTGTGCGGTCCTCAGGCAAACGCCTGAGATGGATATCGGTGGAGCGCTCGACCAGAATGCACTGGCGGTTAAAGTGGCCTTCATCGATTGGTTTAATACGGTCATCGCCGCCCAAGTGTCACCGCATCGCTGGTGGGCGAGCTCTGTCTCCACTAAAAACCTGGTTCAAACACCCCTTT
>CAZDML010000084.1:2579-9230 GCA_964506645.1 uncultured Elusimicrobia bacterium | reverse complement strand
AATATCGACGGCACCGGAACGCACAAGTGTTTCAGTAATTTCGAGTGCCTGTTCCCCAGAATCCGGCTGAGAGATCAGCAGGTTATCGGTATCCACCCCTAAGCGTTTGGCATACTGAGGATCGAGCGCATGTTCCGCATCGATAAACGCGGCAATACCGCCACTGCGCTGCGCATTGGCAATCACCTGTAGGGTCAGTGTCGTCTTACCCGAGGACTCCGGGCCATAAATTTCAATCACACGGCCCCGCGGGAGTCCGCCGATACCGAGCGCGATATCGAGAGGGAGAGCGCCGGTTGAAATTGATTCAATCGCCGTTATCCCCTTATCCCCAAGTTTCATAATGGCTTCGCGTCCAAAATCTTTTTCGATCTGTGTAATCGCCAGATCTAGCGCTTTGAGTCTTTCGTCTTTTCCCATGTTTATCTCCTTAGAACCCCAGATTTAGAAATTGTCTTCGTTAGAGTCGAAACGGGTCTCTTTATTCACGCAGCCGGACGAGATCCCCCGCACTGGGCAGCGGTCCGCTTACGAGCTCTGCGACAGATCCATCGTCCCCGAAGTAGCGTACGACTTTGATTTCAGCACCTTTTTCTTCAGTATTCCCAATCACCATTCCGGAGGAGGGATCTTTAATGGCTCTGCCGATCTTATAGGTTGTCATTTTGGTGCCAATCTCGACACCGGAGTCGTGCCCAGCATTGAGATAGACACTGCTGCCGTCTGCATCCGCCACGCGGCAGCTCCACGGTTTTTTGCTGACCTGGCCCACAATATTGTTCACAAACTTCACTATCGCCGCGCGCAGGGCTTCGCCCTCGAGGGTCTCATCATAGCCAGCTCGCGTCCCCAACCCGAGAACACCCCCGGAGCTCTTCTTCGCCAGACCGGCGCCAGAATCTGCGTACAGGATTTGTCCAGTCTCCACATCCACAACCCGGATATCCACCGTCGCTTTCACGAGTTGACGCTTCGACTGTGCCAGCAGGTATTCTGAGCCTTCCGTCGTTTCTCCAAACTGCGAAATAGCGCCGGTGACGATGGCATTCAACCCAAGAATACGGCCCATTTTGGCGGCGGTGTTCGGGTCCACGGCACCACTCATACCAAACTTCTGCTCTTCCATCAGCTTCCCAATCTTATCGCGTTCGACAACAATAAACTTGCCAGACTTGGCGAGTTCCGTGATGAGGATATCAGAGGCGGAGGTCCCCAAGCGATTAGCGCCATATTTGGTTTTATTTTCGAAATCCACAACACCGATACGTCGTTTCAGGGCGACCATCCCCTTGGGCTTATCAATGGTCATAGCCTCTTTCTGTTTAACGCTCGTGGACGGCGCGCAGCCCGTCGCGAGAAGTCCAGCCAAGAAGATGGAGCAGGCAGATTTCAATCGATTCATAGGTTATCCTTTCATTTAAGGTAATGTCGCGATCAGAGCATCCACAGCGATCGTCGATTCCAACCGAAGCGGCGTATGTGACGCCTTTTCAATAGCTTGTAGGGCTAACTGTGAGGCAAAAAGCTTTTTGGCTTCTTCTTTCTTTGTAGCCACCAATCGTGTCGTTCCGTGGCGTTCTGTTTCCCATAATTTCTCACCGGTAGTTGCCCGAACGAGGCGCGCCTGTATTTTGACCAAGCGCTGCGCATAAAAACCAACGTTGATGTACTTAAACTCATCAATCGTGGAATAAAAGAGCCCATCGGCCCCCACCCATTCCCCTATCTTCTTCGGATCTACACCGCGGAGCTGTCCCCCATCGGTAAACCCTGCATCCTTCAATTTGGCGTCAATATCTGCCAAGGGGATAAGATGAAATCCGCGGCGGGAAAGACGATCAAAGAGCAGTTGCCGTAAATACGCCGGAGCATCCAAGTCATTCGAGCCATTTTCCATTGGGAGAACAGCAATCGTCTGCGGGACAGCAAATTCTTTGGCGATATACACTGGCATTGTCGCGCATCCGATCAGAACCAGAAGAGCCGCGACAACTGCGGAAGAACGCCTCCGAAAATCCATGGAGGCGAATTCCCCCCTAGCGCCCTGCCAGGGAAGCAGACAGCTGAACGGAATAGCCAACCACTTGATAAATCGACCACGTCGAGCCGCCAATTTTTACAGCGGTTTCTGCGATCGACTGTGGACTGATGCCATTGGTCTGGACATCCAGCACCGCAATTCCTGTCGATTGAGAGAAAGAACGTAGAAAACTATCACGCACTCCGGACTGTTTAGGAAGTTCCGTCTGCAGTTTGGCAAGCGCTTCAAACGACGTAATTCCTGTAATCGTCACCGTCACGTGAGATCGCTTATCAAGCTCCGCAGGCAGCGTATAGAGTTGTTTAGCAACGGCTTGAGCGGCATTGGTAAGCGCTTTAGCGGCGGAGAGCTCCGGAGTGGCTTCAAGTCCACTCGCGGTATCCGAAACGGTTGCGATCACTTCGCCGCTGCCGACTTCAAGCACACGCAGGCTCACAGACGCACGATAAGATGACATTCCTCCGAGCTTGTTATCCATGGCCATGGACTGCGCTCGGGCCAGACCAGCGATCAACAGTTCGCAGCTACCGCGGCTAAGATTACGCGCCACTTCCGAGGCATCTGCATCCGCGGGAATGGACTTCGGCAATTCAACGACTTTAAACCCGCGATTGAGCAGGTCCTGTGTAAGGGCCTGTGTGGCGGGTTTGGTATCCGATGGTTTCTCACCCGCCCATTCCGAAAGCATAAAGGCCACGCGGGGATTTCCCACAGCAGGGCCCTTTAAAAAACCAAGGTCTTCCAGATCTTCCTGTAGGGCCTTGGTCGAAACAAGGGCGCGAATTCGCATTTTGTACCAGTCGCCATCTCGTCCCTCTTTTAAAATGTCATATTTCTTCACGTATCCGCCGGTACGAGTGAGAATTTTTTGTTCGATAGCGACGGCTTTATCGACGCGCGTCTTGGCGCTGACATAGACCCCTACCACGAGTTCAACAGCGGCGCGTTGTGCGGCTGCGAGCGATGCCGCTTTGGTCCCGGGAAGATCATCAGCCTTATAAGGCGCCATGCCCTCGGCTTCGACAATTTCGTCCGACTTCTCTGCGGCATTCTTTAAACGGCTGGACGACCCTGCACACCCGCTCAAAAGAACAGTCGTGGCCAGCAGCCAAACAGCGGCGGGTTTCAAAAATCTCATTTAAACTTCACTCCCATTGCGGATTCGAGGCGTTTCTTATCCATCCGCAAGGTCACGACACACCCATCATCGTTGGTCCACTCATTTTTTACGATTTGAGCTCCGCGGATCGTGTCTTTGACCGTCGTTTCAAGGCGAGAGTCGGTTTCCATGGCCTTTTGAACGGTAATACCACCTTCCAGCTGAACACCCTTCACGATAGAAAGCATTTCATACTGCGCCTGAACGATGGCGGCGTCACGCGATGTGGCGCGGCGCTGGGTCGTATTGTTCAACGTGGAATCGGCGGCACCAATACCAATGGTTTCAATATATTTAGACTGGATGGAGTCCTGCTCAATGGTTTTTTTGACTTCACCGCCTTTGACGTATGAAGAATTGCGACTGCATGCGGTAAGTCCCACAAGGGTCAGCAGAGAGAGTAGCGGAAGGCCGTTTTTCATGATCATCTCCTCAAACGTTGATGGGAAATCAGTCTATCAAATCAGGCTATTTAAGTAAAACCGTCTCAAAGACGACCGGATCCGATGTCGGCTGTCGACAGGCAAAATTTTGGCACACATAAACCGTCGCCTTGCCATCAAGTTCCTTCATCGCTGCTAAAAACGGCAGTCTCTCAGCCCACTGCTTCTGCTGGGCTTCCCCCTCGAGTCCGATAACGATTTTGACAGGCAAAAAGTGTCGATTCAGAATACGCCGAAGGGCCTGCGTCTCTAGGGCCTGCTGTTTCCCCACCACAACTATTTGCTGGGGCTGCTGAAGAGCAAAATCCAGCGCCGAGAGCATGACAGGCATGGACGTAGGCGCCTGGGCCAATGTACGACCAAAAGCGTTCAGTGTTTTTTCGGCTTTTTCCCGCAAATCGGTGTAGTTGGTATAGTGCGCCAAACGTAGCAGGTTCAGTGCGGACACCGAGCTAGCACAAGGCTCAACGTTATCTGCATCTTCTTTCACGCGAAGCAGGAGATGGGGGTCCTGGTCAACGGCCGTCATGAAAAAACCACCGGCCAAGGGATCATAGAAGCGCTCAATTTCAATCTCCAAAAGTTCCTCCGCCCATGCCAACCAGGCGGGATCGAAGTCGCTCTCATACAAATCGAGCAACCCCTGAATGAGAAAGGCGTAGTCATCGGCAATGCCTGGATGATTTCTTTCCCCCTCACGCCAGCGGCGGTACAAGCAGCGTCCTTCAGCGTCGAAGAGGTTCACTCTGAGAAATTGAGCCGCTCGGCGCGCCATTTCCAGATCCTGTGGGTTTTCCCAGACCTGATAGGCCTTCGCATAGGCGGAAATCATCAGACCATTCCAGGCCGTAATAATCTTGTCATCCAGGTGAGGTCGGGGGCGCATCGCACGCACCGCAAACAACTTCTTACGAGCGTTCTCGAGACTGTCTCGAATCGCATCTTCGCTTGTTTTAAAGTGGCGTGCAATTTCAGGCAACGGGTGTGCGACATACAGAATATTTTTATTTGTAAATTCACTATGCGGATCCTGCAGCGCATTGCCTTGATCGCGAATCCCGTAGCGAAAGCAAAAAATGTCTCCGGCTTCCTCCCCCAAGACGCTCATAATTTCTGACTTTTCCCAGACATAAAACGCGCCTTCGGTCTTTTCTGCCTCCTCACGGCTTGGGAGGGAGTCGGCATCTTCCGCCGAATAAAAACCGCCTTCTCGGTGTGTCATATCACGCCGAACATAGTCGAGGGTCTCGCGCGCAATACGCGCCAGTTCAGAGTCGTGGGAGATCTGATAGGCTTCCGTATAATTCACGGCCAGCTGCGCATTGTCATAGAGCATCTTCTCAAAATGTGGAATGTGCCAGCGTTCATCGGTCGAATATCGGGAAAACCCGCCACCGATATGGTCGTAGATCCCTCCCTTGGCCATCTCGCGCAGTGTGTGCAGACTAAGTTCCGTCGCCTCTTCATTGTGGGTACGAGCACCGTAGCGCATTAAAAAATGGTGATAGACCGGCATCGGAAATTTGGGAGCACCGCCAAAGCCACCATAGGCTTCATCGTACTGAGACTTGAGATGCTTAAAGGCCATATCGAGCCACTCGGGCTTGCCTTCTTGCGGCGGCTGGGTTTGCACAACGATCGAAGCGAGGGTTTCGGACATGTGCTGGCCCGCAGAGAGCATTTTCTCCCGCTCTTCTGGCTTCGTCCAGGCCTCTCCGATCTGATGGACAACATCCGGCCACCCGGGATGTCCCCATCGCGCGGCAGGCGGAAAATAAGTTCCACCAAAAAACGGCTTCAAATCCGGCGTGAGGAACACATTCAACGGCCAGCCGCCGGAACCGGTCATGGCGGAGACCGCGGTCATGTAAATTTTATCGACGTCAGGACGCTCTTCGCGGTCGACCTTAATACAAACAAGGTATTGATTCATTAGAGCAGCCGTGTCTGGGTTTTCAAAGGACTCTCGCTCCATGACATGACACCAATGGCAGGTGGAATAACCAATGGATAGGAGAATAGGCTTGTTTTCGTGTTTGGCTTTACTAAAGGCTTCCGGTCCCCATGGATACCAATCCACGGGATTGTAGGCATGTTGTTGAAGGTAAGGGCTTTTTTCGTTCAGAAGTCGGTTGGGTTGATTAGAACCCGTGCTCATAAGAAGACTCGGAGTAACTGCAAACAAAGATTGGCGTAAAGCCCGGCAATGATGTCATCCATCACCACGCCCCACCCCCCAGGCAGTCGCCCCCATCGCGCGATCCCGAGACCTTTCCAGACATCGAAAATTCGAAACAGGATAAAGGCGGATACAACAAAAAGACGGGTATGCGGCAGAAATGCGATCGCAATCCAGTAACCGATAAATTCATCAATCACAATGCGCGCGTCGTCGCTAACGCCATAAGCCGCCTCTGCGCGATCGGAAATTGCAATACTGATCGCGCCCACGCCCAGCAATGCAAAGATTGTCTGAGGCGTCGATACAGGCAAGCAAGGGAGAAGGGCAACGCCCCAGAGGGAACCCACCAGGCCCGAGCCCGTGAAATGATGGCGCTTCAGGAGAAGGCCAGGCAGATAACTCAGGAATAAACCACTCGCCAGCGCTTTCGCCAGGAGATCGATCATGAAGGGCGCTGGCTCTGACCTTTGGCTTTCAGGATGGAAAATTCTTTACGCAGCAGGTCCTGGTACTTCTGTATGTAGAGATATCCGGAGACCACGGTCAGCAGAGACGCCCAGAGCACAAGCCAGTAGGGACCGCGTGCCAGGAAGTGCGTCACGGCACGTCCCCACGCTAGGTCGGTGGGCGGATACAGTGACGGCCACTTTTCAAAAGCTGAATTACTGATCAGGATGAGAAGAATTACAATAATGGCCGTAATCTGCGAAGCGGTTTTAAACTTCCCCCCTCGCTCTGCGGCAATGACCACGCCGCGCGATGCGGCCAGACTGCGCAGCCCCGTGATCAGAAATTCACGACTAATAATCAACACAACCATCCAGGC
>CAZDML010000084.1:0-2569 GCA_964506645.1 uncultured Elusimicrobia bacterium | reverse complement strand
TGAAGTTCAACAAACCCAACAAGTGCTGCGGCAATAAGCATTTTATCAACTAAAGGATCCAGAAACGTCCCAATGACAGTCACCGTACCGGTTTCGCGTGCAATTTTTCCGTCGTAGAGATCCGTTAGACTGGCGCCAATAAAAATGATCAACGAAGCCACTCGCGTCCACAAACAATCAAAAATCATGAACGCCATAAAGGCAGGAACAAGACAGAGACGAAGCAGAGTCAATCGGTTAGGGAGGTTCACCGCGGGGCGCTTTCGAGAGGCAACTTTATATCCAGCACGGGGCTGGGAAATTTCTTTAAATCAATTTCCTGCTCATTAAAATACATAAAGATCGCGTCTTTGTTGCCCACTTTCACGGAGAAAGGACCCGTCCCGCTCCATGTTTTATTGCTTCCAGTGCGAAGGAATCCCTCGAACACGAGTTGCTGATCATTGAGAATACGCAGCCAGGAATCGGTTTGTGCGCGAATGCGTAACTGCTGTTGAGGCTGAGGAATTTTGCTGGCCCCCAAACGGTTATGTCGAGGGCGAAAGCCGTTCCACAGCGTCGCTTGTTCGCCGGGCTTGTCTTGATGGAAAAAATGATATCCAAACCAGCAAGCCAGGAGCACAACCAGCACTATCCCTACCACATGAGGGCCGGTAAGCGCCATCGACGGGGCTTTGGCGGAGGGCCCATGCGAGGATGCTTTGACTGGCTCGGTATGTTTTCCATTGGCCAACTCAGGGGCCGTCTCATTGTCTACCGGAGTTTGTTTGGCCTGATTGTAAAGCGAAAGGACATCATCAGCTGAAATACCCAGAAACCGAGAATAGAGCTTTAAAAATCCGATGCGATGGCTTTCGGAGGGCAAATCATTCCAACGTTCTTCTTCAAGCGCTTCGAGATAACGCGGCGAGATATGGGTATTCTTGGCGCATTCGGCGATGGAAAGTCTT
Source organism: uncultured Elusimicrobia bacterium (assembly GCA_964506645.1). Classification (GTDB taxonomy): domain Bacteria; phylum Elusimicrobiota; class Elusimicrobia; order 2-01-FULL-59-12; family 2-01-FULL-59-12; genus CAZDML01. The sequence continues at coordinate 1,619 of CAZDML010000084.1, read as the reverse complement.
TGTCGTAAGCGTCCTTCACGAAGCACAATACCTATGGTCGACCGCGTTATACTCATTTAAAAATTCCAGGAGACCGCCGACGTCCCTTTCGGAACCGTCGGGAGAAATGTTTTAGGAGAGAGAGCAGGATTTAATTCTAAAACCATGATGTTCCATTCTAGCACGCTCCCCGAGCTTTCGAGAACCCCCTTCATTGGAAAAAAGGTCTCGGGAGAAAACCAGAGTGTCAGCGGCAATTCCCCTGTCGTTTTGGGTTTGAGTGTGACGCGATAGAACCCATTGTCGAGACCTCCGAAAAGCATTTCATAGCGGTCCTGGAGACGGTCGATAGGAGTCCCCATCAGAAAATCATAGAGAGGCAGGGGCAATCGTGCAGAACGCACCCAGGCGCCCCAGGATCCCACCAACTGCTGTTTGGCTGCTGGTGTATAGAACCAAAGTTTTTCTCCATCCGATATGAGACGCTGGCGTTCGGGGTGGCTCTCTTCAAAGCGAAGACTGGCGGGTTTTTGCAGGGTGAGCACCCCACGTAATGCCTCTCCGGGGGCCGAGCCTCGACGAACCTTCTGCGTCACCGTCATCCGTGCGGTTTGTAAAGAATGCTGGCGGGCCGATACACGTGAGAGCACTTCAGAGAGGGTTAATGCCTCTAAGGCATAAAGTGGTCCAGCGAGAAAGAAGAGAAGACCGACCAGGACTTTATACATGGATTTAGGAAAGATTAAGAAACGGGCTGCTGGTTTTTAATCTGACCGAGGTACGATTCAATTCGATCAAAATAAATGGTCCAACGGTTGGTGCCTTCCGGCTTGGAGATAAACCCTTTGACTTCCATGAGGCTTAAGAGATTGGTAGCACGTGCAGAGGAGCCAAAGTGGGCCTTTAGCAAATCCTGCGACACGCGTTTGCGCTCACAGACCAGAATCAGTCCCTGGCGCAAGTCGTCTTCTTCCGGATTCCCGCTGCTTTCAATGGCAGCTCCACCTGAGGAACCGGTGATGGGATTCAAAATACGTTCATAGGCCGGCGTGCCCTGACTGCGGGCGTAATCTGTGATTTTCTGCACTTCTTTGGTGCTGACAAATCCACACTGCAGGCGAGTCGGTTTGGGGTCGCCCGGCGGCAAAAAGAGCATATCGCCTTTCCCGAGCAGACTTTCCGCCCCCATAAAATCGAGAATGACACGGGAGTCGGTCTGCGACGCCACACGGAAGGCAATACGCGCCGGGAGGTTCGCTTTGATAACCCCCGTAATGACATCCACGCTTGGACGCTGAGTCGCCAAAACAAGATGAATGCCCACCGCACGCGCCATTTGAGTCAAGCGCTGAATCGAGAGTTCTACTTCCTTGGGAGAGACCGCCATAAGATCGGCAAGTTCATCGATGATGATGACGATATAGGCTTCCGGCGGCCGTCCTTCCTCCGCCATCATTTCGTTATAGTGCGTGATATCACGCGCCATCATGCTGGCAAATTTCTTGAAGCGGTGATCCATTACGCGCAACATCCCTTCAAGCGCCTTCGAGGCTTCTTTAGGATCGGTAATAACACGCACGGAATCGGGATTCTGGTTTGGATCAAAGAGATGCGGAATGCCATTGTAAAGTGGAAGTTCC
>CAZDML010000083.1:0-9235 GCA_964506645.1 uncultured Elusimicrobia bacterium | reverse complement strand
TTGTCATGCTGCATGACTTAACGGCACTGACAGTGCATGCACAGCGGATCCTTGTTCCTCCAACATTTTTGCGTTCGGGTGTTGGGCTTCCCGAGCTTGAGAAATCCTATATCCCGAATTATGACGGACCACTGCGGGATATTCTTGTTCTCACACGTGACTCTACGGAAATAAAGAGGCTCGCAGGGGTATGGCGGTCGGCGATCCAAGAATATCCTAAGGACTACCTTGTTCATCGGGCGAGAGGGTACCGCAAGCTGTTGGCCTTGCGAACAGGGTATGTGGTGTATGCGTATGAAGACACAATGTGGCCCAATTCCTGGAATTTTCACTATTCACCCCCATTTTGGATGAAAGCTATTTATGGAGGATGTTCGGTGATCAAAAACAGTCTTGTCTTTCAGGGATGGTTCTATGTGTTGGCGGTTATTGTATGGACCATTTTAGGCTGGCGACAGAGGAACCAATCTGTTGTGTGTGTGGCGATCAGTGGCGGCATTTACAGTGTCGGCTACTTTTTCTATGGTTTGGCAAGTGATTTTCGCTACCAGTATTGGACGGTGGCTGCCGCGTTTATTGCGGCGTGGCTGTGGGTAGGCCGGTGCTTTGGCGAAGAACATACAGAGGACGGTGTTTAACTTCTTCGTAAATCTTTCCGATATAGAGTCCAACGATCCCCAGTAAAATCAGTTGAATCCCGCCAATCAATGAAATGACCATCATCAGAGACGTCCATCCTGGCACTACGTGGTGGCTCACCAATCGCATATAAGCGGCGTAGGGCGCGTAAAACGCACCGATTCCCGTAAAGAAAATTCCCGCATAAATGGCTGCATACAGTGGTCGAGCAGAGAAAGAGACCAGTCCATCAATGGCCAGGTGTAAGCGGTCGGTCCAGTGGTATTGGGAGGTTCCCTGCTTGCGTCCCTGTCCGCGATAGGGGATTTGTACGGACCGGTAGCCCAGCCACGCGGTGAGTCCTCGCATGAAACGTACACGTTCGCGAAGTTGTGTGCGCAACACATCGACCACCTTCTTATCCAGAAGACGAAAGTCAGCGGAGTGCGGCGGCAAGGGGATTCCCGTGATCCAAGGAAAGGTCTTGTAGAACAGTGTATCCAGGCCGCCTTGCAAGAGCGAAGAGGATCCGGTGGTGCGGACCGCATAGACGACTTCAGCGCCGTTCTTCCATTCATGGATGAGTTTGGGAATCATCTCGACCGGGTGTTGGCCATCCGCATCCATCATGATGACGGCATCACCGGTGGCATGATCCAGCCCGGCCGTGAGGGCCACTTGGTGCCCAAAATTTCGCGTGAACGACAGAATTTTGACCCTGGAATCTTGAGCGTGCAGCGCGGTGAGCGTTTGAAGCGAAGCGTCCATACTACCATCATCCACAAAAATAAGTTCGTACTCCGAAGAAAGCGGGGTGAGCGTTTGCTGAAGCGCGCTATGCAGCGGTAAAAGATTTTTTTCTTCGTTGCGCAGGGGGAGAATGACAGAGAGTTTCATACAAATGCGATACGAAAGGCCTTTTCGAGCAGCGGAATCAGCGCTGCAGGCTTTGCGTGCTGGATGGATCCCTGATAGAGCGTTGCGCTGCGCGTATGGTAAAGCGCTCCGCCCACGATTTTTATTTTATTCTGAAGTAAGTCGTATCCCACCGGTTGCGTAAAACATTCCCGTACGTCAAACGCTTGCTCCGGTGCCGCACAATCACGGCATGTGGCCATGTCGAGCGGCAACATGTTTTGCAGGGCTTGCTGAATCACCGTATGGATCCACTGGTATTGCTCGCGGATTGCCGTTGGAATGGGGGCTTGGCCGTTGGTCCAACAGAGAGACAGGCAAAGATCCTGGCCATGAAGAACAAGCCCGCCGCCGGTCGGTCGCTGTACCAGAGGAATCCCCGCCGGGACCTTCAAAGCGAAGGAAGACTGTTTTTGGAGCCGGCCGAAGGTCGCCGTAGGCTCCTTAAATAGGAAGAAGCGAAGGGTGGGAGGGGCCTGCCCCAGCTCGACCTGGCGCAGGGTCTCTCGGTCGAAATCCATATTCTCCTGGCCGGACAGGGCGAGCGTCGTCAGGATACGCCATGCTTTCGTCTCTGTCCGACCGGGAGAGGAAATCACTTGTTTGCAGGGGTTTGGGCCGTAGAACCAGCGGCCGTTGTAGATGTCCAACGCAGGTTCGGTTCTCGTGCGGCTTTGACTTCGTCCAAACGGCGGACAGGGGTCGTATGTGGAGCGTTCTTCAGAAGTGCTGGATCTTTTTGAGCTTCATCGGCGATGGTATTCATCACATCAATGAAGAAGTCGAGCGTTTGTTTTGATTCGGCTTCCGTCGGTTCCACCATCATGGCTTCCGGCACAATGAGCGGGAAGTAAATGGTGGGCGGATGGATGCCGTAATCAAGCATGCGCTTGGCGATATCGAGCGTCTTGATGCCTTGAGCGGCCTGTTTGCCGTTCGTGAAGATACATTCGTGCATGCAGGCGCGGTCGATAGGCACGAGATACTTTTCACGCAGCCGGACGCGCAGGTAGTTGGCGTTTAAGATGGCCGTGCGGCTCATTTTCTCCACGCCTTCTTTGCCAAGACAGCGGATATACGTATAGGCGCGCAGGAGAATCAGCGAGTTCCCGTTGAAGGCGCGCATCTTGCCGATCGAAAGCGGCGCGCTTTCTTCGAGCGAATAGCCCTGATCATTTTTTCTCACGCGCGGCACAGGCAAGAACGGCGTCAGCGCTTGCGACACGCCCACCGGCCCCGCTGCGGGACCGCCGCCACCGTGGGGGGTCGAGAACGTTTTGTGCAGATTCAAATGCATGATGTCGAAACCGAGATCGCCCGGACGAACAATGCCGACCAATGCGTTCATGTTGGCGCCATCAAGGTAGAGCAGCGCGCCCACATCATGGACGAGTTTGGCGATTTCTTTCATCTGCGTTTCGAAAAGACCGAGTGTGCTGGGGTTCGTCAGCATGAAAACAGCGGTATCTTGATTGAGCGCTTCTTTGAGAGCGGGGATATTCACACTGCCGTCGGCATTCGACTTGATCGTGACGACGTTGTAGCCGGCGATCATGGCGGAGGCAGGATTGGTGCCGTGCGCGGAATCCGGAATGATGACGGTCTTACGCGCATTGCCTTTGTACTTATGGTAGGCGCGAGCAATCAGAAGCCCGGCGAGTTCGCCGTGTGCCCCCGCAGACGGCTGAAGCGTGAACTCGGCCATGCCGCAGATTTCGGAAAGGGTGCGTTCCAGCGTGTAATACATCTGCAGGAATCCCTGAACGGTGGAATCCGGCTGTAGCGGATGAATGGCTTTAAAGCCGGTGAAACCCGCGACCATTTCGTTGACCTTGGGGTTGTATTTCATCGTACAGGATCCCAGCGGGTAGAACTGGGTATCGATGCTGAAATTAAGCTGGGAAAGCCGCGTGTAGTGGCGAATGACATCCAGCTCGCTCATTTCGGGAAGCTGCGCCGGGGTTTTACGCACGCTTTCCGCGGGTAGCACATCGCTCGGATTGATGGAAGGAACATCCAACGCCGACAGCGTATAACCCCGGCGGCCGTTTTGCGTTTTCTCAAAGATAAGAGGTTCTAATTTTTGAATCGACATTAGAGCACCTCCTTGAACGTTCGCACCAAGTCGTCGATATCGCCTTTGGTCTTGGTTTCAGTGACGCACCAGAGTGAGGAGTTCTCGAGCTCGGGAAACCATTTCTTGAGTGGCAAGCCGCCCACGATACCTTTCGCAAAGAGTTTCGGCTGCAGCACTTCGGGCGGAGTCTTGGTTTGGATCACAAACTCATTGAAGAACGGGCTATTGAAGGTTGCTCGCACACCGGGGATTTGCGTGAGCTGCGAGAGTGCGTAATGGCTCTTGCTTAGATTTTGATGGGCAACGTCACGAATCCCCTGCTTGCCCAGGAGCGACATGTAGAACTGCGCGCAGAAGCCGATGAGTGCTGTGGTGGTGCAGACGTTCGAGGTCGCTTTCTCGCGGCGAATGTGCTGTTCGCGGGCTTGAAGCGTCAAAACATAAGCACGTTTGCCATCGACATCGACCGTTTGGCCGACTAAGCGGCCGGGCATTTTGCGCAGCCACTTCGTTTTACAAGTAAACAGACCCAGGTAAGGGCCCCCGTAGCCCGGTGCAATACCGAGCGACTGTCCTTCACCCACGGCAATATCCGCACCGTACTCGCCCGGAGGGGTCAGGATACCGAGGGACAGCGGATTCACGCAAGCAATATAGAGAGCGCCTTTGGATTGCGCCAGAGGACCGACTGCTTGCACGGGTTCAATCGCGCCGAAGAAGTTCGGGTTCTGAACGACAATGGCCGCTGTTTGTTCGGTCAGATTCTTTTGAACAAATTCGAGGTCAAGCGTTCCTTGCTTAAAAGGGATCTCGATTATTTTGGCACCCGACTCGGCGGTGTAGGTGTTGAGCACGGCGCGGTAGTCGGGATGCAGGCTGCGCGGCACGAGCACTTCCTTGCGGCCGGTCTCGCGAAGGGCCAAGAGAACGGCTTCTGCTAAGGCGCTGGCACCTTCGTACATGCCGGCGTTGCAGACGTCCATGGCCATCAGTTCACAAATGGAGCTTTGGAACTCGTAAAGTGTTTGGAGGGTACCCTGACTGACTTCGGGCTGATAGGGGGTGTAGGCGGTCAGGAACTCCCCGCGACTCATGAGTGCGGAGATTGCGGCGGGGGAAAAATGTTCGTAGGCGCCGGCGCCGAGAAAGGACAAAAACTTTCCGGCGGCCTGATTCTTAGAGGCCAGCTCATGCAGATGGCGCACGACTTCGCCTTCGGAGAGCCCGGCAGGAATTTTGAGATCGGCTTTTGTTACGGGAAGATCTTTGATGAGGTCTTCGAACTTCGACACACCGATGGTCGCCAGCATCGACTCCCGTTCGGCGTCTGTGTGGGGTGTAAAGTCCATAACGGCTCCTTAATTTAGTGGTGAGAAGCGGCTTCGGGCGACTTCAAAAACACTTGATACTGTTCTTCGGTCATGAGCGCATCGAGTTCTTTCGGGTTGGTCATCTCAATAGCGAACATCCAACCGTTGTCGTAGGGTGATTTGTTGATGAGGCCAGGATCTTTATCGAGTTCGGTGTTGGATTTGACGATCGTCCCGGACACGGGGGCGTAGATGCTGAAGGCGGCTTTGACGGATTCGATAGTCGTGCCTTCTTCTCCGGCTTTGACAGTTTTACCGATTTTGGCCTGTTCGGCGTAAACGACATCGGTCACTTCATGCTGTGCATGGTCGGAAATGCCGACATATCCCAGTGTGCCTTCAACTCTGACCCATTCGTGCGATTTGGCATAACGGCGATTGGATGTGCTCACAAAAAGTCCCCTTATTATTTTTTTAGAAATTGGAGTCCAGTAACTTGGGCTTGAGCGGACTTGCCGGGAAGTTCAATCGTAATGGCTTGTCCGACCTGCGCATATTCTACTGGAAAAAAGGCCGTTCCGATCCCCTTTTGCAAGGTCGGCGCAAACGTACCGCTGGCGACCTGTCCCACGGTTTGCCCGTTGATCTTCATGGCGTAGCCACCGCGCGGGATACCACGCTCGGTGAGTTCAAAACCCATTAGTTTTGTTTTCACGCCCGCGGCCTTCTGCGCTTCGAGCGCTTTACGGCCGATAAAATCGCCTTTGGTCCACTTGATCGCCCATTCCATGTTGGATTCGAGCGAAGTGTGGTCTTCCGTGAGTTCGTTGCCGTAGAGCGGGTAGCCTACTTCCAGGCGCAGTGTGTCGCGGGCGCCGAGCCCGCAGGGCTTGAGTCCCAGCGACTTGCCGTTTTCTAGCAGCTGATTCCAGAGTGTTGAAATAGTGCTGATGGGGCCGAAGAATTCAGCCCCTTCTTCGCCTGTATATCCCGTGCGGCATCCCCAAAATGTCTGATTCGGATCGCCGGCTTTAATCTGTTGGAAAGCAAAACGCGGCAGTTCGGAGATGCCGGCGACCGTCTTACGGATAATGTCCAGTGCTTTTGGGCCTTGAATGGCAATGCCTGCACGATGTTCCAAATCCATGATGGTGACGCCATCGGTCGCATGTTCGCGCAGCCACGCCAGATCCTTGGCATGGGTGGCACTGTTCACGACAAAGAAGAAGCGTTTGGATTCTTTCAGGCCGTAAACAAAAATGTCATCAATCACCGTGCCATCGGGCTTGAGCATGTGCCCATAAACACCCAAGCCCTTATCAAATGTCCGCTGTAGGTCATTGGTAATGAGGTTCTGGATGAAGTCAAAGGCTTTGGGGCCTTCGATGATCACCTGGCCCATGTGGGAAATATCGAACAAACCGGCAGCCTTTCGGACGCTGTTGTGTTCATCCAAAATGCCCGAATACTGCACGGGCAAAAGCCAACCATGAAAATCGATCATCTTGGCGCCCGCTTGTAGATGAAGGTTGTGGAGCGGTGATTGTAAGGGGGCAGCGGCGGTCGTCATGCAAGATCTCCGGATGAATGTAATTGGTCGGCAAAATAGGAACTTCGAACCAGCGGTCCTGCAGCCACGCGTTCAAAACCCAGGCTGAACGCTTCGCGCTCCCAATGTTTAAAATCTTCGATGGGCACAAACGATTGAATCGAAAGATGTTTGGTAGATGGCTGCAGATATTGACCGATGGTCAGGTAATCGCAGCCTACGGAACGGAGATCCCGGAGCGCCTGGGCGACGTCCTCGCGGGTTTCTCCCAGCCCAAGCATCAGACCGGATTTCGTTTTCATCGCAGGATGACAGCGATTGGTTTTCACATACTGTAGGAGGTCAAGCGATAGCCGGTATTTTGCTTTAGATCGTACGCTGGGCGTAAGGCGCTCGGTGGTTTCAATATTGTGGTTGAAAATATCCGGCCTGGAATCGAGCATCACCTCCCAGGCGTTGCGATTGCCTTCAAAATCGGAGGTGAGAATTTCCACAACCACCTGAGGTGCCGCCTGATGAACTTTTCGGACGCATTCCGAGTAGAGTGCTGCGCCACCATCCTTCAAATCGTCCCGTGCAACGGTCGTAATGACCACATGCTTAAGGTGAAGTTCAACCGTGGCTCTCGCGAGACGATCCGGTTCGGTCCAATCCACAACGCCGCCGGGATTTCCGGCTTTGACGGCACAGAAACCGCAGTGGCGCGTGCAAGTGTCACCCAAAATCATAAATGCTAGGCTGCCGCGCGAAAAACATTCGCCGCGATTTGGGCATTTACCGCTGACACAAATCGTATTGAGCTTTTCCGCTTCTAGGACGCGGTTGACGCCATTGAAGAGCGGGCCGGCGGGGATTTCGCGATGGTATTCAGCGGGGAGACGCGGACGAAGAGCTGTGGGCATCAGGAAGAAACCTTTTGGGTGCTCGCGGCGACACTGCGCTGCATCGATTCGACAAAGCTTTCGGCATAGCTCGGGTGGGCAAACACCGTATCGGCAATCTGATCGGTGGTAAATCCGGCTTTGATGCTGAGCGCGAGTAAATGAATGAGCTCCGTGGCGTGCGCGCCGACGATTTGACCGCCCAAAATCTTTCGCGTCACCGTATCCGTGACGGTCATCCAGAGACCTTCGGTCTCCCCTTCCACCATCGCCTTGGCGTTGGCCGCATAATGAAACCGATCGACGCGGGGGGTGAACCCGGTTTTCTGTGCTTCGGCTTCGGTCAGTCCGACCGCCGCCGCTTCCGGCCAGGTATACACACAGCGGGGGATAGCGGAATAATCGATCATTACTTTCTCGCCGCACATATGAGCGACAGCGACATGGGCTTCGCGCGAAGCGACGTGCGCCAGCGGAAGTGGACTCACGAGATCGCCGATTGCGTAAATGTGAGGAATATTCGTTTGCATGGATGCGTTAATCTTCGGGCGGCCGCTTTCGAGATCGAGTCCGGCATCATCAATATCCAAATCGAGGAGTGCGGGCGCACGACCCATCGCAAGCAAGAGCGCATTGGCTTCGATCGTTTCCCCATTGGAACATTTGATTTTTAAATGGTGGTCGTCCACCGGGGTCACCGCATCCACCGTGGTCTTGGTCCAGACGGTCATCCCGCGTTTTTCAAAGGAACGCTGAAGCACGGTGGCGGCCGCTTCAAATTCTGTTTGGGTCGGCAGCAATCGCGATTCCTTTTCAATCAAAGTGACTTTAGATCCCAGTCCGCGGAACGCGCAGGCGAGTTCAGAACCGATATAGCCGCCCCCGACGACCACCAGGTGGGCTGGGAGATGCTCCAGGTCCAGGACTGTGGTGCTGTTGAGGATCGCGGGGTGTTTGGGGAAAATCTTTGGCATGACGGGTGCTGTACCGGTGGCAAGCAAGATCGCGTCCGCGGTGAGCTTCTGCGTCCCACCACTTGCGGAGACGACCTCAATTTCTTTAGGGGACACAAAATGGGCTTTGCCCGTGATGCGTTTCACATTTCCGGCTTTGCAGGCCTGCTCCATGCGCTGGCGGAGGGTTTTCAATACTTCATTTTTCTGTTCCACCAGAGAGCGCATCCGCACTTTCTCTAAATGGAGTTCGATGCCGGTAGTGTGGAGCTGTTGGGCGTCGGAGACGTGTTTGGCTTTGGAAAGGAAAAATTTGGAGGGGATGCAGCCGCGATTGAGACAGGTGCCGCCAATCTCATGAGAATCCACGAGCGTGACCGCTATTTTGCGTTGCGCGGCTTCAAGCGCTGCGGCGTAACCGCCGGGGCCTCCGCCGATAATGAGTAAAGTCTGTATGGGCATGTAGGGGTTTTGAAAGTTGAACTACGGATCGATTATACAAGCTATAATCATCGCATGGCAAAAAGTGGAAAATCCAAACGACGGTTCCAAATCCGTCAGCGCCAGAAACGGCGTTATAAAAACCAGAAAGCTCGCGCCAAAGCCGCGAAGTAGTCAAAGCTGTCATCCCGGCATTGTCTTAGCCGGGATCCATGGAGCATGACTTGAGCTGTGGGCCCCGGCTAACGATATGCCGGGGCGACGTTATTTAAACCCTATGCACATGTACTGCCACATTCTGTTCCCGTTCGACCTGGGTCTTGAGCTGGATTTTACCGGCAAAGACGAGCAGGAGATGTTTAAAGATCTCTCTAGCCATAAAACCACCAACCTTTATTTTGAAGACGAAATTTACCCTGGCGCCGAAGTCGTTACACAGATTTACAAGTTCGGCACGGGCATGGTACAGATCACCTTTCATTTAGATGCCG